>DASQUD010000191.1:0-10009 GCA_035641455.1 Propionibacteriaceae bacterium | reverse complement strand
CTCACATATCGCGTGATTGCCGTCCAGGAGGTCGCTCGGGGTGCGTTGGCCTCGGACAGTCGGACGTTTGACCAGACCGGTGACCATCGCCTGGTCTTGATCACGTGTACCGGCGCCTACCATCCAGACCGAGGCGGGTATGACCGGAACCTGGTCGTGATTGCCCGTCCGCTCGGGTTGGCCCGCTGACGCAGGTTGCCACGATCGCCCGGCGGATGGTCATGATGAGCTGACGCCCACCACTTCCGTCACGCCTCCGGTGCCGATCGGTGACTGCGTCGACGTCGCCGACGCCGTGGAGCGGGTTCCGGATCGGCGGCTTGAGCGGCTCGGACGGCCGGCTCGCCCTCCGGATCCGGAGCGGCGTTCTCGCCGCGAGGCACTGGAACCCCATTGCGTAGTCGCTGACGGGTACGCGAGCGGCGCGCCGGCCGCTCGCGCGGTTGCGACATCGGTTCGGGCGGCTTCGTACGAGGCGCGGCGATGCGACCCTTGGCCCCCGGATCGATGCCGAGATCGTGGTAAAGATGCGGCGACGTCGAGTACGTTTCCTGCGGCTGCTCGAACGGTAGGCCAAGGGTGCTGTTGATCACCTTCCAGCGGGTCTGGTCGGCCCAGTCCACGAACGTGATGGCGATTCCCGAAGCGCCAGCCCGGCCGGTCCGGCCGATCCGGTGAATGTAGGTCTTGTCATCCTCCGGACACTCGTAGTTGATCACATGGGTAACGCCCTCCACGTCGATGCCCCGGGCGGCGACATCAGTGGCGACCAGCACGTCGATGCGTCCTTCCCGGAACCGCTTCAGTGCCTTCTCCCGCAACACCTGCGAGAGGTCCCCGTGGATGGAGGTGGCGGCGAAACCACGCTCGTCCAAGTCGTCGGCCACTCGCTGCGCGGAGCGCTTGGTCCGGCAAAAGATCATCACTCGGTGGCGATTCTCCGCCTGCAGAATTCGGGCCACGATCTCGGGCTTGTCGAGTTCGTGTGCCTGGTAGACGAACTGTGCGGTGGTCGGCACGGTCGTCGTATCGGACGGCGATTCCGCCCGGATGTTCACCGGGTGCCTGAGATGACGGCGGGCCAACGTGACAATGGCAGCCGGCATGGTCGCCGAGAAAAGCATGGTCTGGCGGAGCTCAGGGGTCTTGCTCAGAATTCGCTCCACGTCGGGTAGGAAGCCGAGGTCCAGCATCTCGTCGGCCTCGTCCAACACGAGCACCTTGATCCGACTGAGATCCAGCGTGCCGCGGTTGGCAAGATCAAGTAGCCGACCAGGCGTGCCGACGACCACCTCGACTCCGTCGCGGAGGGCGTCGAGCTGCGCGTCATAGCCGACCCCGCCGTAGACGGTGAGGATCCGCGCGGCACGCTGGGTGGACGCGGCGGCAATGTCGGCACTCACCTGCAGCGCCAGCTCGCGCGTCGGAGTCACGACCAGCGCCTGCGGCGAGCCAGGTCGGGCAAGCTGAGCGAAGTCCCGTTCACCAGGTATAACGATGCGCTGCAGGATGGTGATGCCGAAGGCGAGAGTCTTGCCCGTTCCCGTTCGAGCCTGGCCGATCATGTCCGTGCCGGTCAGGGCAATGGGAATCGCCATTGCTTGAATCGGGAACGGATGGACAATCTCGGATCGGGCGAGTGCATCCACGATGGATGGCAGGACCCCGAGATCGCTGAATGTCCTGCGATCCGCTGCCTGGGTTTCTTCGCTCAGTATCGTGCCTTTGATTGCGTGATCTTGTGGGCGGCGGCGGGTGCGGTTGAGCGCACGGCCACCACCTGCGCGACGTCGCCCCCCAAGACTGCGCCGCGAATTCCCGTAGTCTAACGGCATTGCGTCCTTGGGTCGCGCGAGTGCGCAGTGACCGCCGGGCTCAGCTCGGCAGGTACCGGTCAGGTCACTCTGCGGCCTAGGCTGCGGCCATGAGCGAGGAGTCGATCAAGCAAGCGGAGCCGTGGGTCGACGACCAGCCCTACCGGCAGGGTGCGGTGGATCTCCTCGGCATCCTTGCCTACGGTGCGCTCAGCGCCTTTGAGAGGCTGGCCGAAGTCGGCCGGATGGCCCCTGAGCTGTCTGACAAGGTGCACTTGGCCACCATGGCTGCTCGACAAGTCGCGCACTTCGAGCAAGTTCGCACCCACCTCGCGACCAGCGGAGTTGACGTGATGGACGCGATGAAGCCCTTTCACGCGGCGTTCGACGCTTACCACACATACACCAAGCCGAAAGACTGGCTGGAGGGGTTGCTGAAGGCCTACGTCGGGGACGGGTTCGCCGCCGACTTCTACCGCGAGGTGGCCGCCTTCGTCGACTCCGATACTCGCAGCCTGGTGCACGAGGTTCTCGCGGACGCCGGTCACGCTGACTTCGTCGTCGAGAAGGTAAGAGCTGCAATCGGTGCTGATGCGAGGGTGGCTGGGCGCCTGGCGCTCTGGGGACGCCGGCTGGTCGGCGAGGCGCTGAGCCAAGCTCAGCGGGTCGCCGCGAATCGTGACGCCCTGACCAGCCTGCTGACCGGAACGGTCGACCGTCCGGGTATGGACCTAGCAGCGATCAGCCGGATGTTCACCCGCCTCGTCGAGAATCACGCCCGCCGCATGTCCACCCTTGGCCTAGAGTCCTAGTTTGTTCGCTCGCGCGATCGCGCTCTCAAGACCCTGTCTTCCTCACTCGCTCGCGCGACGAAGTGCATGTCGCACTCCGTCGCTCGTCCAGACAGGGCCGCGCGATCTACCGACGCTCGCGAACGGTCCAGATCTGTTCGCGAGCGCGATCGCGCTCGCGAACAAAAGTCACACCGCGCCGAAGCCGACGCGGCGAGCGTTCTCTTCCCCGATGTCGACGTAGGCGATTCGGTCGGCCGGAATGAGCACCTTGCGGCCGTGCTCGTCGGTCAGGGTGAACACGCCTGAGCCGTTGCCGTTGACCGCGTCCTCGAACGCCTTCTGCACGTCGGCGGCCGACTCGGTGGTCTCCACCGCGATCTCGCGGGTGACGTGCTGGATGCCGACCTTTATCTCCACGGGTTCCTCCTGCAAATGGCGTGCTGAACGAGCAACCTGACCAGCTAAGCAGTTGCTTTCTCTTCATCGGTAGCGGGGCGGATGACCAGACGCGTCCAAGCGCCCATGTAGACGCGATCGTCGGGCTTCAGCTCCCGCTTCACGCCGACCGGAATGGGGTCGGTTGGCATGGTGCCAGCCGCAGAACCGACGAACGTGCCATTGGACGAGTCAAGGTCTTCCACCCACCAGCGCGTGCCGTCGGTGGTCAGCTGGCACTGGCGCCGGCTTACGCCGCTGTCAGGATCGCAATCGATCTCCGGATGGATGTTGCGACTTCTTGACGTGCGGCCGACCAGCACCGAGGTCGGCCGCAGCGGCACGATGTCCGGCAGGCCGGCCGAAGGCAGCGGATCCGGGCTTTCCTGCGCCTCGTACCACTCAGGGTCGATCCAGACCTCGGCCACCCAGTCGAACGATGCTGCAGCCGGCGCTTCCGTAGGACCAGCTTGATCTGCATCTGGTGAACTCGTGGCCGCCTCCTGCTCCTCGGGCGGTGCCACCGGCCGGGGCATCGTCCCTGTGGTGAAGTCATAGCCGCAGGCCTCGCAGAACAGCGCGTCGGCGACATTGGGGGTTCCGCAGTTGGGACAACTTTGGGTAGGCCGGCTGGTCTGCGCGGGCGCCTGCGGGGGGGCGTCCGTTGGAGGTGGCGGAGCCGCGGCTTCGGGGGTGGCCGCGCCGGCTCCGATGGGCATTCCACAGACGTCGCAGTAGTCGTCGGACTGTGAGGTGTGTCCGGCCGGGCACACTGCTGTCATCAAGGTGTCCTGTCTTGGGCGTTGGCGCTTATGTTCAGCTGCGAACTCGGGTGGTCTTGGTTGACGCGGTGTCCAGGGCCATCTCGTCGGCTTTGTCGATTGAGCGCTTCAGCCGCACGGTCCCGGTCTCCACATTGTCGATGTCGACTACCTTTTGCAACTTGGCGGTGGCCTCGTCGTTGCCGGTCTCGGCGGCGAGCTGGACGGCTCGTCCGAGCTTCATGGTTGCGGTGTCCACGTCCCCGGCCGCCTTAGCCGCGAGGCCGTCCTGAATGGCCTGCGCCAATTCGGTCTGTCCGGTGTAGTGGGCCACCTCGGGGTTGATCCGGGTGGTCAGGTGGTCGTCATCGGACCACCTTGCCTTCACCAGTCCCTGAGCCACTACTTGATCGCCGATAGCCAGCTGTACCCGTGCGGCAAGCTGTTCTTGGCCGATTGCCTTGGCGGACAGTCGGACGCTTACGTGGTAGTCCCGCGACTCGTCACCCCACGACCCGGTGGGATAGCCGCCGGTGAGTGGGTTCACCTCGACTCGGCGTGCCGTCAGGTCCTCCACCGTCGGCGAAACCTGTCGCACGAACAGCACCTGGGCACCTTGGGGCGCCCACACCCGGAGCTGCGCGTCGGCAACCCCGCGGCTCATCGACTGCTGCATCAGTTCCGCGAAGACCTGCCCCATTTGTTCGGGGCTGGGAATGATGTCCACCGTGCCGAGCAGCGCCTGGGCGATCCGACGTACCTCCGCGACCTGCCAGTCAACACCCACGCCACGGCAGTCGCACTGGAACTTGCCAGTGACGCCGCGTATCGCCGAAGTCAGCTGCTCAGGGGTTTCGTTGTGGTTCTCCCCGTCGGTCAGCAAGATCGCATGGCGCTGGGCCAGCATGGGTGCCGAGTCAAACAATCGGCCGGTCAGGGTTAGCCAGGTGCCCATCGCGGTGCCGCCGTCGGAACGGAACATGCTGATTGCCTGGTGCGCGTCGAAGCGCGTACGGGCATCCATGCGAACCATTCCGGTGCCAGTGCGCACCGGGGGATAGGCAAGATAGGCCTGATGGGTGCCCGCCACAACGGCAAACCAGGTTCCGTCGAGAATCTGGTTGACGGCGGCCGAAGCGGCCAATTTCGCGGCTTCCAGTTTCATCCGGCCCATCGAGCCCGACGTGTCCACAATGATGATCTCGCCTGCGTCGCCGGCACCGGTCTGACCCGCCGCTCCAGCGCCCGAGCAGGTGACCGTGACAATGGCGTTCACGTCTGTGCCCCCGTCAGGCAGGAACTCGTTTTGATAGACGCTCGCGCTGAACTCGGCCATGATCAATCACCTCTTTCTTGGTCGTCCGGGTCAGTATGCCTGCCGGCTCTTCGAGAGGGCTCAGGGCACGGCCATTGCCAGGCTCAGGGCGCCTCAATGCGGGCCAGGGCCACCGAGATGTTGTCCTTGCCGCCTTGATCGTTCGCCCAGCCGACCAGGGCCGAGCTCAGCGCGAGTGGATCGGCGTCAGCGTCGCTCAGGTCGGCGATGAGGGCCTGCAGATCGGAAGCTTCGGAGACGTAGTTCCACAGGCCATCGGAGCACACCAGCAGCCAGCCCGGCCCGTTGGCCTCGATTGACCCCGTCCTAGGCACGAAGTCCGGTGTATCCCGTCCCAGCCATTTGGTGATGGCGTGCGCTTGTGGCCCGTTCTCCGCCTCCTCCCGGGGGACCCCCATGGCAATGCGTACCTGCGCGACCGAGTCGTCGAGGCTAAGCTCCTGAGGCTCTCCGCGGCTGCCGCGATCCGGGATCCAGTACACCCGGCTGTCGCCCACATTGCCGAAGACGATGAGATTGTCTTCGACCACCGCGGCCGCAAACGTGCATGATGCCGCGCTGTTGCTGTCTGTCGCCGTGTTAGCAATGACGGCTGCGTTCGCTGCGGCTGCGGCCGCCTCCAGGGCGGTGGCGATAGCGGCAGACCGACTGGCCGGTACGCCCATACCTGCCGGCCGCTGAGCGATCAAGACATCACGTGCGGTGCGCGCTGCTGCCAAGCTGGCCACGTCGGAGTCCACGGATGTCGATACCCCGTCACAGACGACCAGGACGGCCCGGCCGCCACCGTCGGGGTCCGCGGCGACAGCCGTGGCGTCCTCGTTGCGGAAATGGCGGATCCCTTTGTCACAGCAGGCGGCTACCCAGGCTGCGGGATGCTCGGTGTAGTGATCACGTTCGGTGGGCGCTTTGGTCCCGCAGGTCAGGCAGTAGCCGTCGGACCCGATCTCGCCCCCGCAATTGGCACATGGCCGGGCTACTACCAGCGTCTTGTCGAAACCGTCAGGCGGATCAGTTTCCAGCGTGCTGGCCTCCACGGGCCGGGACAAGGTGATCGGCGACTCCAGCTCCGGGGCGGGCTGATCCGAGCCATCCTCGGCTGCGGTTGGCGTCAGGGTGGCGCCGCATGCTTCACAGAAGCTCGCACTCGGCGCGACCGGGTTTCCGCAGTTGGGACATTTCGGCGTCGTTTTCCCGGGTGCGGCAAGCGCAGGATCGGTCATCGCAGTGTCCACCTTCGCACGGCATTGGCCTGATCGACCAGCTCATAGCGACGGGCCTCGTCCGTCTCCACTGCGGCCATCGTTCGATAGGTAGCTTCCAACCCATCCCGCAGGGAGTCGTCGGTAGCACGATAGGGGCCGAGCTGAATGTTCTGCTTCGGCCCGCTTCGACCCACCTCGGCGAGTGCCCGGCGAAGAATCTCGGCAGTCAACTGGGCCTGTTCCCGAGGATCAAGACGAACGCCGTTGACGCTCTCCAGCGCTTTGGACAGCGAGGGTAGCCCCGCGTCTGATTCGTACAGATGAATCGCGCGAAGTCTGCGCGCTTCGGGGAAGGCTCGACTCGTGGACGGCACAAGATCAAGTGCGGCGACTGCGCCGGCGACGTCGTGGCGGGCGGCTCGGATTCGGGCCATGCCGAAGGCGGCCGGCGCCACGTAGTTGGCGTCGGTGCTGGCGCAGGTCCGGTAGAGGGACTCTGCGATGACATCTTCCCCGCCGCGCTCGCAGGCCAGCGCAAGTGCCAGCTTGGCGGCCAGTTCACCGGGGACCTGCCCGTAGACCGCATTGAAGGAGGCTTGGGCTGCGGCGAAGTCTCGACGCTGCAGGCTTGCCAGTCCGCTCACCCAGACGGCCCGCCACTCCCACGGGTCGTTGCCGAGCATCGCATTGACGAACTCGTCGACAAGCTCCGGCTTGCCAAGTTCAAGTGCCGCGTGGCAGCTGGCCAGCAGCACCTCGGCTGTCACGGCCGGTGCGCGCCGCAGTTCGCGTAAGCGTGTGGCAGGGTCGTCGAGTGAGATGTTGCTCAGCCACGGGTACTGCGGGTCGCTCGTGTCGGCGCGCAGTGGCGGCAGCTCGTGCCACTCCAACGCGTCGCTGGTGATCGCTGGCGCCTCGAAAAGCACGGAAGCTGCGGACGTGAGGGCTGTGCCCGGGGTTTTTTCGGCTACCACCTCCCGGAGAATGCCAAGCGTCTGGACCCGGAGCTCGTCTACCGACCCGAACCGGTCCGCTGGATCTGGAGCGCAGGTTTTGAGGAGCAGCCGGTAGAGCGAGTCGTGTTCGGCGAACAGGGGTGTCTCATCGACTGGCGGCAGGCTGGCGACGTACTTGCTCTGGTAGCCGCGGAACTCCATCATCAACACCAGCAGGGTCCTGCCGATGGTGTAGATGTCGGAGGCCACCGTGGTACCGACCTGAGCCACTTCGGGTGCCTGGTAACCGACGGTGCCGTAAATCGCCGACTCTTGATCATCGATTCGGCGCACGCCGCCGAGGTCGATCAGTTTGACCGCGTCACCGACCTGGATCAGGTTGTCGGGCTTGAAATCGCAATAGACCAGGCCAAGATCATGCAAATACGTGAAGGCCGGCAGGATCTCCAGGATGTAAGCCAGCGCCTGATCCACCGGCAGCGGATCGTACGCGCCGCCCGCCGCGCGCATCCGTTCCTTCAGGATCTGCTTCAGCGACGTGCCGCCGACGTATTCCATGACGATGTATCCGGCGTCACCGTGAGTGACGAAGTTGTAGATCTCCACGATCAGGGGATGCTCGACCTGGGCGAGGAACTGCCGTTCCGCGATGGCAACCGTCAGGGCGTCTTTGTCGCCGGTGTTCAGTAGGCCTTTGAGCACGACCCAGCGGTCGGAAACGTTCTTGTCTCGAGCGAGATAGATCCAGCCCAAACCCCCGTACGCCAGGCAGCCAGCGACTTCGTACTGCGAGGCAACAAGTTCACCGGGCCGAAGCTTGGGGGTGAAGGAGTACGCGTTGCCGCATTTGGGACAGAACCCCTCCGCCCGACCCGGCTGGCCGTTGCGAGAACGGCCAACGGGGGAGCCGCAGTTGGCACAGAAGCGCTTCTCTTCCGGGATCTGCGGGTTCTTCATAATCGCCTGTGATGCGTCGATCACCGGGGCCGGCGGGACGCGGGTCAGACCGGCGCCCAGACGGGCCGAACGCAGTCGCGACGAGTCGGAGTGCACTCGCTTGGTGATCTTGGAGCCAGCCGCGGTCAATCGGCTCGAGCCGAGCGCAGTGGAACCCAGCCGGCTGGACCCGCGGGTTCTGGTGGACGTTGCGCCAGCTGGAGAAGCCGCGGCGGCGTCGTCGGGGACTCCGGTGTCCTTCACGGACGCCCTCACTGCTGCCGCTCTGCCCGCAGGAGCAAAAGCGGGTGCGCTGGGCGGGGTGCCGCAGACGTCGCAATAGCCGTCGACGATGGTGCCCGTGCATCCGGGCTGCGTGCAAGCGGTCATGACGACTCCCGGGAAGCGAACTGCAAGTACGTCGAATAAAGGCCGACCAACTGGGCGGCGATCGCCATCCGTGCCGGCCGGCGGTCCAGTTCCTCCCGGGCCATGGCGTACGCACGGGCGACCTCTAGTCGATCGGCCGCGGCCGTCGCCACCGCCTTGGCATGGTAGGCATTCAGCCGTCCCGAGAGCTCATCGCGTTCGTGCATCGCAGCTGCGTAGGCCTCCTGTGCCACAGTCATCGCGCGGGCCACTTGATCAAGTCGACGGAGGTAGTCGTCGAGCTTCGCCGACGTGTTGGGAGGTGGACCGAGGGCGTCGACATCCGGGACCGCATAGTGCGGCGCGGGGTCAACGGCAGCCAGACATTGGCGCACGAGCTCGGTCAGGGCCTCCTCCCGTACCTGAAGGTCAGCTTGTTTGCGGCGCGCCAGCTCCACCTTCCCCGTCGCCTCACGCCGTCGCGACGCCGCCACGATCAGATCCCGTTCAAAGGTCGCAGCTTCGATCTCCAGCGGTCCGAGGAGACCGCCCACATCGCCGCCGCGGCCGGCCTTGTCCGCAATCTCCTTGAGCCGCCGAGCCATCCGTGACTGCCGTTCGGCGGCCGCTTGCTGGGCCGACCCGGCCGGCTCGAGATCGATCTGCTCCCGGATCCGCTCCATCTGGGCGCGCAGCCGGCGGATCTGCTCGGTGGTGGCGGCGCCGCTGGGGTCGAGGCCCAACCGAACCCGGAGCTGCGACAGCAAAGCATCAGAGAGCCGGCATGCTTCAGGCAGGGAAACCGCCAGGCCCGAAGCGGCGGCCATGCGTGGCTGGCTGGGAAGGCCGAGTCCCCCTTCGCCGGTCCGTGCCAGCAGGCTTGGATTGATCGTGGCGTCCAGCCGTCCCCAGATCAGCGTGGCCATCCGCTCGCGCTCCGCAACGCCAGCGCGTCCTGAGTTCCAGGTCGCGGCCAGCAACTCGTACCGGTCGGACACGGCCTGCCACAACGCCATGGACAGCGCGATGTCCCCGGTCAGCTGAGTGCCGTCCCGAGCGCCGAGCGCCGCCTGATCAAGCTCGTCGAGTTCGCGCTTGCGCTCGTCACGCCAGTGACCGAGGGCGTCGAGGTAGACCATCGCCGCTTGGGTTTCCAAAGGCATGCCCAGACGCCCGGGGGCGGTAGGTGCGCTGGCCCGCCCGGACGTCGCCGGTCCGGTCACGCTCACGGTTCCCTGCCGTACACGGCCTTGGGCGGGTCGGGTGCTGGCCCAAGCGGGGCCCTGAGCCAGCGGTTGTAGATGTCGGTCCAGTCCCCGTTCGAGCGCAACTGTGCCAACCGAGCGTTGACGAACCGGACGAAGTCGACATTCTTGGCCGGGATACCGAGCCCGTAGGGCTCC
>DASQUD010000190.1:0-5683 GCA_035641455.1 Propionibacteriaceae bacterium | reverse complement strand
GGGTCCGCCGCTGTACGACCGAAATGTGGTCGCAGGGCTGGAGCGCCGCGGAGTGGTGCTGGAGGGCTACAGCCCGTTCAAAGTGAGCAACCTGAAAGACCCGACTCTGGTGTCCATCGCATCGGAGCACGATGCGACGACCGCACAGGCGATCGTCGCTTGGCATGTCGCGCACGGCTTCGTCGTGATCCCCAAGTCGTCGCACCGCGAGCGCATTGTGGCCAACGCCGCCGGTGTACGGATCGAGCTGACCGCCGAGGAGGTAGCCGCCATCGACGGCCTTTCGAGCGCAAGGGCCGGATCTTCGCGCAGGTGACGTTAGCCGACGGGCGCGCACGCCGTGCCCGTACGTCTCTCCGCACAAAGCCACGAATTCAAGCCGCATTCGCCCTTCGGCCGCGCGTCTTTCCGCACAAGGCCACGGATGGCGGCAGAGGCGCTGGGCCTAGACCTTGGCGGCGAGTTCACCCAGCCTGATCCAGGTCTCCACGACTGTGTCGGGGTTGAGCGAGAGCGTGTCGATACCTTCGGCGACCAACCATTCAGCGAGGTCGGGGTGGTCGGATGGCCCTTGGCCGCAGATGCCGACATACTTGCCGCGCTTCTTGCACGCCTGGATCGCGGCGCTGATCATGTACTTCACGGCTGGGTCGCGTTCGTCGAAGCCCGCGGCGATCAGGGCGGAGTCGCGGTCCAGGCCGAGGGTCAGCTGGGTCATGTCGTTGGACCCGATGGAGAATCCGTCGAAGTGGTCCAAGAATTGATCGGCGATCACGGCGTTGGACGGCAGCTCACACATCATGATCACCTCCAGCCCGTTCTCCCCTCGACGTAACCCATGCTCAGCCAGCAGGCCGATCACCCCTTCGGCCTCGGTCAGGGTCCGCACGAACGGGATCATGATCTTGACGTTGCTCAGGCCCATGTCGTCGCGTACGTACTTCAGCGCTTCTGCCTCCATAGCGAAGCAGGCCGCGAAGTCGCCAGAGAGGTAGCGGGAGGCGCCGCGATAGCCGATCATCGGGTTCTCTTCGTGCGGCTCATACAGTTCGCCGCCGACCAGGTTGGCGTATTCGTTCGACTTGAAATCGCTCATCCGCACGATCACGGGATGCGGTGCGAATGCCGCCGCCAAGGTGGCGACACCCTCCGCGACGCGCGAGACGAAGAACTCCCTGGCGCTCGGATAAGCGGCGATCGCCTCGACGATCGTGCTATGCAACGGTTCCTGCAGCCGCTCCAGCTCCAGCAGCGCCTTGGGATGGATGCCGATCTGCCGATTGATGATGAACTCTAGCCGGGCCAGGCCGACGCCGGCGTTGGGGATACGGGAGAACGCGAACGCCTGATCGGGTGTGCCGACATTCATCATGATCTTGACGGGAATGTCCGGCATGGTGCCGAGCTCGGTCGACTCGACGCGAAAATCCAGGATGCGGTCGTAGACGAAGCCGGCGTCGCCTTCGGCGCAGGACACTGTCACCGGCTGCCCGTCGGCCAACGTGCTGGTCGCCCTCCCTGTGCCCACCACCGCAGGGATGCCGAGCTCTCGAGCAATGATCGCAGCGTGGCAGGTACGGCCGCCGCGGTTCGTGACGATGGCCGATGCGCGCTTCATGATCGGCTCCCAGTCCGGATCGGTCATGTCCGCGACCAGCACCTCGCCCTGACCGAATTGGTGCATCTCTTCGGCAGAGTCGAGCACTCGGACCGGGCCTGCGCCGATCTTCTGCCCGATCGCCCGGCCCTCGACGAGGACCGATCCCTTCTCGCTCATCCGGTAGCGCTGCACCGAACCCACCGACCGGCGTGACTCCACGGTCTCGGGTCGGGCCTGCAAGATGTACAACTTGCCGTCGATGCCGTCCTTGCCCCACTCGATATCCATCGGTCGCCCGTAATGCGCCTCGATCGTCAGCGCGTGGCGAGCCAACTCAGTGACCTCGGCATCGGTGAGGCTCAGTAGCCGCCGGTCGGCTTCCGGTACATCGACAAACTGCGTCGTCTTTCCCACCGTCGGATCTTGGGTGTAGATCATCTTCGTTGCTTTGCCGCCGATCCCCCGCCGAAGGATCGCTGGCCGGTCGGCGCGCAGAGCCGGCTTGTAGACGTAGAACTCGTCAGGGTTGACTGCCCCCTGTACGACCGCCTCACCCAACCCGTACGACGACGTGATGAACACGGCGTCGCTGAATCCGGACTCGGTGTCCATGGTGAACATCACCCCGGACGCGCCCAGATCCGAGCGAACCATCCGCTGCACACCGGCCGACAAGGCAACGGCCTGGTGCTCATATTGATGATGAACCCGGTAGGCGATGGCGCGATCGTTGTACAGGGACGCGAAAACCTCCCGGATCGCGGTCAGAATCTGATCAACGCCCCGCACGTTGAGAAACGTCTCCTGCTGACCGGCAAAAGACGCATCGGGCAGGTCCTCAGCGGTCGCGCTCGATCGCACCGCGAACGAGGAGTTCTGGTCATCTCCGGACAGCTGTGCGTAGGCAGCGCGGATGTCGGCATCAAGGTCAGCGGGGAACGGCTGGGCAACGACGGCGGCACGGATCTCCAGTCCAACGGCGGCGAGGCGCTGAACGTCGTCCGTGTCGAGGGGATCGAGGCGTTCAATGATCAGATCGGCCAGCCCGGTGTCACCGATGAAGCGGCGATAGGCATCGGCCGTGGTCGCAAAGCCGTTCGGCACGCGGACGCCGAGCCCACTCAGCTGGGAGACCATCTCGCCAAGGCTGGAATTCTTCCCGCCTACCTGCTCCACGTCGGCAAGTCCCAGGTCAGCGAACCATCGGATGTTGCGGCTGGCGCCGTTGGTGCTCTCGGTCATGGCGACTCCTCAGGCTGGACGGGACGATGAGCGTTGGAGGGTCTGCAAGATCACCGTAGACATTTCCTCCACCGACTTCGCGGACGAGTTGACGACGGGGATGCGCTGCCGGTGGTAGAGCGCTTCAGCTTGGCGGAGCTCGTACGTGCACTGCTCCAGCGAGGCGTAGCGGGAGTTGGGTCGGCGTTCCTGCCGAACCTGGCTAAGTCGGGCAGGTGTCGTGGTGAGCCCGAAACAGTGATCGCGAAGGCGGCGCACCGGACGCGGCAAATCTGCCGTGTCGAAGTCATCCTCGACGAGGGGATAGTTCGCGACGAAAATCCCGTGCTGCAGAGCCAAATACATGGTGGTGGGTGTCTTCCCGCAACGGGAGGGGGCGATCAAGATCACATCCGCCTTGTCGAGGGCGCGTGTGCTCTGTCCGTCGTCGTGCTCGATCGCATACTCGACCGCGGCCATCCGTGCGTTGTACCGCTTGATGTCGCCCACCCCGTGGAGCCTGGAGGCGACGCGTAGGCCCCTAACCCCGAGGATCGACTCCACCCGGGACATGTGTATGTCGAAGAAGTCGATGAGCGGACACCGCGAGCTTTGCAGAACCTCTCGGATCTCATCGACGGCTGCTGTGGTGAAGGCCAGCGGGGTGACCGGGCCGTCCATCGCTGCGTCCAGGATCGCAACGACCCGCCGGGCCTCCTCGATCGTGGAGATGAAAGGGATGAGCCGTCGCTCGAACCGCAGGTCGGGAAATTGTATGAGCAGCGCGTTGCCCATCGTTTCGGCACTGATGCCCGTGCTGTCCGACAGGAAGAAGACGGGCACCGCTGGCCGGTCCGACGCGGGTGTGTCGGTGTCGATGACGGCCATGGTCAACTTCATCACACGTCGCCGATAGCTACCGCCTGACCGCTCTTCAGTGACTCCTCGACCGCCACGGCGACCTGCAGTGCACGGACGCCGTCGATGCCGGTGGCGGTGGGCCGCCCCTCGCCACGGACAGCAGCGGCGAAGGCCCGGACGTTGATGTGGTACAGGTCGTCGCTGCAATCGACCTCGACCTTCTCGATGCCGCTGGCAGTGTGCAGCTCGACCGTGCCCGGGGTGTCCTGGTTCATCGCGTCACCGATGATGATCGCTCCACTCTCCCCATGAATCTCCATACTGGTTCCCGGATCGGGCACGGCGAACGCATCGTGGGTCTGGGCCAAGCCCGGCACCCCGCTGTCTCCGGCTGGATATTCGATGACTGTCATGACCGAGTCCGGTGTCCCGGCTCG
The DNA here is from genome assembly GCA_035641455.1 of Propionibacteriaceae bacterium. Taxonomy (GTDB): domain Bacteria; phylum Actinomycetota; class Actinomycetes; order Propionibacteriales; family Propionibacteriaceae; genus Microlunatus. Next base: position 1,564 of record DASQUD010000190.1, on the reverse strand, counting down.
ATTCCACGGCGCCTGGGAGACTCCAAGAGCGGTGACCTGCCTTGGAACGCCGCCGAACAGTGGGTTGAGTACGGACGCGTCGTGGACGGTGATGTCGAAGACAACGCCGCCTCCGGGGACGTCGGCGAGGCGCCATCCGCGCAGATGCTCTGGCAGCAGCACGGCATGGTTGACTCGAGCCGAATACAGGGTGCCAATCCGGCCGTCGGCGACCAGCTGCCGGGCGGTGACGTGCAATGGACTGCCCGGCAGATGGTGGTTCACAGCCAGCTGGACGCCGGCTTTGTCCGCCGATGCAACGATCGCCCGGGCGTCGGCGACACTGAGCGCCATGGGCTTCTCGAGAAGGACGTGCTTGCCGGCTGCCGCCGCGGCGATCGCATGCGCAGCGTGTTGATCGTTGCGGGAAGAGATGTAGACAGCATTGATGCCGCTATCCAGGAATTCAGCAAGGTCGGAGGTGAGCAGGTCCAGATTGCTATTTCGCCAGTACTGGAATCGCCGTTCCTCGGTGTCGAACAATGCCCGCGTACGGACGCCGTTGGCCTGGAATGCCGGCACCATGCGGCTGGCCGCCACGTAGCTGGCGCCGATCAGACCAACTGTGAGATCAGACATCGGGGTTCCTTAGCGGCTGCTGTTCGAGATTGTCGGTGCCACCCGGAGCGCGTTCGCGGCGATGGTGAGAGCCGGATTGAGCGCGGCGGACGACGGGAAGAAACTGCTGTCGACGACGTACAAGTTGCTTACGTCATGGCTACGGCAGTCCGGGTCGAGAACGCTGCGTGAGAGGTCGGTGCCGGCAACGGCGGTCCCGCACATGTGGGAGTTGGTGGCGATGCCCATCCGCTCTGTCAACGCCACTGGGTAGCCGGCCTTACGGATCGCGCGGTTGACTCGTGTCACCAGCTCCCGGTGCGGAGCCAGGTTGTTCGGCGTCCAGTTGATCATGATCTTGTCGCCGTCCACGATGACCCGATTGTCCTGGCGGGGCAGGTCCTCCGTGGTGAGGTAGATGTCGAGGCTGCGGTCCGTGACCATCTTCAGAGCCCATATCGGCGCCCACGGCCGCGCGCTTTTCACCATGGGTGCCTGCAGTTTGCCGAGCATCTGCAGATTGCCGAGGGGGTACGGCGTGTCTGCCCCAGCTTCGTACCAGTCGTTCAGTCCGAGGGTCTTCTGCCATGCCGTCTGGTTGGTGTGCCGCGGGTCGACCGCCAGAAAGAACGTGCTGTTGTGCACCATGTAATTGCGGCCGAGCAGCCCTGATGAATTGCCTAAGCCGTTCGGGTGCTGGTCGCTGAACGAGCGGAGCAGCAAAGCCGCTGAGTTCACCGCACCTCCGGACACCACATACGTCTTGGCCTCGATCCGAACGGTTCCCTCCCCGACCTGAGCCTCCGCCGCAGCGACGGCCTGCCCATCCGCCGTGGTGTGCAACCGTCGAACGTAGGCGCCTAACAGCAGGCGCACGGTCGGTGACTCCAGAGCCGGCAGGACGGCGCGGTTCTCGGCATCACTCTTTGCCCCGGTGGAGGACGGAGAGCCATCGGCGGTGGCGTCG
>DASQUD010000189.1:0-9694 GCA_035641455.1 Propionibacteriaceae bacterium | reverse complement strand
TCAAGGCGTCAGCGTGGACCAGATGTGCGACCAAGGCGGCCAACCGGTCGTTGTCGCCGAAACGAATCTCGTGGGTCGCCACCGTGTCGTTCTCATTGACGATGGGCACGACCCCGAGTTCCAGCAGTCGGCCGAACGTCCGGTACGCGTTGCGGTAGTGACCGCGCCGGGTGACGTCATCCACGGTGAGCAAGACCAGTCCCACGCCGAGTCCGTGATGGCCGAAGAGCCGCGAATAATGGCCGATCAACAGCCCCTGCCCGACCGATGCCGCAGCTTGTTGGGTGGCTAAATCCTGGGGCCTCGCTCGCAACGCAAGCGGCGCCAGGCCGGCGGCGATCGCGCCAGAGGACACGAGGACCAGCTCGCGGCCCCCTAGGCGGATACCGGCGAGGATGTCGACCAGCGCGCGGATTCGATCTTGGTCGATGCCGCCCGCGGCGGTGGTGAGTGACGACGATCCGACCTTGACGACGACTCGATGCGCGGCCGCGATCGGCTCACGCATCGTCGTCCTCCAAGGCCGCGTGATAAGCGCGGTCACGTTCACGTCTCCGTACGGCTGCTGGCCGCTCTTCGGCGAACCGGGGGTCTTCACCGCGCCGGCTCAAGATTTCGGCTCCGATGTCGATCTGAGGGGCGAAGTCGAAGACGACCGCATCCTCGCCGCCGATGGCGACGCCATCGCCCGCCCGAGCGCCGAGCTCGAGGAGTCGGTCCTCGATGCCGATGCGGTTGAGCCGGTCGGCGAGGTAGCCGACCGCTTCGGCGTTGCTGAAGTCGGTCTGCCGCACCCAGCGCTCCGGCTTCTCACCGCGCACTCGCCACAAGTCGCCCTCCCGCTGAACCTCGAACTCGGGCTGCCCGCCCACCGGCTTGGGCTTCAGAACGATTCGGGCTGCAGAGGGCGGGGGCTCGGCAGCACGGCGGGCGGCAACGAGCTCAGCTAGTGCGTACCTCAGCTGCTGCAGGCCCTCTCCGGTCTTGGTCGAGATCGCGAAGAGGGGCCAGCCGCGCGCGGCTAGATCGTCCTCGACGAGCTCGGCAAGTTCCCGGGCGTCGGGCACGTCGATTTTGTTCAGAGCAACCATGCGTGGCCGATCCGCCAGTCCGCCATGAGCCGCGAGTTCCGCCTCAATCACGTCCAGGTCATGGAGGGGATCTCGGCTCGGCTCCACGGTTGCGCAGTCGATGACATGGACCAAAGCCGCGCAGCGTTCAACATGGCGGAGGAAGTCGTGGCCGAGGCCGCGGCCTGCACTCGCCCCCTCGATAAGTCCCGGTACGTCCGCGACGGTGTAGGTGACGTCGCCCGCCACCACGACGCCGAGGTTGGGGATGAGCGTGGTGAAGGGATAGTCCGCAATCTTGGGGCGGGCCCGAGAGATCGCCGCGACGAGGGATGACTTGCCGGCACTCGGATAGCCGACGAGCCCGACATCGGCAACCAGCTTGAGCTCCAGGATGATCGTCCGTGTCTCCCCTTCCTCACCGAGCAAGGCGAAGCCGGGCGCTTTGCGGGTGCTGGAGGCCAGCGCGGCGTTGCCGAGGCCGCCGCGGCCACCTCTAGCGACGACGACTTCAGCCCCGATCCCGGTCAGGTCGGCTAACTCCTCGCCGGAATCGGCATCGGTGACCACGGTGCCGTTGGGCACGTGGAGGACGACCGTGTCACCGTTGGCGCCGTTGGCGTTGCTCCCCTTTCCCGGCTGCCCATTCGTCGCTCGACGGTGCGATTCCCGGTGGTAGTCCACCAGCGTGGTCAGGCCGGCCTCGACCCGGAGGATGACTGATCCGCCGTCACCGCCATTGCCACCGTCGGGTCCGCCGAGCGGCTTGAACTTCTCCCGATGGACTGAGGCGCAGCCGTTGCCACCTTTCCCGCCGTAGACGTGCAGCGTGACCCGATCCACGAAGCTCGGGATGGCCACGATGCACCTCCTCCTTACCTGCGATGGAACGAAAAAAGGGCGGCCCAGAAGCTGGACCACCCTTCTCGGCTGTGGATGAACTACTGGACCGAGGCGGTGGCCTCGGCCGGTGGGGTGACGTTCACCACGCGGCGTCCCCGCTTGCTCCCGAACTCGACATGCCCCTCGACCAAGGCGAACAACGTGTCGTCGCCGCCGCGGCCGACGCCGTCACCGGGATGGAAGTGGGTGCCGCGCTGGCGGACGATGATCTCGCCGGCGTTGACCAGCTGGCCGCCGAAACGCTTAACGCCAAGGCGCTGGGAGTTGGAATCACGCCCGTTCCGGGTGGACGATGCGCCCTTCTTGTGTGCCATCTGTCTGCCTCAGTTCTCGATCCCGGTGACCTTGACCTGGGTGTACCGCTGGCGGTGACCCTGGCGCTTCCGGTAGCCGGTTTTGTTCTTGTACTTGAAAATCCGGATCTTCGGGCCCTTGGTCTCCGCCAGCACTTCGGCGGTCACCGAGGCAGAGCCGAGGTCCGAAGCGCCGGTGGTAACCCGATCGCCGTCAACCAGCATCAGCGGCTGCAGGCTCACGCGCGCACCGACCGCGTGGTCGAGCCGGTCGATTTCGATGACGTCGCCGACGGCAACCTTGTGCTGGCGCCCGCCGCTGCGCACGATCGCGTACACGCCTGACCTACTCTCTTATGGATATCTGAGCGCGTGGCCGTTATCCGGCTGCTCGTGAAGCAGGCTCGAAACCGGCATACCAAAAGTGCGCGCCGAAGCGCACACCGAGGATCTAGGTTACTCGCCGCGCTCGAATAGGGTCAAACGCGCGCCGCAATGAGCAGCTGCGCAACACCAAGTGGATTGCATCCGCTATCCCGGAACCACGCTGCGCGCACCCCCAACGGCGCCGGTCGAAAACTAGTGGTCCTGGATACCTGCCCGGATACTCTTCTTCCGTGCTGCCGCGCATCTTCGCAACGGCGTACCTCACGCCGCTGCGCGAGGGTGGCTCCCTGCCAGGGCTGGTCGAGGCCGATGACGATGGCATCTATGTCGTGAAGTTTGTGGGCGCTGGGCAAGGTCCGAAGGCTCTGGTGGCCGAAGTGGTCGTCGGTGAGCTTGCTCGGTCCCTGGGCATTCGGACGCCGGATCTTGCGCTCATCGACGTCGATGCAGAGATCGGGCGGCGAGAACCGGACGAGGAGGTTCAGGCACTCGTCGCGGCCAGCGCCGGATTGAATCTCGCCGTTGACTTCTTGCCGGGATCGGTTGGGTATGACCGGTCCTTTCCGGTGCCGGCGGAGCAGGCGGCGGCAGTGATCTGGCTGGACGCCTTCGTCGCGAATGTCGATCGCAGCTCCCGTAACACCAATCTGCTGATCTGGCACAGGAACCTCTGGGCTATCGATCACGGGGCATGCCTGAGGTTCCACCATGCGTGGGGCGATCCGGACCGGTTCGCGACCTCCGCGTACGACTACGGCGACCATGTTCTTGCCGGTCGAGCTGATCCGCGCAGCGGGCATGATCAACTCGCCAGCACGGTGACCCCTACCCTGCTGGAGGGGATTCTCGAGCTCGTGCCGGACGCCTGGCTGCTCCCGGATCCTGACCGGCCTGATCCCCAGGCACCGGCCGACGCGGCCGCGGCCCGCTGCCGCTACCGGGACTATCTCCTGGCACGGCTTGCCGCAGCACACCGGTGGCTGCCTTGAGATTTCCGTTCCAGTACGCCGTCCTGCGAGCTGTGCCACGCGTCGACCGCGGCGAGTTCATCAATGTCGGGATCATCCTCTATTGCCAGCGATGCGAGTTCCTGCGTGCGGCCGTAGCGGTTGACGACGCTCGACTTCGGGCGTTGACCGCCGAGGTCGATCTCGACGCTGTCCGCATCGCGGCCGAAGGCGTGGTCGCCGCGTGTCTTGAGCCCGTGGGACAGGCCCGAGAGAACGACGGGTTGGCGCACCGGTTTGGGATGTTGACCGCGCCGCGCAGCACCGTGGTTCAGCCGTCACCCGTGCACGCCGGAATCACGACCGATCCGGAACGGACCCTCGACGATTTGATGCGGCGCTTGGTGATCGCGAGCTAGTCCGAACGCGCTGCCTTCGCTGGCTTGGCTGAGCCAGGATGGTTTCGTGCTGCGGCTGGATGATTACTACGTCTGGGATTCCTGGGTCGCCGATGACGGTGATCTCTACCACCTGTTCTTCCTGCAGGCTCCGCGCTCGCTTCGTGATCCCGGGCGGCGACACGCGAACGCCACAATCGGACACGCCACGTCCGAGGACCTGGTGAAGTGGGACTACCTCGGCACCAGCTTTGCGCCATCGGAGATCGGTCGCAGCGCCTTCGACGACATGGCGGTGTGGACCGGCTCGGTGATCAACGACGGGCGCCAGTGGTGGATGTTCTACACCGCCATCTCGCACGCCGGGCATAACGTGTTCGACCAACGCATCGGCGCTGCCGTCTCCACCGATTTGCACGAGTGGCGCCGAGTGTCGGATGAGCCGGCTGTCTTCCCCGACCCGCGCTGGTACAAGACGTTGGCGATCAAGCCTGCGCCTACTCAAGGACCGGATATCGAACGGAGCAGCGAGACCTGGCGCGACCCTCTGGTGATCGCCGACCCGGAAGGAAGCGGCTGGCATTTGTTGATCAGCGCCCGCGACGCCGACGCCGCGGTCAACGATGACGGGGTGATCGCGCACGCCCGCAGCAACGATCTCAGGCACTGGCGGCTCGGACCACCGCTTTGCGGACCCGGCGCCGGTTTCGGCCAGCTCGAGGTCCTCCAGAACAAGATCATCGAAGGCCGGCCGGTACTGGTCTTCACCTGCCACCCGCAGGAGATGACGGCAGAGCGCATCGCCCGATCTGGTGAATACTGCACCTGGTCACTGCCTTCCCCTGGACTCACCGGCCCGTGGGACATCAACCTGGCCAGACCATTCACCACCGAGCCGGACCTCTTCGCCGCGCCCCTGATTCAGCGCCGGGATGGCAGCTGGGTGATCATGGGTTTCCGCAATACCGAGCCCAAAGGCATCGACGCGTTCGAGATCTCCGACCCCATCCCGGTCACCTTGGACGAAGAGGGCTACCTTGTCGCAACCTAGGTCGATCAGACCAGCACGCGGTCCCGCTGGCGGGTCGGGGCTGGCACCGTCCGGCGGAATGGTGCGGTGAGTGTCGGCAAGATCTGGTGGCGGAAGTTGATCAGCGAGATGAGGGCGATCACCGCATACACCGCCGAGATGAGATAGCGGCCCTGCGTACCCGGGATGGCGAATTGCACCGCAAACAGACCCAGCAGCGTCCACGCCGCCCACCGTGGGAACCGCAGCATCAGCAAGATGGCCACCCCCATCAGGGCTTGCGTCGCGGTCAGCACCATCTCCTCTACTTGCCGGGAATCCAGCACCAGGGCCGTCGAGCCGCCGCCGAGTCCGTACGCGACCGGCAAGCTGCCGATCAAGAGGGTCCACTGGTTCACTTTCGCGCTGACCAGGATGCCGAGCGCCATCGCCGCGTTCCCGCGCACCGCAAACAAGATCGCCACGATGAACTCCGGGGCCTCGGAGGCCAGCGGGGCCAGCCACTGGACCAGGAGAAAGTGGTCGATCCCTAGCGCCGTGCCGCTGCCCACGAGGGCTTCGGCGAACGGCTCCGCGCAAGCCAGGATGGCGAGGGCTGATCCAGCGAACATGGCGATCACGAGGGGCCGGCGCTGGCCGGCCGCGAGTCTGCCGATCCGAGCGGCCGGCCCGACCAACTCTCTCTCTTCGTTCCCGGTGCCGTCGCCCCGCGAAACTCGGATCAGATAGAAGACGAAGAAGCCCAGCAAGGCGATCCCGAGCACCAGATGGATCTCGCCGGTCAGCGGGATGACCAAAGCAATCAAGGACGCCACCAGCAGGAAGCCAAGCTCAAGGCGGTAGCGATGGTGCAAGATCAGCATCTTCACGGGCCTGCCGGACTGCCGGCTGGCCAGGAAGAGGGAGATCAGGACGACGACCGACCAGCCGAGACCCAGCAGCAACCGGTTGGAGCCGGTCATGTTGGCGGCGGCGTACTGCACGTACTCCGGCCGCTCGCCCGCGCGATACGCGAAGTACAGGTCGACGGCATACTCCGGCAGCACAGCGATCACGGCGAGGAGCGCCACCGTGAGCCCACCGGAAATATCGACCTCGGCAGCTTCGGCGGCCCAGGCCAGCACGAAGGAGGCAGCGACGACTGCGCTGCCGTAGATCAGGAGAGCCACCGGCGCAACGGGCTGAGCTCCGCTCAATCGCAGCAGGATTGCCGGCACTATCACCAGCAGGCATAGCAGGACGGGTCTGGCCGCTCGGAGCATGCGTCTATGCTGACAACATTTCGTCAGTTACGCAAATGAAGAAGCGTTGTGGTCTAGATCACACGTCCAGAACGAGCAGCTCCGGTGTCGTGGTTCGGATCGTTGCCGCAAGTCGGAGCGAGACAATGTCCTCGTGATCCCTGAGCCGACTCGTCCACAGTTGGACGTTGCTGCACGGACCTTCGCGTTGCTTTCCGCTCCCGTACGTCTGCACCTCGTTGCCCTGGCCGCCCAAGGCGAATACGACGTGGGCACGCTGTCGGCTCGAGCCGGCGTGGGCATTGCTACCGCGAGCCAGCACCTGACGAAGCTTCGATTGGCGGGCATCATCAGTGGTCGACGCGACGGCCGCCGCCAGATCTACACCGTTGAGGATCCGCATGTGATCACCATGGTCCAGCAAATCTTCGAGCACATTGCTCCGGACGGCACTCTCGCGCCCGACCCGCCTATGCCGGCTCGCCGTTGATGGGGGGTCGCGGGCCGAGCCGGCTGAAGCCCGCCGCCCTCGACAACCGGTATCTGAGCTTGTTGCACACAGGCGCGTCGAAGACCCAGGGTACGGTTCAGGCGGGCGAGTGATCATCTCCAGCAGCCGCAAGCAGCTCCCGGCGGTGCGCCAACGTCGTGCGACGGCGGCCGTGGCTTCGACCCAGTTCTATCTCAGCCGCATCAATCCGGTGCCAAGCGGGCATGTCCAGCGGAGAAATGCCGCGCTGGGACAACAGCCGATCAAGATCACCGGAACGCCCGTGCGGCACCACGGCCCCGTCGTGGATGTCGGCGAGCAACGAGGTGACCGTTTCGACGGCGTCCGACTTGTTGGTCCCGATGACTCCCGTCGGACCCCGCTTGATCCAGCCGGTCACGTACTCGTCGGCCGAAAAGCCATGATCACGAATGACCCGTCCCTCCGCGTGCGGCACCCGGCCCGTGCTCTCGTCGTAGGGAACGCCAGGCAGCGGGCGCCCGCGGTATCCCACCGCGCGCACCACCAGCTGCGCCGCGATGTCGCGGTTACCCCCAGAGCCGACCACGTAGCCGTCGGAGTCGATCGCCGTCCGTTCCACTTGCACGCCCTCGACGCGCTCGCTGCCGAGGATCCGAGTCGGTCGAGTCCAGAAGTGCAGATAGATTCGCTTGTCCGCGCCGGTTGGCTTCCGGTCGGCCCATTCCCGCATCACCGCGACGTTGCGGGCGGCGACCTTATCTCTTGCGACGACAGCGCTGCTTGACTGGTCTAGGTCTAGATCATCGGCTGCCATGATCACGTCAACGCCGGGCAATTGACCTAGTTCTCGCAACTCCTTGGTGGTGAACGAGGTGTAGGCAGGACCGCGGCGCCCAAGGATGTGCACTTCGGAAATGCCCTTACGTGCATGTGATTCCAGCACATCGTCGGGCATGTCGGTGTCGGTGAGCTCGGGAGCCGACTTGATCAACACGCGGGCGACGTCCAACGCCACATTGCCGACCCCGACCACCACCGCCTGGGACGCCGTGGCGATCAACTCGTCGATGGCGGCGGCCACCAGATGGCCATCACTTGTTGGTTGATCAAGATCGGGGTGCACATCCGGGTGACCGCAGTACCAGGCGACGAACTCGGGAGCAGCGATGCTGCCCTTCAGGTCTTCGCCCGCAACGCCGAGTCGCCGGTCGCTTCCGGCGCCATACGCGTAGATCACGGCATCGACCACCTGCCGCAGCTCCTCGATCTGCAGGTCGGACCCGATGGTGACGTCCCCGTAGAAACGCACCTCGGGGCGTTCCAGGGTCCGCTCCAAGGTGTTGCGAATCGAGCGGATCGACTCGTGATCAGGTGCGACTCCGTACCGGACCAGGCCGAAGGGCACAGGTAGCCGGTCGATCACCGCAATCTCCACCGGCACCTCGGCTTGTTGGATGAGCGCTTCCGCGGCATAAATCCCCGAAGGCCCTGCTCCGACAATCGCGATCACGTACGGAGTGTTAGCGGCGATCACCAGTCAGCCAGCCGCTGCCGCTTCGTGCTCGAGAGGGGGTGTCTCAGTCGCAGTCGGTCCTTCGACAGAATCAGGACGCGTCGTGCGGCTTCGCCGGCCCCGCCGAGCGCCGGTTTCCCGGTTCGAGTCGCCGTTCGAGGAACCGGCGTCATCATCAGCGCTTGTAGAAGTGCTCGTCGAAGCCTCGGACTTGCGACGGTCATTGCGCCCACGCGGCTCTCTCGGGCGGGGGTCCCGAGCGCCCCCGTCAGCCTGCCGCTGCGTCGCTACGGGCATGTCGTGCAATTCGACACCGCTCCCGTGACACACAGGGCACTCGGTGCTGAACGCCTCCAACAGGCCTGTGCCGATCCGCTTCCGCGTCATCTGCACCAGACCAAGGCTCGTGACCTCCGCCACCTGGTGTCGCGTCCGGTCGCGGCCGAGGCACTCAACCAGCCGTCTGAGCAGCAGTTCACGGTTGCTGGGCAGCACCATGTCGATGAAGTCGATCACGATGATGCCGCCAATATCGCGCAGCCTGAGCTGCCGGACGATCTCCTCGGCCGCTTCCAGATTGTTGCTCGTGACGGTGGCTTCCAGGTTGCCGCCCGCTCCGGTGAACTTGCCGGTGTTCACGTCGATGACCGTCATGGCCTCGGTGCGCTCGATGATCAAGGAACCGCCGGACGGGAGGAAGACCTTGCGCTCCAAACCCTTGGCGATCTGCTCGTCAAGCCGGTACTCGGCGAAGAGGTCGGCGTCAGACTCCCAACGTCTCAGCCGATCCTTGAGGTGCGGGGCTACATGAGTGACGTACGCCTCCACCGAGTCGTAGGCGTCGTTCATGCTGCCGTTGCCCTGGATGATCAGCTCACTGAAGTCCTCGGTGAACAGGTCGCGGACGATCCGAACGGTGAGGTCCGGCTCGCCGTAAAGCAATTGCGGCGCGTTGCCGGCAGCAACCTTCTTCTCGATGTCCTGCCACTGGGCCTGCAGCCGGTTGACGTCGCGAACCAGCTCCTCCTCCGACGCCCCCTCTGCGGCCGTCCGCACGATGACACTGGCCTCGCCCACCAGGTCGGCCAAGATGTCCCGCAGCCGCTTGCGCTCGTTGTCCGGCAGCTTTCGCGAGATGCCAGAGAGGTGGCCGCTCGGGGCATAAACCAGGTATCGACCGGGGATGGAGACGTGGTTGGTCAGCCGTGCGCCTTTGGTCCCGACCGGATCCTTGGACACCTGAACCAGGACCGTTTGCCCCGACTTGAGCACCTTTTCGACCTTGCGGTTCTGACCTTCGGCGCCGAACGCGTCCCAATCGACTTCACCGGCGTAGAGCACCGCGTTGCGGCCGCGGCCGATGTCGATGAACGCCGCCTCCATGGAGGGCAGCACATTCTGCACCCGGCCGAGGTAGACATTGCCGATCAAGGACATGGC
>DASQUD010000188.1:0-6281 GCA_035641455.1 Propionibacteriaceae bacterium | reverse complement strand
GAGGCGACCTGGGTCAGCGGCTGAGTGAACATCCGCGAGTACTGGATGAAGGCCTGGACGTCACCGAGGCTCATGGTGCCGCTGGCCACGCGTAAGCCCCCGACCACGGCAATCAGCACGTAGTTAAGGTTTCCGATGAAGAACATCGTCGGCATGATGATTCCGGAGACGAACTGCGCGCCGAAGCTGGCGCGGTACACCGAATCGTTCCGCTCGGCGAAGACGTCCTCGACCTCGTGCGACCGTCCGTAGACCTTCACCAGGGACTGACCGGTGAACGCCTCTTCGATATGACCGTTCAGTTCGCCGGTCGCCTTCCACTGGGAGACGAACAGCTTCTGGGAACGCTTGCCGATCACGCTGGTCACCAGGATCGAGACCGGGATGGTCACCAGGGCGATCAAGGCCAGGAACGGCGAGACGACGAACATCATCACGGTCACTCCGATCACCGTCAGCAGCGAGGTGAGGAGCTGGCTCAGCGTCTGCTGGAGCGCCTGGGAGATGTTGTCGATGTCGTTGGTGACCCTGCTGAGCAGTTCCCCCCGAGTCTGCTTGTCGAAGTAGCTCAGCGGCAGTCGATTGAGCTTCGCCTCGACGCTGTTGCGCAAGGTGTAGATGGAACGCTGCACCGCACCGTTCAGCAGGTAGCCCTGCCACCACAAGAACAGGCTGGACACCAGATAGAGACCGAGCGCCAGCATCAGATAGTCGCCGAGCAGCGAGAAGTCGATCCCTTGCCCGGGGATGATGTTCAGCCGATCGACCATGTCGGCGAAGGTGTTGTTGCCCTGTGCCCGAAGGGATTCGACCACCTGCTGCTTGGTGGCGCCGGCGGGCAGGGTCTTGCCGATGACGCCCGTGAAGATCACGTCGGTGGCCAGTCCCAAGATCTTCGGGCCGAGCACGCTCATCACGATGCCGGTGACAGCCAGCAGGATGACGCCCAGCAGGATCATCCGCTCCGGGGCCAGGTGCCAGAGCAGCCGCCGCATCGACGGGCCGAAGTTGATCGACTTCTCCACGGCCTGAGGGCCGCCCCACATCCGTGGCCCGCCACCGGTGGGGGCGTACTTGGGTCGCTCGGGCGCCTTCCGCCCTTCAACAACGGGCTGTGAGCCGTTCGGGCTGGGCAGCCCAGCCGGGGGCTCAGGCCGTCGACGCCCGTCCTGTCCATTGGTGCTCACGCGGCGGCCTCCTCGGCGCTGAGCTGCGAGTCGACGATCTCCACGTAGGTCGGGCAGCTGCGCAGCAGCTCATCGTGGGTTCCAGAACCGACGATCTTGCCGTCCTCCAGGACAACGATCTTGTCGGCATCGGCGATGGTGGCGACCCGCTGGCCGACGATGATCACCGCGGACCCTCGGGTCTGATGTTTCAACGCGGCCCGCAGCCGCGCGTCGGTGGCCACGTCCAGCGCGGAGAAGGAGTCGTCGAAGACGTAGATCTCCGGCTTCTTGACCAAGGCCCGAGCGATAGAGAGCCGTTGCCGCTGGCCGCCCGACAGGTTGGTCCCGCCTTGAGAGATCGGCGCCTCGAGCTGTCCTGGCATCTGGAGGACGAAGTCATCCGCCTGGGCCACCCGCAGGGCATGCCACAACTCCTCGTCGCTCGCATCGGGGTTGCCATAACGCAGGTTGCTGGCGACCGTCCCTGAGAACAGGAACGCCTTTTGCGGGACCAGCCCTATTCGGCTCCAGAGCAGGTCGGCATCCATGTCCCGTACTTCGACGCCGTCCACCTGCACCGAGCCACCGGTCACGTCGAACAGCCGCGGAATCAGCGAGATCAGCGTCGACTTGCCGGCACCCGTCGATCCGATGATGGCGGTGGTCTGGCCCGGCTCCGCGGTGAACGTGATGTCGGAGAGTACGGGCGCGTCGGCTCCCGGATAGGTGAATTCCGCGTCGCGGAAGCGGACGACCGACGACTCGTCCAGAGCGGTCACCGGATTCTCCGGCAGGACGACGGTGGACTCCGTCTCCAGTACCTCGCCGATCCGCTCGGCGCAGACGGCGGCCCGAGGGGCCAGCATGAGCAGGAAGGTCGCCATCATCACCGACATCAAGATCTGCACCAGATAGGTGAGGAAGGCGGTCATCGATCCGATCTGCATCGCACCGCTGTCCACCCGCCGAGCGCCGAACCACAGCACCGCCACGCTCGAGGCGTTCAGGATGAAGATCACGATGGGGAAGATGGAAGCCATCAGCCGGCCCACCGCCGTCGCGGTCTCGGTCACGTCGCCGCTCGCCCGAGCGAAGCGCTGCGTCTCGTACGGTTCGCGTACGAAGGCCCGGACCACCCGGATCCCGGTGATCTGTTCCCGCAGAACCCGGTTGACCACATCGATCCGCGTCTGCATCAGCCGGAACAGCGGCCGCATTCGCACCACCACCAGGCCGACGGAGATCCCCAACAAGGGCACCGCCACGACGACCAGCCAGGACAGACCGACGTCTTCCCGCAGCGCCATCAAGACGCCGCCGATCATGGTGATCGGGGCAGCGATGAACATGGTGGCGGACATCAGCACGAGCATCTGGACCTGCTGCACGTCGTTGGTGTTGCGGGTGATCAATGACGGCGCGCCGAACCGATTGAGCTCCCGCGACGAGAACGCCAGCACCCGCGAAAAGATCGCCCCGCGGACATCGCGCCCGAAGCTCATCGCCACTTTGGCGCCGAGATAGACCCCGGCGATGGAGCACACGATCTGGATCAGGCTGACGGAGAGCATCATGCCGCCGGTCCGCCAGATGAAGCCCGTATCGCCCTTGGCGATTCCCTCGTCGATGATCGCGGCATTGAGACTGGGTAGGTAGAGCGATGCCATCGTGCCCACCAAGCTCAAGATCAACACGGCGGCTAGCGGCCGCCGGTACGGAGCAAGGAAGGTGCGAAGGATCCGGGTCAGCATGGCGCCTGCTTCTCGGGTCGGGGAATGGCAATGCCGTGTAGCACCAGGTCAACGATGCGTTCCGGGTCGCTGAGCCTCGGCTCGCTCAGGATCGGGTGAGTGAGGGAGAAAGTTATCGTCCGTAGCGCGCTGGCTGCGGCGCTCGGGTCGAGTCTCAGGCGATCGCTGTCCGGCTTGAGCAGCGCAGCCAGGGCAGCGTTGAGTTGCTCGTTGTCAGCCTGCTGACGGCTGCGGAAATCGTCATGGTCTTCGGGCGGTCGGCGGTGCAACCGGAGCCCGTGGAACAGCGCGAACACTCGGCGGAGGCGACCTTGCAGCATCGCCACTGCTGCCATCATGCGGGTCTCCAGATCGAGCGAGCAGTCGATGGTGGCCAGCTCGTCGCACGTCCGTGAGATGTCGAAGACCTCATCGAGCACGGCGTCGATCAAGGCCTCTTTGGTAGCGAAGACGCGGAAGATCGTGCCCTCGGCGACTCCGGCCGCATCGGCGATCTGGCGGGTGCTCACCTCACGGCCGAACTGCTCGAGCAACGGTTCAGTCGCCGCAATGAGCGCGGCCCGCCGCTCATCGGGTGGCAGTGGAGTAGCTCGAGGCACCAGTCGATACTAGTGAGTGAGCGCTCACTCATCAAGGTCATTTCTTCGGTTCGATATAGGGTCAACCGGTGGTGTTGGGTCGGTTGGTGGATCGGGTGTTCGATGCGGTGCTGTTCGATATGGACGGCACCCTGATCGACTCGACTCCTGCGGTGGTTCGCGCCTGGAACACGTGGGCCGTCGAGCATGGACTGCCCGCCGACGTCCAGACCGGATGGCACGGCGTGCCCTCGGCGAGCGTGGTACGCGCGGTCCTCGAGGCTGATCGGCATGAGGCGGCCATCGCTCGGATCAACGAGTTGGAGATCGCCGAACTCCACGACATCGTGGTCCTTCCTGGAGCGATCGAAGCCCTGGCTGCGCTGCGAGGTGCCAAGAATGCGATCGCCACATCGTGTACGGTGCCGCTCGCCCAAGCGCGACTCACGGCGGCTCAGCTGACACCACCGTCGGTCCTGGTCACCGCGGATGATGTCGTCCACGGCAAGCCTGCGCCGGATCCCTATCTCGAAGCCGCCCGCCGGTTGGGTGTCGACCCGGGTCGGTGCCTGGTGGTCGAGGACGCGCCTGCCGGCCTGCAATCCGCCCGTGCCGCCGGCTGCGCCACTCTGGCGGTCATCACCACGACCCGGCCGGAGGACCTCATCGCCGACGGGGTGGTCAAGGACCTCTCCCACGTGCAGTTCGAAGTGACGCCCCTCGGTATCCGGGTCAAACCTGGGCCCGCAGGGTCAGGTGCGCCCACGGCCGCCGCCAAGGCACCCGCTAAAGAGGGTGCCGCGTCGTAGCTAGCGGTGCGTCGCGTGGACCAGGTCAACCAGTCTTGCGGCGGAAGGTGCGCTTGCTCTCCACCGGCCCATGGGCTTGGACGTTGCCCGGCTCGTTGTCGATGTGGTCCTCGCCCTTGCGCCCCTGCTTGGCCGCCAGCGCCTCGCGGAACTTGCGTCGCGTCTCGTCCTCGGGGCCACTCGCCGGCTTGTCCTTAGCGCTCATACCTCATTGTTACTGCTCCAGCGTCCTGGCCGCGATAGACCCCCGTCCGTACGACGTGACGCAAACTAAGTGCTGAACAACGGCAGTCCGTCGCCAACGTTGAATGCCACTGGCCAGCACTTTCCTTGCCGGACCTATTCCGGGATGGTCCTCGGCCTGGATTCGGACTGCTCCGGCCAGGCCGCCGAGAAGTCGTGATCGGCGGTGTCAGACATCGAATCGTCATCGGTCTGAGCGGTCGAGGTCTCCTCGAAGGCCAGCCTGACCGCCGTTCCGTACGCCGCGACTTCACTCAGCGACTGGGTGATCTCGCTGCAGTCGAACCTCAGCCCAATCACGGCATTGGCCCCCGCTCTCTCGGCCATCTCAACCAACCGGGCGACCGCCTCCTGGCGCGACTCCGTGAGCATGGTGGCGTAGCCGTCGATCGGGTTGCCGGTCCGCAGGTCCGGCCGCAGCTCGCGAGGCCGGGCCACGACCCCGATTACCTCGCCGAGCACCTCCTCGATCTGCCGTCCCGGCACCGTGTCCATGGTCACCACAGTGGTCGAGCGTTGGACGAGTTCCGGCCTCGCCGGCGCCTCCGGCGGCCACTGACCAGGCTGGCCCGTGTACGGCTGGGCCGGCGGGTACGCCTGGGGCTGCCCGTAGGGCGGCTGCTGGCCGTAGGGATTGGGCTGCTGCCCGTACGGGTTCTGCCCGTAAGGCGGCTGCTGGCCGTAGTTGCTCATGGCCCACAAGATAGTGGTCGATTCCGAGCCGGCGAACGTGCATAGTCCGGCGTGGAGCCGGCCATCTAGGATAGTTCGGCGTTGAGCCGGGCGAACGGCTCAGCCCAGCTGCGTCATCTGGACGGTGACGAACATTTCCGACGGACCACCGGAGTACGTGCCGCGCAGCGGCGCGACGTCGCCATAGTCCCGACCGTGGCCCACCCGAACGTGATTTTCGGAGAGTCGGCACTGCAGCGTCGGGTCGTAGGCAACCCACGAGCCGCACCACCACTCGATCCAGGAGTGGCTTTCGCCCTCGACCATGGTGTTGGGCTTGGCGTCACCACCCGGATGCAGGTAGCCCGAGACGTAGCGAGCGGGCAGGCCCACCGAGCGGAGCGCGCCCAAAGCGAGATGGGTGAAGTCCTGGCAGACTCCCTTGCCTCCGGCCCACACGTCGACGGCCTTAGCGTTCACTGCGGTGCTGCCCCGGGCGTAGTTGAGCCGGTCGGCGATCAGCCGGCAGATGTCCAGGGCCGCCAGCCGCGGCGGCTGGTCGGTGGTCTGCTGCGCCAGCTGGGCCAATTCCTCCGGCGGCTGTGTCCGATCGTTGAGGGTCATGTACTCAGTCATGGAGTCGATCACTCCGCGGTCCCGCAGCGCCGGCCAGCCAAGATCATTTCCGGCGACCCGCCGGTCGGTGTCCCAGGTGATGTCATCACCGCGGGTCTCCACCACCGCCTGCGCCTGAACGGTCAGTTGATCATGGGGTTCGTGCACCTCGAACGCGGTCACGGAGGTGCCCCAGTAATCCGCGTAGGAGAAGCTCCACGCGGTGGGAGAGATGCTGACCCGGCTGCCCCAGACCGCCTGGCTGGTGGTGGCCACCGGCGTCATCCGGGCTTCGTTATAGGAGGACTTGACCTTGGTGGAATAGCGGAAACCCGTCTTGTGCTCGATGCTGAGCCGCATCTCAACGCGTCCCTTCGGTGATCCAGGCGGTCGGATCGGCGGCCGCGAAGAAGCTGGTCGACACCGTTGCGGTCACCGCCGATG
>DASQUD010000187.1:0-3966 GCA_035641455.1 Propionibacteriaceae bacterium | reverse complement strand
CCGCTCCGCCTTGAGATCGACCCGGGCGGCGAACCGCTCCCCCAGCAGGAAGGGATAGACGTAGTAACCGTAGGTTCGCTTGGGCTGGGGAACGTAGATCTCTATCCGGTAGGAGAAATCGAAGAGCCGCTCCAGCCGACTGCGCTCGAAAACCATCGAGTCGAATGGGCTGAGTAGCGCGCGAGCATTGACCTTCCTAGGCATTCGAGCCTCATGCCACAGATACGTCCTGCTTTCCCAACCGTCAACACGGACCGGGATCAGTTCACCGGAGTCCACCAGATCGGCGATTGCCGCTCGCGTCATGGCGGGTCTGGTGCGGAAGTAGTCCCGGAGGCAGAACTCGCTAGCCACTCCCAGCGCACGGGCCGCCCGGCGGACCAACGCTCGAACGGAGTCCTCTGGAGTCGGGGTCGTTGCTTGGAGCACCGCACGGGGCAGCACTCGCTCCGGCAAGTCGTACACCCGCTCGAATTGCGAGTTCCGGCGGGCCGAGGTGATGTCACCGATGTAAAACAACCACTCCATGACGGTCTTGACCGACGACCAGTTCCAGCCCCAGTTGTCGCGGGTCCGCTCCTCCTGGTACTCCAACTCACGGGCGCTGATCGGCCCGCGCTCGGCGACCTCTTGACGCACCAGATCCACGAGGGTGGGATTGTTCCGGGCGACCCGTTCAACGCCACCCCAGACATCACGGAAGCCGGCCTGCATCCGAAACCGCAGCTGTGGCTGCAAGGTCACGTCTATCAGGCTGGCGGCATGTCCCCAGTATTCGAAGAGCCGTCGCGGTGGAGTATGCGCAGCCCGCTCCAGCAACGCGATGTCGTAGGGGCCGAGACGGGAGAACAGTGGCATGAAGTGAGCACGCGTCACCACGTTGATGGAGTCGATTTGGAACTGGGCCACCCGGTCGATCAGCGTCTGAACATCCCGGATGCCCACCGTCCGGTCCGGCCGCGGCCGACCGAAGCCTTGAGCCGCGAGCGCCACACGGCGCGCCGATGCTCGGCTCAACTTCTCCGGTCTCACGTGCGGCAGGCTAGCCGGGCACACCGACACTCCCTGCCTACCGGTTTCCTACTCCCGGTTTAGCCCCGCAGTGCATTGCGTGCCCGAGGCACGAGGCGCGACCTGCGCATAGGGCGCTCAAGACGGCGCGGCTGGATCAGTTGCCGCACCCCCAATCATGAGGTGAGGTGGGCGAAAGAACCAGCGCTGTCCAGTCGGATCACCCCGTAGTCGTAGGCCCGGCGGCGGTAAACCACGCTCGGCGTCATGTGCTCGGAGTCGATGAAGAGGTAGAAGTCATGCCCGACGAGTTCCATCTCGAGCAGGGCCTGGTCCAGACTCATCGGTACGGCGGCGTGCACCTTCTCGCGGACCACCGGCGGACCATCTCCTTGCACTTCCATACCGGCAACGCTGTGGGGCTCTGTGCCGTTCACCGGCTCGCTGCCACCGGACAGTGGCAGCTGGGCGGCGGCCGATTGCAGGGATTGCGGCGTGCGCTGTCCGCGATGGACCCGCTTGCGGTCGGCTGCCTTACGGAGCTGAGCCATCAACTTGTCGAGGGCCATGTCGAACGCCGCCAATTGATCTTCCGCGGCAGCTTCGGCCCGGATCACCGGTCCCTTGTTGCGGAGGGTGATCTCGACTCGGCTGGCCTGATTGTGTTGTCGCTTGTTTCGTTCCTGCGAGACCTCGACGTCGACCCGAATGACCCGGCCGTCGAGCTTCTCGAGTCGAGTGATCTTCTCCTCGACATAGTCGTGGAACGCTTCCGACACCGTGCAGTGCCGGCCCTTGACGACAACATCCATGTCAGCCTCCATCTGTTGTCCGAATCCCCGACGGCCGTCCCGTTACGCTGCGGGCCGAGGTGCGCCGAGGCGGAAAAGAAATCGCCCCCTACCAGTCCCCTCGTGCAAAGGAGCAATCTGGTGCAGGAGCGCCATATCATGACGCTAGTCCCCTCTTGCCGGGATTTCCACGCCGGGTCGGATCTGGATCACGCCATCCATAAGTCAAATTTGAGCGACTGGCCGGTCTCGCTGAGTCGCCGCTACGGTGGCCGCGCCGAACACGCGGTGGCCGCCTTCCCGCAACGCTCGAGCCGCCTCCGTCAAACTGCTGCCCGTGGTCACCACGTCGTCGACCACGATCACCATCTGACTAGGCACGGCGGGCGCGACTCGAAAGGCATTCTGCAGATTGGTGGCCCGCTGATCAGCGCTGAGGCCTGCCTGATCGCGGATCGGTCGCGCCTGGCGCAGCAGCCGGCGGGCTCGGACCGCACTCTGCCGTCGGAGCATCCCAGCAGCCCGCCTCGCCAAGGCCCAGGTCGCGTCGAAGCCGCGGTCCCGCACGGCCGCACGGGCCGACGGCACCGGAACTAGCACCACGGCGTGCGCCTGGCTGGCCGTTGACTGAAGCACGGCCTCGACTGCGGCCGCCAGCCGGCCCGCGAGGAATGCGGTCAGGCTTAGTGCCCCCCGCTCTTTGTGTGCACTGACTAGCTGTCGCAGAATCGCGTCGTACGGGGCCGTGCTGACTGTGAACGGGAAGCCAGCTGGGCACGGGTCCGGACGGGTAACAAAACACCCATGACTCAGGACCGCCGCACGGCACCGAGGGCAGATGCCCCACCAAGGCTCTGAGCAGCCGTGACAGGCTGAACCCAACAACAACTCCCCGGCCGCCGAGACGACCCTCTCGAGTTCCACCGCCCGAGTTTCCCGCCGTCCACGTTCCGCGTCATCTGTGACGACCTCTTCTGTGGATAACCGCAGCGCGCTCGGTCCGGGCACCTGACCGCGGCGATCAGCCGGGGTAGGCGACGGTCGACACCTGGTCCAGGAACGGCGCCCACTGACTGCCCTGATCGCGATAAGTCTGACCGTTCCGAGTCACAGCAATCACCGTCTGCTTCCGCAGCAGTACGGCGAGTTCGATCGCTTCCCAGTTGGCCGACTCGCCCTCGGCCGTGATGCTCGAGGCGTCCTGGCTTATCCGGAACGGCTGCAGCGCCACTGAGGCGGATGGCGAACCGAGGACGAGCAGCTCGGTGGCGTCGATCCAGGCCACGTCCTGCAGTCGGCGGAGCTTCTGCTGCTGGCCAGTTTGGGTGGTGTCCAGGGGCCGCCACCCGTCGACGGTGATCTGGTCAGCGCGACTGATCCGGGCCAACCCCAGCTCCGTGCTGCCGTTTGCCTTCCGGATCAACGCCATGCGCGCGCCGTCCGGAGAGATCTTGAAGGCGGTCACCTCGCCCTTGCCCAGGATCTTGCTGGCCGCGACCTTGATCTTCTTGTCGGCGGTGAACACCCACATCCGCTGGTCGCCCCCGGAACCATCGATCACCCAGAGTTCGCCGAACCTGGAGAACTGGGGCCGCAGCAGATTGCGCGCCCCGGACAGCACCGTGGTGACTTCGCCGGTAGCCGTCGGGCTCCAGCGCAATGTCGTCCGATCGTTGGTCACCGCGGCCAGGTCGGTATTCGGGGTGGACACCGCCAAGGAATCAACCCGATAGCGAGCCTCCCCCAGATCGCCGAGCAAAGGCTCGGCCTTCGGCGGACCGCCAGCTGGCTCGACCAGCGCCACCGCGCCATTTCGCACCGCGTACAGCTGCTCTCCCGCCACGAACGGGATCGGATCAAGCTCTCGCGGGATGGCGTCCGCCGCTACGACGAAGCTCGCCAGGTCGCTGTGGGGCACCTTCAGCGGCTGCTGGTTCACCGTGAAGAGCACGCCCTTGATTCCCACTGCCTCGCGCAGCGTGTACACCACTTGGGCCGCCATCTCCAGCCGTTGTTGCTCATTGAGCTGTAGCACCGGATCGTTGAGCGGGACGGTGGCAATTCCGTCGGACGTCGTGACGGCGTCCCCGCTGAGGGCAGTGCTCGGCGGAATCGCGCTGGTCACCGCCGGACGGAGCCACGCCGACGGTCCACTGAGCAAGGC
>DASQUD010000186.1:0-31989 GCA_035641455.1 Propionibacteriaceae bacterium | reverse complement strand
TTCCGTGACCGCGACCGCGACTTCCTTGACAACGCTGCAAAGCCAGCGAGCCGCTCTGTACCGCGACGGCATTGTAAGCCTTCCAGGCTGCTTTGAGCCGGCCTGGGCCGACGGGCTGCATGAGGACTTCGAGGTGGCCTTTCGGCTCGCCCGAAGCTACCCAGGGGGGACTATCAGCCGGGGCCCGGAGCGGTACTACTTCGCCGTGCATCCGGAACACATTCGCGGCTTCGTCGACCTGATCAGCCACCCCGCGGTCGCCGGCCTGTGCGAGTACATGCTCGGAACCGATTACGAGGTCGTTGAGCTGGGCTTCGACGTTCCGCTTGCGGGAGCCAAGAACCAGCCATGGCACCGCGACTTCCCTAGCCCGCCAGCGACGAGCAAGGAGGGTCGCCTGACGTCGTTGGCGTTCAATGTGACCACCGTGGACGTCACTCTTGATCTGGCGCCGTTAGAAATCGCACTGGGCACTCACTTCGACGACGGATCGGCGTTTGAGCACGGCATGTTCCCGCCCCCCGAAACCTACGGCCGCTATGAGGCGCTCGCGAGCCGGCGCCACCCGCGCCGTGGGGATGTGTCGGCGCGGACAGGCCTGACCGTGCATCGTGGCACGGAGAACCACTCCAGCCGGTCTCGCGCCGTGCTGATTCTCGGTGTGGTTGCCAGCTCGGTCAGCCCTGCGGAGACGGCGGTCCACGATCTGCAGCTGACCGGCGCGTACCACGACAGCTTGCCGGACGTGATTCGACAGCACCTCAGGTGCACGGTGGTCGACAAGCTTGAACCGATCGTGCAGAAGCACGACATCGAGGGCTTGATGATGGGTGGTTGAGCAGCCGGATGGGGCTGATCAACCGCCGCTGCTGGCCCGGACCTCCAAGGTGTAGCCGATCGTCACTTCTTTGCTCTCCCAATCATCCGGGCTGTCAAGTCGAGCGGCGAGCCTTGCCACAGCCTCGCGGGCAATAGCGGCTTTATCAGGAGAAATGGTCGTCAAGGGAGGAGTGCTGTAGCGGCTCTCTTCGATGTCGTCAAAACCCACCACGGCGATGTCGTCGGGAATCCGGAGCCCCGCTTCCTGGAGGGCCTGGATGGTACCGAGAGCGAGGAGGTCGTTGAAGCAGAATATGGCGTCAGGCGGATTGCGGAGCTGGAGGAGCTGCAGGGCGCAGTCCGCGCCCGACTGCCGCCGCCAGTCCAGCGAGTCGACGACCAGCGCCCGTTCGTATGGACGTCCAACCTCGTCCAGCGCGTCGCGATAACCCTGGAACCTCAGCCGTGCGCTATGCCCGTACGGCAGAGGCTGGGGGCCGATCGCTGCGATTCGGACGCGGCCGCGCTCGACCAGATGCCGAGTGGCTTCGGCCGCGGCGGCCCGATTGTCGATGGCGACGTGATCGGCCTGCTCAGAGCCCAGCCGCTCACCCAGCAGGACCAGCGGAACGGAGGCGTAGCGTGCGATGTCGACGTCATTGAGGGCCAATGGGTTGAGGATCACACCGTCGATCAGATGATCGCGGATCCCGGAGGCCGCGCTCCGCTCCCGCTCCAGCAGGCTCGAGTCGTGAATCTGCCCGGTCTCGTCGACCAGCACGGTCCACCCGCGGGCCACGGCCTCGCGAACCATGTGATGAGCGAGTTCGGCGAAGTACGGCGCGTTCAGCTCCGGCACGGCAAGCGCCACGACGCCCGATTGACCCCGCGCCAGGGTGCGCGCTACAAGGTTCGGTCGGTAGCCGAGCCGAGCGATCGCCTCTTCGACCTTCCGCCGGGTCGCTGGTCGGATGTGCGGATAGTCGTTTACGACGTTAGAGACGGTCTTCACCGAAACGCCGGCGAGCACGGCGACATCCTTCAACCGCGCCCGTGCCCGAGCCGCCCCCTTCACGTCCGTACGCTACTGCGTTAGTACGTCAAACGGCAGGGTAATTACCGCGCATACCGTTTGGATAACCCGCGGGGCGCCAGGCTTTACAACTCCCCTTGCAGCGTTGTAGAAAGCCAGGAGCCACCGTGGCACTCCGAGCAAGCTTGCTTCTCAGGAAGGGACCTTCATGACCACATCCTCCGCCTCCGGGTCGTTGAGCCGAAGGAGCTTTCTCGCCACCTCACTCGGTGCTGCCGCCACCGTGGGGCTGGCCGCGTGCGGCGGAGGCGGTTCGGCCGGCCCGCCTGGGCAGCAGCAATCGGCCCCCGGAGGCGGCGGCGCGACCGGATACGACGGCCCCAAGGTGACACTGGCCTTCTGGAACGGCTTCACTGGCGGCGACGGTGCCTTCATGAAGAAGCTGGTCCAGAGGTTCAACAGCGAGCACCCCAACATCGCGGTCACCATGAATGTGATGCAGTGGGTGGACTACTACGCCAAGCTGCCCACCGCGGTCACCTCGGGCAACGGGCCGGAGATCGCCATCATGCACGTGGACTCCGTGGCCACCAATGCGGCCCGCCGGGTCATCCAGCCGCTAGATGACGTCGCGAACGCGCTCGGCCTCAGCGAGGCTGACTTCGCTCCGGTTCCCTGGGCAGCGGGCATCTACAACAACCAGCGGTTCGCGATTCCGCTCGACGTGCACCCTCTCGGCTTCTTCTACAACAAGTCCGTGATGGAGAAGGCAGGTCTCGACCCGGAGAAGCCGCCAACGACGAACGACGAGTACATGACCGCCCTCGACGCGCTCAAGGCGAAAGACATCCAGGGCCATTGGGCGACGCCGTTCCCGTTCACCGGGTCGCTGACGGTCCAGGCGCTCCTCTGGCAGTTCGGCGGCAACCTGTTCTCACCGGACGGCACTTCGGCGACTTGGGCCGAGGAGCCAGGCGTAAAGGCCATGACCTGGTTCACCGATCTGGTGAAGAACGGTCACTCGCCGAGCAAGATCGCCCAGGACGCCGACTTCATCGCCCTGCAGAACGGGAAGACCGCCTTCAACTGGAACGGCATCTGGTCAATCAACACCCTGAAGGAGAAGTCCTCCCTCCAGTGGGGCGTGGCGCCTCTGCCCAACATCGGCGGCACACCGGCGGCCTGGGCCGGCTCGCACCAGTTCGTGCTGCCCGTGCTCAAGACACCCGATCAGAACAAGAGCATCGCTGCCCGAGTCTTCTTGAACTGGATCAGCAAGGAATCGCTCGAGTGGGCCAAGGGCGGCCAGGTTCCGGCCCGCAACGAGGTGCGCGAATCGGCAGAGTTCAAGGCGCTGCCCGAACAAGCGGCCCTCGCCACTCAGATCGACGTCCTGCACTTCGTGCCGCCGGTCGCCGGGATCGGCGACGCGATGCTCGAGTGGGAAAAGGCACTCAACCAGTCCGTGTTGGGTCTCAAGGACCCGACGACGGCGCTGTCGGAGGCAGCGGACCGGGCGAACAAGATTTTGGCGGCCAACCAGAAGAAGTACGGGTAGTCATCCATGGCGCAAGCGACGGTGCAGCCGACCGGCACAGGAACCGGCAAGGCTCAGGGTGCCGCGGAGCTGCGGTTCGGCGGCGTCCACGGTTCCCGGGCAACGCCCTACCTCTTTCTGTTGCCGTACCTCGTGCTGTTCGTGGGGTTCGTCCTTGTGCCAGCGTTCTTCGGCATCTGGATCAGCCTGCATGACTGGGACTTCCTGCTTCCGGGCAAGCCTTTTGTCGGCGCAGCGAACTACACCGCGTTGGTCGATCCTTCGTCAGTCCAGTTCCTGCCGTTCTGGCATTCGATGCGGGCGACGGCGATCTTCACCGTCGCCAGCGTCCCGTTCCTGGTCACCGTTCCGCTGGTCCTTGCGGTGCTCCTCAACCGGAAGTTCCCCGGCCGGACCTTCTTCCGTGCGGTCTTCTTCGCCCCGTACGTGCTCGGCGTGGCAGTCATCGGCCTGATGTGGGCCTACATGCTCGACCCGTCCTTCGGGGTGGTAAACGGCATTCTGAAGCTGATTGGCCTCGGCGGAAACGTACCGTGGATCACCGCCCAGCCGTGGGCCTGGATCTCCCTGGTGGCGGTCACCATCTGGTGGACTATCGGGTTCAACGCCATCATCTATCTCGCGGGCCTGGCTGACATCGGCGCCGAGCAGTACGAGGCAGCGTCCATTGACGGTGCGTCAATCTGGCAGCAATTTCGCTTCATCACCGTGCCGGGACTTCGACCGGTGCTGATCTTCGTCATCACCGTCACCATCCTGGCCAGCGCGAACATGTTCGGGCAGGCCCTTTTGATCACCAATGGCGGTCCGGGGGACTCGACCCGAACCGCGATCATTGAGATCACTCAGCGTGGGCTCTCGCAGTACCGGATGGGTGAGGCTGCCGCCATGAGCTACGTCCTCGCGGTATTCCTGGGCATCGTCTCTCTGATCAACTTCTACTTGACCCGGGAGAAGGCGTGACTACCTCAACACAGCCAACGGCGACACCCGGTGGATCCGCCGGTCCCGCGGCGGCGTCGGAGACCACCGGCACCACGCTGACCGCGACGAGCGACCGTCGGAGCCGGCTGAAGCGGACCAATCCCGGGTTCTGGGTGGTCATGGTTCTGCTCGCGCTGGCTTTCATCGGACCGCTGGTATGGATGCTGATCACCTCCTTCAAGACTGGTGTGGAAGCCCGCTCGGTACCACCGACGTTCTTCCCCCAGGACCCGACAATCTCGGCCTTCCAGACGTTGTTCTCCGACCAGACGAACCCGGTGCTGCTCTGGCTGGCGAACTCCTTGATGGCGGCAACTGGCCACGCCGTGCTGGTGGTGGTGATCTGCTCGATGGCCGGTTATGCGTTGGCCCGGATGGAATTCCCGTTCAAGAAGTTGATCTTCGGAATGATCATCGCGACGCTGTTCATTCCCGGTTTCATCTTCCTGATGCCGAACTTCCTGATCTTGAATCAGCTTGGTTGGCTGGACACGCTCTGGTCTTTGATCGTTCCCGGTGCGGCCGGCGCTTTTGGCGTGTTCTTCATGCGCCAGTTCTTCAGCACGATCCCCATCGCGCTGGAGGAGAGCGCTCGAATCGACGGGGCCAGTTCCTGGCGGATCTTCTTCTCCATCGTCCTGCCGAACGCGCGACCGGCGCTGGTCACCTTAGGCGTGTTGTCATTCTTGACCAACTGGAACGACTTCATCTGGCCTATCTACGTGCTGTTCTCACCGGAGCGGCTCACCCTCCCGGTGGGATTGAGCAAACTGCAGGGCTCGTACACCATCGACTACGCGGTGATGATGGCGGGCGCGGCCATCGCCGCGGTGCCGGTGCTGATCATCTACATCTTCGTGCAGCGCTTTGTCATCGAGGGTGTCGCTAGCAGCGGCATCAAGGGCTGAGCAACGTCGGTCGGGGTTTGTCGTGAGGCCTGATCGGCGCTGGTCAACGGCCGGAGGCCTCGGGGCTCTGGCCGTTCTAGTCGCTTGTAGTGCTGGTCCTTCGACCAGCGGGACCTCACCTGCCGCGCCCTCGAACAGTCCCTCCATCTCAACCGAGTCGAGTTCAGCCCCTGGCTTTCGGAACCCCGTATACGACGGCAACTTTCCCGATCCGGTGGTCGTGGATGTGTCCGGAACGTACTGGGCGTTTGCGACCAATGGGCAGGGCAGCAATGTGCAAACCCTGAGCAGCAGGGACCTGATCCGCTGGGAGCAAGGTCAGGATGCGCTGCCCGAACTCCCGGACTGGTCCGATCCAGGCAAGGTCTGGGCTCCCGAGATCGCGAAGAATCCCAGCGGATACGTGCTCTACTACACCACCGCTGCCACCGAGGAGCATGTGCAATGCATCGGCGTGGGGCTAGGTAAGGAGCCGTCCGGTCCTTACGTCGACCGAAGCCGGAAACCGCTGGTCTGCCAGCCGAACGCCGGCGGGTCCATCGACGCCGACGCTTTCACCGCGTCCGACGGCACGCGGTACCTGTACTGGAAGAACGACGGCAACGCGATCGGTGCGGACACCTATATATCGGTGCAGCAGCTGGACAGCACCGGCACGAAACTGGTCGGCCAGCCAAAGCGCCTGTTCAAGCAGGACCTGCCCTGGGAAGGCTCCCTGGTGGAGGCGCCCTTCGTCTGGGAGCAGAACGAAAGGTTTCACCTGTTCTACTCGGCCAACCGCTTCGACTCGTCGGAGTACGCAATCGGGCATGCGGTCGCCGATAGCCCGCTCGGCCCGTTCACCAAGACCCCAGAACCGGTCCTCGCCACCAACGATGTCGCTGCCGGTCCAGGACATTGTGCTCTGGTCCGAAAGTCCGGCAAGGTGTGGATGCTTTACCACGCCTGGCCGCCCGACGGTGTAGGAACCGAGATGCCGGGGCGCAATCTGTGGCTCAGCGAGGTGACCTTTGCCGCGGATGGCTCGGTGACGGTCGCTCCTCCGACGGTCGAGTACCCGACCCGACCATGACGCCAGAGTGACCAATTGGCTGCATGTGCTCCTGCGCTGGTAGCCTTGGGCCGCCGTTTGATCGGCCGCGGACATTCAAGAGCTCCCACTCACACCCGCGTGAATTGCCCGATTGGGCACCGGGGGCGCCGCGCAGCGGGAAACCGAGAGGAGAACTGAGTGTCGATTGACGCTGCAGCTAAGAAGAAGATCATCGACGAGTACGCCACGGGCAAGGGCGACACGGGTTCTCCCGAGGTCCAGGTGGCCATCCTGACCAAACGGATCTCGCACCTGACTGAGCACCTCAAGGAGCACAAGCACGACCACCACAGTCGGCGTGGCTTGATGCTGCTGGTCGGCCAGCGCCGACGACTCCTCAACTACGTCGCCAAGACCGACATCGAACGGTATCGGTCTCTGATCGAGCGCCTCGGCCTACGCCGTTGACGCTGCCGGCGGTTCTTCGCCGCTCTTCGGAGCCGTGGGGGACCGCCACTGTTTGTCCAGACCACAACTTCATAGCCAATCTCGTAGAGATTGCATCCCCACATACGCTTGACCGCCGAACGGCTCGGTCCTCGGTAGTGGTTTTCGGGAAGCGGTTAAGCCCGCCGCCCGCGGACCTCGATCGAAGACCGGCCTGATAACCGGGGGAAGCGCCTCAACGGCGCCGGAGGTCGAGGCCGTACGGCACCCGATCACGGAGTCCTTCGTGTGCGGATGCGATCCGCAACCGCCGGCCATTCGCGGTCGGCAGAACAGGAGTTCCCGTGGAGGGACCCGACCTTCAGTTCACTGAAGCCGTCATCGACAACGGCGACCTTGGTCGCCACGTCGTCCGTTTCGAGTCGGGCCTGCTGGCTCGGCAGGCCGCCGGCTCGGCGACCGTCTATCTGGACGGCGACTCCATGCTGCTGTCCGCTACCACCGCGGGGTCCAAGCCCCGGGACGCAATCGACTTCTTCCCGCTCACGGTCGATGTCGAGGAGCGGATGTACGCGGTAGGCCGCATCCCGGGCAGCTTCTTCCGCCGTGAGGGCCGTCCGTCGGAGGGTGCCATCCTCACCTGCCGGCTGATAGACCGCCCGCTGCGCCCGTGCTTCGTCAAAGGCCTCCGCAACGAGGTCCAGGTCGTCGTCACGGTCATGGCGCTCAATCCGAACAAGATGTACGACGTGGTCGCGATCAACGCGGCATCGCTGTCGACCCAGCTGGCTGGTCTGCCGTTCAGCGGCCCGGTCGGCGGTGTGCGGGTCGCCCTCATCGGTGATCGCTGGGTCGGTTTCCCCGATGTCGACCAGCTGGAAGAGGCCACCTTCGACATGGTCGTGGCTGGTCGGGTCACCGCGACCGGCGATGTAGCCATCGCGATGGTTGAGGCGGAATCCACCGAGCAGACTCTGGATCTGGTCGGCGACGGTAAGACCGCCCCGACCGAAGACGTCGTGGCTGCCGGTCTGGAGGCCGCCAAGCCCTTCATTCGGGCTCTCTGCGACGCTCAGGCGGAGCTCGCAGCCAAGTTCCCCAAGACGACAGCCGAATTCCCGATTTTCCTCGACTACTCCGACGAGGTGTACGAGGCGGTCGCCGCCGCCGTCACCGGTGAGTTGAGTGAGGTCATGTCGATTGGCGACAAGCACGCCCGTGAGGAACAGACCGACGCCCTGCGCGGCCGGCTTCTGGAACAGCTCAGTGGCCAGTTCGAGGGCCGCGACAAGGAAATCGCCGGTGCGTACCGGGCCCTGACCAAGAAACTAGTGCGGCAGCGCATCCTTCGTGACCGGGTGCGGATCGACGGCCGTGGCTTGTCGGACATTCGAACCTTGTCGGCGGAGGTCGGCATCGTGCCCCGGGTACACGGATCGGCGCTCTTCCAGCGGGGCGAAACCCAGATCTTGGGCGTCACGACACTCAACATGCTGGGCATGGAACAGAAACTTGACACGGTGGCGCCCGAGACCGCGAAGCGCTATATGCACAACTACAACTTCCCGCCATACTCGACCGGGGAGACCGGCCGGGTCGGTTCGCCGAAGCGGCGTGAGATCGGGCATGGTGCGCTGGCTGAGCGGGCGCTGGTGCCCGTCTTGCCCGACCGCGAAGAGTTTCCGTACGCGATTCGTCAGGTCTCGGAGGCTCTCGGCTCCAACGGATCCACTTCGATGGGCTCGGTGTGTGCGTCGACGCTCGCCCTGTTGAATGCGGGTGTGCCGCTCCGAGCGCCAGTCGCCGGTATCGCGATGGGTCTGGTATCCGACACCGTTGACGGCGAGACGCGTTATGTCGCCCTCACCGACATCTTGGGTGCCGAGGATGCCTACGGGGATATGGACTTCAAGGTCGCCGGGACCCGGGACTTCATCACCGCGCTTCAGCTGGACACCAAGCTGGACGGCATTCCAGCCTCGGTGTTGGCCGGTGCCCTGGAGCAGGCCAAGGTCGCTCGGGACACCCTGCTCGACGTGATGAGTGAGGCCATCGACACGCCGGACGAGATGAGCATCTACGCCCCGCGGATCATCACCCTGAAGATTCCGGTCGACAAGATCGGCGAAGTCATCGGCCCCAAGGGCAAGGTGATCAACCAGATTCAGGACGACACCGGCGCGGAGATCACCATCGAGGACGACGGGACGATCTACGTCGGAGCGGACAGCGGCGACAAGGCCGAGGCCGCCCGGACCATGATCAACGCGATTGCCAATCCGACCATGCCTGAGAAGGGCGAGCGCTACCTGGGGACCGTAGTCAAGATCACCGCCTTCGGTGCATTCGTGTCGCTGCTCCCAGGCAAAGACGGCCTGTTGCACATCTCCAAGCTGCGGCCGCTCGCGGGTGGCGCTCGCGTGGAGAACGTGGAGGACGTCGTCAGCGTCGGTCAGAAGATCCAGGTGGAGATCAACGAGGTGGACGATCGGGGCAAGCTGTCGCTGATTCCTGTGGTCGAGGAACCAGCGTCGGTCTAAATTCGTGGCCCAAGACGTGAAAGTCGCTGTGTTCGGGGCCCGAGGCCGGATGGGCGCCGAGGTATGCATAGCGGTGAAGGCCGCGGATGGGTTGCAGTTGGTTGCGGCCCTAGACCTGGGCGACGACCGGGCAGTGGCTGAGGCCGCTGACGTGGCCGTCGACTTCACGCATCCCGATGCGGTGATGAACAACGTCGCGTGGTGCATCCAGCACGGCATTCACGCTGTCGTGGGAACCACCGGCTTCACGAACGAAAAGTACGACGTCATCCGTGGTCAACTGGGCGAGGATCCTGCAGTCGGCGTCCTGATCGCCGCCAACTTCTCCATCGGTGCGGTGCTGATGATGCACTTCGCCGAGCAGGCGGCGAAGTTCTACGAGAGTGTCGAGATCGTCGAGCTGCACCATGCCGGAAAAGCAGACGCCCCGTCCGGTACGGCGGCCACGACTGCCCGCCGGGTGGCGGCTGCCCGCGCGTCCGCAGGTCTTCCGCCGCCGCCCGACGCGACGGTTCAGGAACTGCCTGGTGCCCGGGGTGCTTCAGTCGATGGCATCCACGTGCACGGCGTGCGGCTTCGGGGACTGGTCGCGCACCAGGAGGTACTGTTCGGCGCAGAAGGCGAGTCGCTGACCATCCGCCACGATTCGCTTGATCGGGTCTCGTTCATGCCAGGCGTGATCGCTGGAGTGCGAGCCGTGAGCTCGCGGCCCGGGCTAACGGTGGGCATCGACGACATCTTGGGTTTGTGAGTTCGCGGCATGCTGAGGCGGCACCGCTCGGCGCTGACCTTCGTTGGCGTGGTCTTGCTTCTCGCGGGACTGATAGCGGCCGGACTCTATGGTGCGGATCGCTGGGCGCAGAACGCGGTCGAACGACAGGTCGCGAAGAACCTGCATAGCGCTCTGGCGACCCCGAGCGAGCCACAGGTCAGCATCGATGGCTTTCCCTTTCTGACGCAGGTCGCCACGCGCAATGTCCGGCAGGTGCACGTCGTTGCAGATGATGTCGGCGCAACCGGTGAAAATGCCCTGCGCCTCATTCACGTGGATCTTCTGGTCAGCGAGGTCATGACAACCGACTGGTTCCAGACCATGACCGCCTCCCACATTGAGGGCACGGGACTGATCGACTATGCAGTTCTGGAGCGTGTCGCGACGGTTCCGGTGTCCTACGCCGGCGATGGCCGAATCCGGGTGGAAACCACGACGACGATTTTCGGCACGAAGGTGGTCGCACAGATCACTGGAACACCTCGGCTGGAGCGTGGCGAGCAAGCCATCACGCTCGCCGATCCCACGATCAAGGTGGCGGGCGTGGATCTGCCCGACTTCACGACGACGGCGCTACTGCGAACGGTGGTGAAACCCATTCCGCTGAGAGGCCTGCCGCTGCGACTGGCGGTAACCTCAATCTCGGCGGAAGCCGACGCGCTACGCGTCGGCGTGGCTGCCGATGACGTGCCGTTATAGGGCAGACGTCAGCCGAGGTCGGTGTGCAGCCGGACTTGCTTCAGCCTGACGGATCTTTCGTCACTGCCGATCTCGCGCCAGCTCCCGTCCGTCGCCCACCCGGCTCCGAGGAGGAACGCGCGGCGGGCGTCGTCCACCGCCGAGATCCAGCAAACAACTCGTCTAAAGCCGTCCGCTCGCAACGTGTCGATGGAGGCGTTGAGCAGCCGCGACCCGTGGCCGCGGTGCTGCGCCTGAGGGTCCACTTCCAACTCGTCCAGCTGGCCGACTTCAGCGTCATCGAGATCGGCGTCTTGACCCGGGACGGTGGTCGCAAACCCGACAACCCGTCCGTTCTCTACCGCTACCAGAACGCGACACCGCGCCTGCGGCGGCCGCACGATGGCTGCATGCCAAGCGTCGGCCATACTCACCGCGTCGATCGCATCAAGCAGCGCCTCGGCGATCTCGTTCGGTTGTGTGCTCCAGGCGCGTCGTTGCAAGTCCGCGATCTCCCTGGCTTCGCTTGGCCAGGCGAGCCGCACAGACTCACTAGCGGTGTTGCTTCTAGGCCCCTGCAAACCGTCCGGCACGATACGTGATGCTAATCAGTGCAAGATGTGACTTAGATCACACTCCGAGATCCCTTGGTCTGCCGTCAGTGTCGAGGAGAATTAAGGAGAAGTCCGTGATTACCTGATCCCCCGAGCAGGCACTCACGGACTTCCTTCATGTCGCCCACACAGTGCGCACGGTCTAGGCCGGCGTCGCGGGATAGCCTTTCCGCCGTGCGCGCCAGCAGTTTGAAGCCTCCTCCTCCGCTCGGCGACAACACAGTGCGGTTGATCCCCCTCGGCGGCCTTGGCGACATCGGTCGCAACATGACCGTGCTCGAGTATCGTGGCGAGCTCCTGCTTATCGACTGCGGTGTGCTCTTCCCCGAAGATGATCATCCCGGGGTCGATCTGATCCTTCCCGGTCTGGACGCCATCATGGGCCGGTTGGCCGACGTGGTGGCGCTGGTCCTGACGCACGGCCACGAGGACCACATCGGCGCCGTGCCGTACCTGCTGCGACAGCGTGCCGACATTCCCCTCGTCGGATCGAAGCTCACACTCGCCTTGGTCGACGAGAAGATCCGCGAGCACCGGATCCGCGGCACCGAGCAGCGCGAGGTTGCCGACTTGCAGCGAATGACGCTCGGCGCATTCGACGTCGAATTCGTGGCGGTGAACCACTCCATTCCTGATGCTCTCGCTGTGATGGTCCGGACACCGGGCGGGACGATCTTGCACACCGGCGACTTCAAGATGGATCAGCTGCCATTGGACAGCCGGATCACCGACCTGCGCTCCTTTGCACGGCTGGGCCAGGAAGGCGTCGATCTCTTCCTGGTGGACTCCACGAACGCTGAGGTGCCCGGATTCACGACGCCGGAACGCGATATCGCGCCAGCCTTGGATCGGGTCTTTGCGCGCAGCAGGCAGCGGATCATCGTGGCCTGCTTCGCGTCGCACGTCCATCGGGTGCAGCAGATCATGGACGCTGCCGTCACGCATGGTCGCAAGGTGGTCTACGTCGGACGCTCCATGGTCCGCAACATGACCGTCGCTCGCGATCTCGGCTACCTCCGGGTACCTGGCCACACCTTGATCGACTTGCGCGACATCGAGAATCACCGGCCGCAGGACGTGGTGATCATTTCTACCGGATCGCAAGGCGAGCCGCTTTCCGCCTTGTCCAGAATGGCCAACCGAGATCACCCGGTGATCACGTTGCGGGCGGGAGACACCGTGGTGTTGGCCAGCTCGCTCATCCCGGGCAACGAAAGCTCGGTGTATCGGGTGATCAACGGTCTCAGCAAGCTCGGCGCTCATGTCGTTCACAAGGGAAACGCCCTGGTGCACGTGTCGGGACATGCCAGCGCCGGCGAGTTGCTGTTCGGCTACAACCTTGTTCGGCCGCGAAACGTGTTGCCTGTCCATGGTGAGGCTCGACACTTGATCGCCAACGGTGAGCTTGCCGTTGCCACTGGAGTGCCGCGCGAACGGACCATTCTCGCCGAAGACGGATCGGTGATCGATCTCGAGAACGGCATCGCGCGGATCGTCGGCAAGGTTGACAGCGGCTACATCTTCGTCGACGGAACGACGGTCGGTGACATCTCGGAGGTCTCACTGACCGACCGGCGGATTCTTGGCGAGGAGGGTTTCATCTCCGTGGTTGCGGTGGTCAACACGCATGCCTCCAGGATTGTGAGCGGGCCGGACATCCATGCCCGAGGATTCGTCGAGGACGATTCCGTCTTCGACCCAGTGCGGCCGCTGATCATCTCGGCACTCGAGGAGGCGCTGGCGGAGGGGGTCGACGACTCCTACCGACTGCAGCAGGTCATCCGGCGCCGGCTGGGGCGCTGGGTCAGCGACACCCACCGCCGCCGGCCAATGATCATTCCTGTTGTTATCGAGACCTAACGCTGGAGCGTTGTGGATCGCGCGGCGGCGTCTGGACGAGCGACGCAGGAAGACGGCGTCTCAACGGCGAGATCGCGCGAGCACAGAAACAGCTATCGGGCGACCTTGCCGGCCTTGATGCAGGACGTGCAGACGTTCAGGCGCTTCGGGCTGCCGCCGACGGTGGCCCGCACCCGCTGGATATTGGGGTCCCAGCGCCGGTTGGTCTTCTTCTTCGACCAGGGCACATTGTGGCCGAAGCCCGGTCCCTTCCCGCAGACGTCACATACGGCAGCCACTGGCGTTCACTTCCACTCGATTGCGATCTGATGCCCACCTCGGGGCAACCGAGAAATCGTACCCGAGCGCTCCGACCGCTGGCCAATCCAACAAAGTACGTGGTGTCGGGCTGGATAGGGTGGCGTCGTGTGGCAGGCGCTGACTGTCTGGCTGCGCCGTGCTCGGACCATCATCGCTGATTCGGCGCCAGCGCTTGATGCGATGAACGTCTTCCCGGTATCGGACTCGGACACGGGGTCCAACCTGGAGCTCACGCTGTCCGGTATCGCCGAAGCGCTGCCCGATCTGGACACGTCGAGCCTCGACGACTCGCCACCCGCCGCTTCGGTCGACAGACGACAGCAGCTTGATGCCCTGATGTCGGCCGCAATCTTGTCAGCCCACGGGAACTCCGGTGCCATCCTGGCCGAGATGATCACCAGCGTCTGCCGAGCTTTCGAGCGTGATCAGCGGTTACGGACCCTGTCGCCCGGGTCGCTGATCGCCGCGCTACTAGGGACCGTGTCCACCGCCGCGAACCACGCCGTTGCGCAACCGGTCGCGGGCACCATTCTTACTGTGGCCGAGGCAGCCGCCGAAGCCGCCGAATCGGCCGCCCTGTCGAGCCCCGATGACGCCCTTGCCGTCGCCCAGGTGGCGCAGTCGGCAGCCCGAGCGGCCCTGGCCCGTACGCCGGAGCAACTGGAGGTTCTGGCCCGTGCCGGGGTCGTGGATTCCGGCGGACAGGCATTCGTGCTGTTGGTCGATGTGCTCGTCGAGGTGCTCGGCGGAGCCAAGGCCGAACCGCTGGCGTTGCCGACCGATCGGCCCGTACATCCCGCTCCGGCGGTCGAACGCTTGGCCACCGAATATGAAGTCATGTACGCGGTGAGCGGAGTCCGGTCATCCAGTCTCGACGAACTGCGCCGGAATTTGTCAGAGCTCGGCAATAGCGTCGTCGTTGTGGGCGACCGGGCCGTCGCGCAGGTGCATGTGCACGCTGCTGATGCGGGAGCGGCGATCGAAGCTGCGTTCGGCCTCGGCACGCTGAGCCGGATACGGGTCACCGCGCTCGACGTAAGGGCCGGTGCAAATGCTCGTGTGGTGGTGTCTGCTGTAGCCGGTGAGGGTATAGCCCAGGCAGTACGGTCGATGGGCGGAGTACCGGTGGGTGGCGGCCCGTCGGCAGATGTGCTCGAGGAGCTGACCGCAGTTGTCGAGCATGCCGGAGGGGACGTGGTGCTGCTACCCAACGGCATGCTGAACCTCGAGACGGCGACTCAGCTGGCCAACCATGTCGATGCCGGCCGACGAGTCGCCGTCATTCCCACGACAGCTCAGGTTCAGGGGCTGGCTGCGCTGTCGGTGCACGAGCCGAGCACCGACTTCGACTCGATTGTCGTGGCCATGAGCACGGCTGCAGGTCACGCCCGGCACGGAGGCGTGACCATCGCCGAACGGCCAGCGATGACGATGGCCGGATACTGCCAGGCCGGCGACGTACTGGGCGTCGTTGAGGGAGATGTCGTCGAGACCGGTGACTCGGTGGTGGAGGTGGGCTGGCGGGTGATCGAACGGCTGCTCGCTGCGGGCGGCGAGCTGCTGACGCTGATCACCGGCGCCGATGCCGAGCGAGCTGTGGCTGTAGAGCTCTCACGTCGCGCACGCCGGGCCGTCAATGGCTTGGAGACGGAAGTCCTCGACGGAGGCCAACGCCGATATCTCCTGCTAGTGGGGCTGGAGTGACCGCCGTCGCCGGCGCGGTCTGGCGCAGCGAGACCTATCGGCGACTCGGCAGCCGCTTGGACCGGCTGATCGGGCCGACGGCCAAGCTTTTCGAGCCACTGGAGATCCGTACCGTCTCCGATCTCCTGCATCATCTGCCGCGTCGCTACTTCTCCGGCACCGAGCTCAGTGACCTCTCCACCCTGCAGGAGGGCGAAGAGGTGGCAGTCATGGCGGAAGTCGTGGGTACGAAGACCTTCAACATGCCGTCGGCGCCTGAACTCACAGCGGGCCGGCCAGGTGGCGGCCTGCGAGCCCGCCTCGAGGCCACAATCACCGACCATAAGGGGCAGCTGACGCTCGCCTTCTTCGGCAGACCGAAGCTGGTCATGTACTGGCAGAAGCAGCTTGCGCCGAGGTCACGAGGGATCTTCGCCGGCAAGGTGACGAGCTTCAACTCCAGACTGCAGCTGGCGCATCCCGACTTTGTGATCGTGGACGACGACGGTCGGGTCATAGGAGGTTCGCAGGCAAACGAGGGCTTAGCCGCAGCTAGCCAGAACGGTCTGGTCGGTCTCTATCCGGCGACGCGAAAGCTTCGGACCTGGATGATTGCCGCCTGTGTGCAGATGGCTTTGGAATCACTCGCCGGATGTCC
Organism: Propionibacteriaceae bacterium; assembly: GCA_035641455.1. Lineage (GTDB taxonomy): Bacteria > Actinomycetota > Actinomycetes > Propionibacteriales > Propionibacteriaceae > Microlunatus. The sequence goes on along the minus strand of DASQUD010000186.1, from coordinate 16,102 downwards.
TGATTCACTACCGGAATGGATCCGCAAGGAAGCTGGGGTCCTGGACTTGGAGGCCGCTCTGCTCGCTGTTCACGTGCCGCAGAGCCGGGAGGACATCGAGCGGGGGCTCGCTCGCCTGCGATTCGACGAGGCGTTCGGCTTGCAACTGACCATGGCCCGCCGCCGCGCTGACGCAGCCGCACATGCCGCCATGCCGCGCCCTCGCCGAACCGGAGGGTTGCTGGACGCGTTCGACGCCAGATTGCCCTTCACGTTGACAGCGGGTCAGGTCGAGATCAGTGAGATCATCATGGCTGAGCTGGCGCGCACGCGGCCGATGCAGCGCCTGCTGCAAGGCGAAGTGGGCTCGGGTAAGACGCTGGTCGCCCTGCGAGCCATGCTGGCAGTGATCGATGCCGGTGGTCAGGCCGCCCTGCTGGCGCCGACTGAAGTTCTCGCGGCGCAACACCTGCACACCATCACCACCATGCTGGGCGACCTTGCGGAGGGCGGCACGCTGTCGGCGGCAGAGCACGCCACCGAAGTTGTCTTGCTGACCGGCTCGACATCAGCCGCCGGGCGACGGTATGTCCTGGCGAGGATCGCCTCGGGAGAAGCCGGGATCATCCTCGGCACGCATGCGCTTTTAGGGGAGGGCGTCCAGTTCGCCGACCTGGGTTTGGTCGTGGTCGATGAGCAGCATCGGTTCGGCGTCGAGCAGCGAGCAGCGCTGGCGGCCAAGGCGGCGACGCGTCCGCATGTGCTGGTCATGACGGCGACGCCCATCCCGCGATCAGTGGCGATGACGGTCTTCGGCGACCTGGAGACTTCGACACTGCGTGACCTGCCTGCTGGCCGGGCCGACGTGGACACGGTGGTCATTGACGCGAAACGAAACCCGGCATGGGTGGCGCGGGCTTGGCAACGCGTCGCCGAGGAGGTGGCTGCGGGTCGGCAGGGGTACGTGGTGTGCGCGCGGATCTCCAGTGCCGATCAGCAAGCTGGCCGCCCCCCGGGCCGGGCCAGGGCCGCCCGGGGCCAACTTGACGGTTGGGGAGAAGAGGACGGCTCGGAGGAGGAAGACACGGAACCCGCCGTGGCCGCTGAGGACCTTTTCGAGCAGCTCTCGACCGGACCGTTGGCGGGGCTGCGTGTGGAGCTGCTACACGGGCAGCTGCCCAGCGAGCACAAGGAAGGGGTCATGAGCCGCTTCGCCGCGGGCGAGATCGATGTCCTCGTCTCCACTACGGTGGTCGAAGTCGGCGTTGACGTGGCCAACGCCTCCGTGATGGTGATCAACGACGCCGACCGTTACGGAATCTCGCAGCTCCACCAGTTGCGAGGCCGGATCGGACGCGGCGCGCATCCAGGCATTTGCCTACTGATTTCCGGCGCACCGGAGGATTCGCTTGCCCGAGCCCGGGTCGATGCCGTGGCGGCCACACGGGACGGCTTCGTTCTCGCCGACATCGACCTGGAGCAGCGGCGAGAGGGCAACGTCCTGGGCGCGGAGCAGTCTGGTGTCCGATCCAGCCTTCGGCTGCTGCGTGTGCTGGCCGATGCCGACCTGATCGCGCAAGCCCGAGAACTTGCCGAGCGATGCGTGGCCGAGGACCCCGAGCTGGCCGATCCGGCGTTGAACGACGCCGTCACCAGGGTCGAGATGCAGGCGGCCGGAGCCTGGCTGGACCGGACGTGACGCGGGGAAGCGAAGCCCTTTCCGGCCGCACCGACGAGGGGCCAACGTGAGGGTCATCGCTGGCTCGGCCGGCGGTCGACGTCTGATGGTGCCACCCGGCGACGTCACGCGGCCCACCACCGATCGCGTTCGCGAAGCGTTGTTCTCTGCCATCACGTCGTGGGCCGGCAGCAGCGACCGCCCGGCCGACCTGACACTCGCCGGCCTCGCTTTCTGCGATCTCTACGCCGGCTCCGGCGCCATTGGACTCGAGGCAGCCAGCCGTGGTGCCAACCCGGTGCTGCTTGTGGAGGCCGACCGACGCATCGCATCTCTCGCGGTCCGCAATGCCCGAGAGTTGGGTCTCTCCGCCAAGGTCCAAGTCGCGCGGGTGGAGTCCTTGATGACACGCGCAGCACCGAACCCGTTCGACTTTGTCTTCGCGGATCCGCCGTACGACATGGACAGTGCGAACCTCAACGACCTGTTGACCCTTCTTGTGCTCGGTGGCTGGGTCATGCCTGCCGGACTCGTCATCGTGGAGCGCTCGCGTAGGTCGGCAAGGTTGTCCTGGCCCGTCGGCTTCGCGCGAACGTGGCGGCGAACCTACGGGGAGACCGTCGTGGAGTTCGGTGCCATCGATAGCCTCGGGACAACAGAAGGAGGGCCGTGAGCCGAGCTGTTTGTCCTGGGTCGTTCGATCCGGTGACCTCCGGGCACCTGGACGTGATCGAACGAACCGCTCGGCTGTTCGACGAGGTCGTCGTCGCCGTCGGGAACAACGTGGCCAAGAACGCGCTTTTCAGCCCTGCCGAACGGGTCGACATGCTCACCGAAGCGTGCTCGCCATGGAAGAACGTCTCTGTCGCGCTCTTCGACGGACTACTGGTCGAGTTCTGCACCGTTCACCACATCGACGCCATCGTCAAAGGCCTTCGCTTCGTCTCTGACTTCGACTATGAGCTGCAGATGGCGCAGATGAACAGAGAGTTGACCGGGGTCGACACCATCTTCATGCCGACGGCCCCCCAGTGGTCCTATGTCTCCTCGACGTTGGTACGCGAGATCGCCGGACTCGGCGGTGACGTCGCTGCCTTCCTGCCGCCCTGGATCGCCGAACGAATCCGGAGCCGGGTCGCCGAACGGGAAGGTAGCAAACCGCTGCCATGATGTTTGTCCGGTTGTGTGAGAGGTTACATTTCACATGCAGCGGTCTCGTGGGGGCAGACAGCCGCTGCTGAGGAGGGAATGAAGGAGTTTCATGGCTGACCGCCAGACTACCGAGGAGAAGCTGGCGAACCTCCGTGAGCTGATCCTGAACGCGCGCTCCATGCCGATGTCAGCGTCGTGCGTCGTCAATCGTGGTGAAGTGCTCGCCGCCATCGATGACGTCATTGAGAACCTGCCGGACGAGATCGCCGAGGCCCAACATGTGCTTGACCGCTCAGAAGCCAAGATCGCCGAGGGAGAGGCGGAAGCCGGACGGATTCTTGCCGACGCTCGTGAGCACGCCGCGCGGTTGGCTCAACACAGCGAGGTCGTCCGCGTAGCGGAGGCGGTAGCCGAGAGAATGCGGCTCGACGCTCAGGACGAAGCTGCCGCCCTGCGCCGGGAGACCGACGCCTTCATCGACTCACGGATGGCCGGCTTCGAGTCCGTCCTCCACAAAACAGCCAGCCAGGTGAAGACAGCTCGGTCTCGACTGGCCGAGCGGAGCGGACTTGATGGGTCGGAGCCAACCCAGACGCCCGTGATCTCGGAGTAGCTGAGACGTCAGTCGACGCGGTCCCAGGACAGGCGTACCCGCACGGTTGGACCTGGGGGCCTACTCCCCGGTAACCTTGGTCGCCGGTCACGACGACGTTGAGACCCGCAAGGCTCGGAAGGATTGCGATGAGCTCGCCGCATCGCCCACTCGGCTCAAGGTCTGGGTTAGTGCTCGACACCCATGACCTCGGTCGTCGGGCAGGCGCGATGAAGCTGGTTCGCACGACCGTCGACGCCCCAGCGGATCTGGGCATCGACGTCATCGGGGTGCCACCAGGATCACCGGTTCGGCTAGACCTTCGGCTCGAGTCGGTGGTCGAGGGGGTGCTGGTTACCGGAACTGCGACTGTAGCGTTGCGCGGAGAGTGCGTACGGTGCTTAGGCGCGATCGCCGGCGAGCAGCAGATCGAGGTTCAGGAGCTGTACGTCTACCCGGGCAGCGACGCAACCGAGGAGGAGGCCAGCCGGCTCGATGGGGACCTGCTGGACCTCCAACCGCTGCTCCGGGACGACGTGGTGCTCGATCTGCCATTCCAGCCCTTGTGCCGAGAGGAATGCCGCGGGCTGTGCGCCGAGTGTGGTGCCAATCTGAACAGCGAGCCAGATCACGCGCACGAAGGCGGCGTGGACCCCCGGTGGGAAAAACTGCGGGCCCTTGAGGGTATCAGTAACAAATCTTACGATGTAGATAGCAATTAGCAATCGAAGATCTCTCGCAGCAAGACTTGAGATGAAGGAGTGACAGCGTGGCCGTTCCCAAGAGGAGAATGTCGCGGAGCAATACGCGGCATCGTCGTTCGCAGTGGAAGACGACGGTGCCCGCGTTGGTGACCTGCGCAAATCCTGCCTGCCGTGAGAAGCATCTGCCGCACGTGGCCTGTCCGGCTTGCGGCCAGTACGGTCCTCGCGCAGCGCGTCGACAGGTCCTCGCATCCTGATCCGTCATTCGGCGATCCCCGTTCGCCTACCCGCCGGAGCCTTGCTGGCTGAGCTCGGGATGAGCGTGGATCCCGAGCTGCTGGACCGCGCGCTCACTCATCGCTCCTTCGCCTATGAGCGGGGAGGGCTGCCGACCAATGAGCGGTTGGAGTTTCTCGGGGACTCCGTCCTGGGTCTGGTGGTGACCGAGCATCTGTTCGTGTCCTATCCGGACCTGTCCGAAGGCCAGCTCGCCAAGTTGCGGGCCGCGGTCGTCAATTCCCGTGCACTGGCTGATGTGGCTCGTGACCTCGATCTAGGTGCTGTCATTCACCTGGGCCGTGGTGAGGAAGCCACCGGCGGTCGGGACAAGTCTTCGATACTCGCCGACACCATGGAGGCGGTGATCGGCGCCGTCTTCCTCCAGCACGGCATCGCCGCGGCCCGGGACTTCATTCACCACTTGTTCGACGGGTTGATGGCTGATGTGGCAACCAGAGGCGCCGGACTGGACTGGAAGACCTCGCTGCAGGAAATGACGTCGCTGGGAGGGCTCGGCGTGCCGGCGTACGAGGTGGTCGAATCGGGCCCTGATCATGCCAAGACGTTCTCGGCGATGGTACGGATCGATTCTCAGGCCTACGGGCCGGGCGCTGGCCGAAACAAGAAAGAGGCTGAACAGAACGCCGCCTCTATCGCCTTCGCCGCGTTGAAGGGAATGTCGAGCCCCAGCCCGGCTGCCCGCTGAGGCGGATGCCCGAACTGCCCGAGGTCGAGACCGTCCGACGAGGTCTCGCCGCCGCCATCACCGGACGCACGATCGCTCAAGTAGAGGTGCTGCACGCACGCCCGATCCGCCGGCATCTGCCCGGCCGAGACGACTTCGAGGCGACACTGGCGGGACGGATCTTCGCCGAGCCTCGACGCCGGGGAAAGTATCTCTGGCTGCCCTTCGCGGACGGCGATGCGCTGCTCGCTCACCTGGGCATGAGTGGTCAGTTCCGGTTGGAACGCTGGAACGCACCGGATGCGCCGAACACGCGCATTCGGTTCCGCTTCACCGACGGCGAGCCGGAGCTCCGCTTCATCGACCAGCGGATGTTTGGCGGACTGTCTCTCTCCGCTGGCGGGGGAAACCTGCCAGCAGAGATTGCGCACATCGGCCGCGACCCGTTCGACCCGGAGTTCAGCGTGGCTGAGGTTGCCGCCAGGCTGCGACGGAAGCGAACTGGAGTCAAGCGGGCCCTGCTGGATCAGCAGCTGATCTCCGGCATCGGCAATATCTATGCCGACGAGGCATTGTGGCGGGCGCGCATGCATTACGCTCGAGCGACTCAGACCCTGCCGCCGGCTCGTGCCCGGGAACTGCTGCAGGCGGCAGCGCACGTCATGCGCGAGGCGCTCGGGCAGGGTGGCACCTCCTTCGACGCGCTCTACGTGAACGTCAACGGATCCAGCGGATACTTCGATCGGGCGCTGGCGGTGTACGGCCAGGAAGGCCGCCCTTGCCCACGTTGCGGCACTCCCATTGTCCGCGAGCCGTTCATGAACCGCTCTTCCTACCGATGTCCGAGGTGCCAGCCGGCCAGGCTGTACGCGTACCGGTAAATCCCTCGAGCGATGCGTCCAGAGACCGACGCCCGATCTAGCGGCGCTCGCGAAGGGATCGGGCCGGTATGCTCGTTCGATCATTGAGCGGCTTCGGCACTTCATCTTCGTCCGCCACGCGAACAACTGGCGCTTACTGTTCCGGTTCGGCTTGGTCGGTGCTTCCGGCGTGTTCGTCAATCTGCTTGTCGTCATCATCTGCAACAAGGTCGGGCCGGACGAGTACAGCGTCTTCATCGACCTACCCCTGACGGACCTGAACATCCGCTGGTACCACGTCTTCTCCACACTTGCGTTCCTGGTCGCGAACCTGTGGAACTTCCAGATGAACCGCTGGTGGACATTCCGTAGCGCTGCCCACGCGGGGTGGTTTTCGGAGTACTTACCGTTCCTCACCGTTGGGGTGCTCGGCCAGGCCGTTGGTCTGGCCATCTTGACGCTGCTGATGCACCCCGCATCACCCCTCGCGTTGTCGCCGGCGTTCTTCGACGACTCGACCGGTTTTCGTACCAGGCTCTACTGGGCTCAGCTGATCACCATCGGCATCGTCACCCCACTGTCGTTCGTGCTGAACAAGATCTGGACGTTCTCTGCGGTGCGTGGCCGACACTCGGTAGCGGGCTCGGCAACGGCCGAACTCGATCCCGAGCACTCCGATCTGACCACCCGCGCGCCGTAGTTTCTATGCCGAAGCGCGGCGCGTACGGGCCGTGAGGGAGGTTCCGGCCGTTAGATTGAAGTCGCCTTCCCGCAGGCGCGCCTTCGGGTGAGATCGCGATCGAAAGGCCGGAGTTGTATCTGAAGAGCTTGACCTTGCGCGGGTTCAAGTCGTTCGCCTCGGCTACCACGCTCAACTTCGAGCCCGGCATCACCTGTGTCGTCGGCCCCAACGGTTCCGGCAAGTCCAACGTCGTGGACGCGCTCAGTTGGGTGATGGGGGAGCAGGGCGCCAAGTCCCTCCGCGGCGGCAAGATGGAGGACGTCATTTTCGCCGGGACGTCTGGTCGCGCCCCGCTCGGTCGCGCCGAGGTCGTGCTCACCATCGACAACACCGATGGTGCTCTGCCGGTTGAGTACGCCGAAGTCACGATCTCTCGGACCATGTTCCGCAACGGTGGTTCGGAGTACGCCATCAACTCCCAGCCGGTCCGCCTTCTCGATATCCAAGACCTGCTCAGCGACTCCGGCATCGGCCGAGAAATGCACGTGATCGTAGGCCAAGGGCAGCTCGATTCGATCCTGCAAGCCACTCCGGAGGGTCGGCGTGGCTTCATCGAGGAGGCCGCCGGCGTCCTCAAGCACCGCAAGCGGAAGGAAAAGGCGCTCCGCAAGCTGGAAGCCTGCGAGGGCAACCTCAACCGGCTTTCAGACCTGATCGCGGAGATCCGCCGCCAGCTCAAGCCACTCGGACGGCAGGCTGAGGTGGCTCGCAAGGCAGCCGTCATCCAGGCCGAGGTACGTGACTCGCGAGCCCGTCTGCTGGCCGACGACCTGGTCCAGGCGAACCTTGCGCTGGCGTCGGACTTGGCCGACGAGCAGGCGGCTAGGGATCGCCGGTTGGCTCTTGAAGCGGCCCTAGACGCGGCCCACAGCGCCGAAGCAGCGGCGGAGGAGTCCCTGCGGGCGGCCGTACCGCGGGTGACGCTTGCCCAGGACACGTGGTATTCCCTGGCGGCGCTCCGCGAGCGGGTCGCCACCACGCTTTCCATCGCGGCGGAACGCATGCGCTACGCCGATGATGAGTCCGGTGAGGAACGCCCCGGGCGAGATCCCGCCGAACTCGACCGCGAAGCGGACGCGGTCTGGGCGCAGGAGCGCGAGCTGGCGTCGCAGGTGACGATCAAGCAAGAAGCACTCGCCGCCGCGACCGCTCGTCGAGTGGCACGCGAGGAGGCTCACGACGCTGAGGAAAGCAGGCTTGCGGCCCTGCTAAGGGCCGCTGCTGACCGTCGTGAGGGCTTGGCGCGCCTCGTCGGACAGGTCAACACCCTTCGCAGCCGCGCTGAGGCCGCGGAAGCTGAGATCGGTCGATTGACCAGCGCCCGAGCCGAGGCGGAGACGCGCGCGGAGCAGGCGTCACACGCTTTTACGGTGCTGGAGACCACGATCGCGGGAATGGACGCGGGGGAGATCGGTCTTGATGCTGAATACGAATCGGCGGCGGCCGACCTGGAGGCCATCCAGGCGCAGCAGGCGGCGCTGCGTCGCCAAGAGCAGGCGGCAGCCGAGGAACGGGCCGGCCTGGCCGCCCGCGTGGAAGCGCTGAACCTCGGACTCACCCGGAAGGATGCGACGTCAGCGTTGCTCGCCGCGACGGATCAGCTGGACGGCTTGCTCGGCTCGGTGGCGGCATTACTGAGCGTGCGGCCCGGGTACGAGACGGCGGTCGCGGCAGCACTCGGGGCAGCTGCCGACGCCGTGGCAGCGGTGAATCTGGACGCGGTCGTGGGCGCGTTGGACCATCTCAAGGCCGCTGATCTTGGTCGGGCTGGCCTGATGCCGGGTGGCGGCGAGCCGGCGGAGGACGAGTGGCCGGACCTTCCGGCGGGCGTGAGCTACGCCGCCGATCTCGTTCAGGTAGGCCCTGAGCTGGCGTCCGCCGTACGCCAGTCGCTGCGGAAGGTTGCTGTCGTAGCCGACCTGGCAGCCGCTCGTAGGCTTGTCGACTCGCTTCCGGAGCTGACCGCGGTCACCCTGGACGGCGATCTGCTCAGCGCCCACTATGCATCCGGTGGCTCGTCGGCATCCCCGAGCCTGATCGAAGCACAGGTCGCGCTCGAAGACGCGGAGCGGCGCTTGGCCGAGGCGAACCACGCCTGCGAGCGACTCAGGTTCGCGCAAAATCAGTTGGAGGAGTCGCATCGACAGGCCAGCAATGCAGTGGACTCCGCACTTGCGCGACTTCATGAGTCGGACGCGGCCATGGCGGCAGTAGCTGAAGAGCTGGGCCAGCTGAGTTCCGTCGCCCGCTCCGCAGCCGGCGAGGCTGACCGGCTGCGGCAGGCGATCGCTCAGGCCGAGGAGGCGCGCGACAGAGACGTGGCGGGTCTGACTGAGCTTGAGCATCGGCTGGAAGTTGCTGCTGACACTGCCGATGAGGACGAGCCGGATCCGGCCATCCGAGATCAGCTCGCCGAGGAAGCCCGCCTTGCCCGGAGCGCCGAGATGGACACTCGGCTTGCCGTGCGCACGCTGGAGGAGCGGGTTCGGGCGCTGGCCGGCCGAGCCGACGCCCTCCGCCGTGCTGCCGAGGGCGAGCGTGAGGCACGAGCCCGCGCCCTTGCTCGCAGGGCACAAAGGATTCGCGAGGCCCAAGCCGCCGTGGCGGTGCACGCCGGTGCCGGCTACCTGGCTGCTCGGGTCGCGGTGTCCCTGGCACTGGCGGCCGCCGAGCGAGCCCACGCCGAGGCCGCTAGGACCGACGCCGACCAGGGGCTCGCCGTCGCTCGCGCGAACGTCCGGCGGCTGACCGGGGATTTCGAGTCGTTGGTGGACAGCGCTCACCGCAATGAGCTGGCTCGCGCCGAGCAGCGCATGCGGGTCGACGCGCTGGTCGAGAAGGCGATGACCGAGCTCGGACTCGATCCTGACGTGCTCATTGCCGAGTATGGTCCCGACCAGATGGTGCCGGTCCTGACCCATGGAGACGGAACACCGGTCAGCGATGACGAATGTCCAGATCCCATCCCTTATCTGCGGGAGGCTCAGCAGAAGCGCCTGCGGACGGCGGAACGGGAGCTTGCTGTGCTGGGCAAGGTCAACCCCCTCGCGCTCGAGGAGTTCGACGCGATCCAGGAGCGACACCGTTTTCTCTCCGAGCAGCTCGAGGATCTACGCAAGACCCGCACTGACCTGCTGGGGATCATCGCGGAAGTCGACCGGAGGGTGGAGCAGGTCTTCGCCGAGGCCTACGCCGACGTGGCCGAGGCCTTTTCTCGCGTGTTCGCCCGGCTATTTCCCGGTGGGGAGGGACGGCTGTTGCTGACCGAGCCGGGCGAGTGGCTCACCACCGGCGTGGATGTCGAAGCCCGTCCGCCGGGGAAGAAGATCAAGCGGCTCTCGCTGCTGTCGGGCGGCGAACGCTCGCTCGTGGCCGTGGCATTCTTGGTCTCGCTGTTCCTCGCCCGCCCCAGCCCCTTCTACATTCTTGACGAGGTCGAGGCGGCGCTCGACGACACCAACCTTGGTCGCCTCCTGGACATCTATGAGGAGTTGCGCTCCTCCAGCCAGCTGCTGGTGATCACCCACCAGAAGCGCACGATGGAGATAGCCGATGCGCTCTACGGCGTCACCATGCGGGGCGACGGTGTATCAGCCGTCATCTCCTCGCGGCTTCGCGAGGTCGAATCCGTCGCCTGAATCGCGACGTGGACGACGCGATCCGCATGCGTGGGGCCGTGTCCGGACGGTTACCGATCCGCCGGGCATCGCCAGCGAATCGTGACCAAACCGAAAGGGCGCGCGGATGGCGGCCGACGAACTGACTGTGGACGATAGAAAGACCCGCACGACAGTTCCTTCCCCGGAACGCATCACGTTCACTGTCCGAAAGGCAACGGTCATGACCGCCATCGTCTTTGCCATGATCATCATTCTCGCCGTCGCCGCCACCATCGTCGGCCTGGTCGCCGTCGGCCTGCAGGGCCGCGGCCGCGATCGCGCGCCACGGCTGGCAGAAAAGATGACTTCCGCCGCGGAACACCTGAATGGCGATAGTGAGCCGCCCGAGAAATTTGTGCGACTCGTCGAAACACGCCTGTTGCACTGATCTGGCTGCTGCGTCGCCTTCCTGCGTAGCGCTCGCTCTCAGCAGGCTGCCGACCACCGCGCGATGGCGTCTCTTCGTGCTCGGCGCCCGCCCCAGCGCGCTCTGACGGGCGCCTGATCGAGCGCTCCTAGGATGTCGGGGTGGATGGAACGACACTGTGGCTCGTCATCGGCGGCATCATCCTGGCGACCTTCATCGTCGTGGGCGTGGTCGCCGGCCTCCGCCGGCAGGCCGCCTTGGGTCGCAGTCGGGACGCTCCCAGTCTCGAGCCCGGCTCCAGTGCCGCGGGACAACCGGCGGTTGACGCCGGCGAAAACGGGCGCCCGGTAGGCGTTGCCGAACGGGGTCATCCTGACGTCGTAGAAGATCTGAGCCTTTCAGAGCTGACCGCGATCGACATAACGGCGCCGGAGGTCGAGCGCCCGGAGGCGCCGCAGCGCAGGCTCGCGAGGTTGCGCCGTCGACTAGCCGGCTCGAACAGCGCCCTCAGCCGTGGCCTGTTGCTCCTTTTGAGTCGTGATCGGGTCGATGATGACACGTGGGACGACTTCGAAGAAACGTTGATCACCTCCGACATGGGAGTCGGCCCCACCACTGAACTGGTCGAGAATCTGAGAAACATATTTCGCGTCGAGGGCGTCACCGACCCGACGACCGCCCGTTCGATCCTCCGCACAGAGCTGATCAAGTTGATTGACCCCGCCATGGATCGTACGGTCGCGGCGGCCCGGCTCGAGTTACCAGCGGTGATCATGGTGGTGGGGGTCAACGGCACCGGCAAGACCACGACCGTCGGCAAGCTGGCCCGGGTGCTGGTCGCCGAAGACAAGGATGTGATCTTGGGGGCCGCCGACACTTTTCGGGCCGCAGCGGCCGATCAGTTGGACACCTGGGGAAGCAGGGTTGGCGTTCCAACCGTGCGTGGGTCGGAAGGCGCCGACCCGGCGAGTGTGGCGTACGAGGCGGTCAAGGCTGGCATCGAGCAGGAAGTCGACGTTGTGCTCATCGACACCGCCGGCCGACTGCACACGAAGGTGGGCCTGATGGATGAATTAGGCAAGGTCAAGCGGGTGGTCGAACGCCAAGCACCGGTCGGCGAAGTGCTGCTCGTGCTTGATGCGACCACCGGGCAGAACGGCCTCGCCCAGGCGCGGATCTTCGCCGAAGTGGTCGACGTGACGGGCATCGTCTTGACCAAGCTGGACGGGTCGGCGAAGGGCGGCATCGTCGTCCAGGTGCAGCGCGAACTCGGCGTACCCGTCAAGCTCGTCGGACTCGGCGAGGGCCCAGACGATCTTGCCCCGTTCGACCCGGAGGTCTTTGTCGACGCGCTCCTCGAACCGGCGGCCTAGCCTGCCGAAGGTTTCACGGTTCCGCACTGAGAGTGTCGGGCGGGTTTTCGTCGGGCAAGATAGGCGCGTGGAAGAGCGCGTCCTCGGCAGGACCGAGCGTCCGGTGTCAGTCGTCGGTTTGGGCACGTGGCAGCTGGGCGCGGACTGGGGCGAGGTGTCGGATGCTGGCGCTCTCGCCGTGCTGGAGGCGGCCGCCGAGGCTGGCATAACGTTCTTCGACACCGCTGATGTGTACGGCGACGGGCGCAGCGAACAGCTCATCGGCCGGTTCCTCGTCGACCATCCGGACTTGACGATCACGGTGGCCACCAAGATGGGCCGCCGGGTCGAGCAGCGGCCGGAGAACTACACGTTGACCAACTTCCGGGCATGGACGGACCGCTCCCGGCAAAACCTCGGCGTGGATCAACTCGACCTCGTGCAGTTGCACTGCCCTCCGAGCTCGGTCTATTCGCACGATCAGGTCTACGACGCCCTGGAAGCCCTGGTTGACGAGGGCGCAATCGCGGCGTACGGCGTCAGCGTCGAAACCTGCGACGAGGCATTGACCGCCATCAGCCGACGCGGAACGGCGACCGTCCAGATTATCTTCAACGCCTTCCGCCGCAAGCCGCTGGACTACGTGTTGCCGGCCGCGCAGCAGGCCGGCGTCGGAATCATCGCCCGGGTACCACTGGCCAGTGGCCTCCTCAGCGGGCGTTACACCGCCGACACCCAGTTCGCCGAGAACGACCACCGGAACTTCAACCGGCAGGGCGAATCGTTCGACGTCGGCGAGACATTCTCGGGAGTGGATTTCGAGACCGGAGTGGCGGCAGCCAAGGAGTTCAGCCGCCTGGTGACCGAGCATCTCGGTGACCAGATCACTCCGGCTCAGGCGGCTCTGGCCTGGGTGGTGCAGCAGTCGGGAGTCAGCACCGTCATCCCTGGGGCACGATCCGTCGAGCAGGTGCAGTCCAATGCCGCGGCCGGGGATTTGGCGCGGCTGAGCGAGGAGTTCTTGGAGGCCGTCCGAGATCTCTATGACGAGCGGCTTCGAGAGTCCATCCACCATCGCTGGTAGGCGCTCGCGCGCCGGCATGTCCGCTGAAATGACAACAAATCTGACGAGCGTGTTGATTCGCCGTCGAGCGCCGGCTGAATTGCTCGTGGCTGCCGGTCTCCTGGTGCTCGGCTTCGGAGCGCGATTGACGGCGACGCTGAAGGGCAGCGGCCTCGACGGCATCATGTACTACGACGAGGGCGTGAATTTCGCCGCCGCTTTGGGCCTGGTCCACGGGCAGCTGCCCTATCGCGACTTCCTGTTCCTGCACCCGCCCGGGATCGTGCTGGCTCTAGCTCCATTTGCGGCACTTGCCCAGCTGACCAGCGACGCGAGCGGCTTCGTTGTTGCCCGCCTGTGCTTCATGATCATTGGAGGGGTCAACGCTGTCCTGGTCGCTCGGTTCCTGCTGCCGAGCGGCAGGGTCGCAGCGGTGCTTGGCGGTGCGGTATACGCCATTTTCTGGCCAGCTATCTACAGCGAACGAACCGTCATGCTTCAGGTGCTCGCCAACACGTGCCTGCTGGTGAGCTTGATCGCGATCAGCCCGGCCGAAGACCCGCCGACCAAGCGCCGCCTCCTCATCAGCGGCGTGCTGCTGGGTCTCGGAACAGTGATCAAGATCTGGGGCTTCCTGCCACTCTTGGTCCTGTTCGGTTGGGTGCTGGTGCGTTTCGACCTCCGGCGGGCCTGGCTTCTTCTCCTGGGCGCGATGGCCAGCGCCACCGCGGTATGCCTGCCTTTCTTCGTGGCAGCGCCGGAGCGGATGTGGGAGATGGTCGTCCGAGATCAGCTGCGACGCGTGCCGACCAACTCGTCGATGATCGAGCGGTTGACCGACATCCTCGGGTTGGGGCACCTGCCACTGCGAGTCACACCGCTACTGGTCGTCGCGTTGATGGCGGCGCTCGGCGGCGTGGTCCTCGCCTGGCGGGACACGCAAGCTCGTCCTGGGGTGCTGTTGCTGGTGGCGCTGGTCGCGATGCTGTTGCTCACGCCGACCTGGTTTTCCCACTACGCCGCTTTGACGGCGCCGGTGATTGCGATCACTGCCGGCGCGGCTGGGCAGCAGCTACTTCGCCTTGCCGAGAAACGGCGATCGCGGCCGCTTCAGATCGGCGCCGCCGGACTCTTGCTTGCCGCATTGCTGGGCGCTGCCCTTCCCTTAGCGCTGGCTGACGTGGGTGAGCGCTTTCCGCGACGTCCGCTGGCTGGCGCGCTGGCGCCCAGCGCGGGCTGCACGACGTCCGACTACATCACGTCGCTGATCTTGACCGACGCCGTCAGCCGCAACCTGAGGCGAGGTTGTCCTCTGGTGGCCGATCTGGGCGGCGTCTCCCACGACATGGCGGCGTCCGGGGGCAGCCGCCGCTCCCGGGGCCGCAACGCTGCTTTCCAGGAGTATGTACTGGCCTACCTTGCCAGCGGGGACCGCACCATGGTCATGAGGTTCGAGCGCAATTCGGGACTCAGTGACAGCACTGCCGACGCCATCGACGCTTGGCCAGTCGTCGCGGCGTCGGGCCGCTTCGCCGTGCGGGTACCGCAACCCTAACTCCAAACCAACTGCTTCATATCCGAGTCACTCGAGCAGCGCCAGTAGCGCAGCGAACTCGGAACCGGTGACCCAGGACGGATTGCTCCCGGCTGGAATCCTGAGCACTTCCAGGCGCTCGAGGGCGGCGACGTGTCGCAAGACCGCTCGCGGCACCGGCTCGTCCAGCAGGCGCAAGGTGAGTCGAACGCGAGTGTCGACGTGTTTCGCTACCGAGGAGTTGGCTCCGGGAGGGTCAGCTTCGCCGGCCGACGCATCGCTGAGCGTCTGGCCCACGGCCCAGATCCCTGGCGCTGGCCCCCGAGCATCGCTGCCACTCACCCAGAGCATCACCGGCTGTCCTGGCCGGATCAACGTCGCCCGGTAGCTCCTCGCGACACACCATTCGGTCATTCCGTCCGACTCCGAGAGGAAACGCTGGAAGTCCCGGCGACGCGGGTTGCACTTGAAGAGCCAGGCGCCGAAGTCAGCACCGTCAGACTGGCGGCGGATGGTCGCTTCGGCTTGTCTCACCTGGTCAGTTTCGGGTTGACGGTCACCCAACTGCCGCGGCCGCGCTGGACACCCCGTGAGTCAGGGCCTCCAGGAGGGCGCTGTTGAAAGCCGGGATGTCGTCAGGCTTGCGGCTGGTGATCAGGTTGCCGTCGATTACCGCCGGTTCGTTGACCCACTCCGCTCCGGCGTTGCGAATGTCGGTCTGCAGGCTTGGCCAGGACGTGAGCCGCTTGCCGCGCACGACATCAGCCTCGATCAGCATCCACGGCGCGTGGCAGATCGCCGCGACAGGCTTACCCGAGGCCATGAAATCCCGGACAAAGGAGACCGCGTCCGCGTCCATACGTAGCCGGTCCGGGTTCGCCACGCCGCCGGGAAGCACCAGTGCGTCGTAGTCGTCGACCCGGGCTTGCGAGACCCTGACGTCCACCGATCGGGTGTTCGCTTTGTCGAGATGCTCGAACAGCTGGACTTCGCCGTCTTCGGGGCTGATCAGCACCGGTGAGTGTCCGGCATCCATCACGGCCTGCCACGGTTCGGCCAGCTCCGCCTTCTCAATTCCCTCGCTCGCTACGAGGAAGGCAATCTTCTTGTTGTCAGCCATGGCCCCCAATTTATCCGTTCGGCTTCACATCGAACCGGCCCTGAGTCATCGAGCGCGATATTGGCCGGCCGAGGTTGAGCACGTCGTCGCTTTCGGCGTAGTAGCCGAACGACTCGATCTCGGTGTAGCCCGAGGAACGGTAGAGAGCTACCGCAGCCAGCTGCGGAAAAGCAGTTTGGAGGATCATCCAATCCGCGCCGGCGGCGGCTGCGTCGGCTTCCAGAGCAGCTAGCATCCGCCGGGCGAATCCTCGATGGCGGGCCGACTGCCGTACGAACATCCGCTTGATCTCGGCGGGGCGCTTGGCTACGGCGGGAACGCCGGCATCAGTGAACC
>DASQUD010000185.1:0-5418 GCA_035641455.1 Propionibacteriaceae bacterium | reverse complement strand
CGCCATCACCGGCGACCGCGTCGAGCTGCCCGAGGAAGTCCTTGTGCGTCTCGACCGTCTTACTGAGGGTGCGTAGCAGATCGCGCGCGATCGCCGCCGCCGCGATGGACTCCTCGCTCGCCTCGTCGGCAAGCTGCTCGGATGAGTCTTCAGCGGCCCGGCGCGTTGCGGACTTCCGACGCTGGTTAGCGATGCCACGGCGGAAGGCCGGGGTGTCTGCCGGTGCCACCCAATAGCCCTCCAGCTCATCGTCCAGCCAGGTGATCGACAGCGAGCAGCCGGCCATGTCGAGGCTCGTGACAAGCTCTCCCACCTCCGGCTCGACCAGCACAACCCCTGCGGCTAGCAACAACTCCGCCACGTCGCCGAACAGCGCATACAACTCCTCGTACTTGGTTGCGCCAAGCCCGTTGACCAGTACTGCCGCCCGACCGGTGGCGTCGCCGGGGCGCTCGGCCAGCACCGTCTGCACCAGCTTGGTCCCCAGATCCTTGGCGTTCATCCATGGCGCTGAGCTGATCCCGGGTTCGCCGTGAATGCCTAGACCGAAATCCATCTGTCCCGGCTCGACAAGAAAGAGCGGCTGATCGGCGCCGGGCATGGTGCAACCGGCGAAGGCCACGCCGAAGGAGTAGGTCGCCGCGTTCGCCTTCGTCATCACCCGCTCCACCTCGTCGAGGTTCGCACCGGCTTCGGCAGCCGCGGCGGCGATCCTGTAGACGGTGAACGTGCCGGCGATGCCCCGTCTCTTGCCCTGCTCTTCGGCGGCGGCAGAGGCGATGTCATCGGTGACATAGACGATCCGGGTGTCAATACCCTCGGCCCGGAGCCGGTCCGCGGCTACCCCGAAGTTCAGCCGGTCACCCGCATAATTGCCGAAACCAAGCACGACTCCGGCGCCACCATGGGCCGCCTTGGCGACCCGGTAGACCTGCTCAGCAGACGGCGACGCGAACAGGTCGCCGAGCACCGCGCCATCAGCGAATCCGGTACCCACGACGCCGTTGTACGACGGGTAGTGGCCGGAGCCGCCGCCGATGACCAGGCTGACCTTCCCCTCCAGCGGTCCGCCCGCCCGGGTGAACCCGGATGCGCCCTCAACGCGGCTCACGTACTGCGGGTACGCCGCGGCGAAGCCCTTGAGAGCATCGTTCTTGAACTCGGTTGGATCGTTGTAGACATAGGTCATCGGTGCCTCCAGATTCAGTCGGTTCGCTACGGTGCTAGAAGCCCATCCTGACCGGCCAGGCAGTCGATCGATTGCCCGGGACCATGACCGAGGTGCTTAGTGCTGCATCGAACTGCAGCGTGGAGTGTCGGATTGATCACGGCCGTATGAGTGGTGGCTAGTGCGCCGTGTCGGAGGACTGGGCTGAGATCCGACGGCTGCACAGGTCGCAGGCTGTGTCGATTTCGGAGATTGCGCGGTTGATGGGCTGCTCGCGGAACACGGTGAAGGCGGCGTTGGCCAGCGATGGGCCGCCGAGGTATGTCCGGTCGGGGTCGCTGGTGGATGGGTATGAGCCGCGGGTCGGGGAGTTGTTGTCAGCGTTTCCGCGGATGCCGGCGACGGTGATCGCGGAACGGATGAGTTGGCCGATTCGATCCGAACGCTGAGTGGCCGGGTGGCGGAGTTGCGGCCGGCGTATCTGCCGCCGGACCCGGCCAGCCGGACTGCCTATGCCGCCGGTGAGATCGCCCAATGCGACTTCTAGATCCTCGACATCGAGCTGCCGGTCAGCTTCGGTCAGAGGGGGCTGCTGGTCCCGACTCGGGCGGCGCAGGATCTGTATGCCGGCTGGTGGCAGCTGATCAGCCGGTTGGGCGCGGTGCCCCAGGCGCGCTATAGCCGGGCCAGGTGCCAGGCAGTGGTGGTCGAGCCACCTGGGGGTAGGACGCGCAGGTCTTTGCCGGAGTTGAAGGCGTCGGGCGGGCAGGTCATCGGCTCTACCGCTAGACCGATCCGGCTTGGCTCGGGATCGGGCATGTCCGCCGTATGCACTTGGAGCCAGGGGCAGTCCCGGCCCCAGCTCATCGCCACCCCAGCTCCGGTACCATCGGTCAGTCTCGCCTGACACTGGCCGTCCGGGCCGGCGGCAAAGTCGGTGAAGGCGTGGTCGAGAAAGGTCTCTGCGATACGGCGCGAATGCCGGAAGTCGAATTGTTCGGCCTGGTCACGAACGGGGCGCACGTCGAGAGGTACGAGCCGGTCCGGCGTCACCATCATCACACTCGATGCGGGCAGCTCCAGCACCCAGTCGTCGACCCTGCCGGGTCCGGCGCAGAGGTAGGGATGAATCGAGGCGCCGTAGGGCGCCGAGTCGGGCCCGGTGTTGGTGGCGGTCAATGAGATCGCCAGGCCCTGCTCACTCAAGACGTAATCGACCTGCAGCGCGAGCCTGAATGGGTACCCGGTCTGAGCCGGCAGTGTGGCATGCAGCGTGACAGCCTGAGGTTCCTGTCGGATCGGCTCGAAGGCCTGCCACACCACCAGGCCGTGAAGCGCATGGCCTCGGGTCGGTTCGGTCAGGGCCAGCGCGTGCTCAATCCCCTCGAACCGGTACCTCCCGTCCACCACCCGGTTCGGCCACGGTGCAAGGATGGCGCCGCGGAAGGCGGGCCGGACCTGGTCGGCGTCATACGGAACGATGAGGTCACGCCCTTGCCAGGTCAGCTGCCGCAGGGAGGCGCCAACCCCGGCCACGGTAGCTGCATAGTCGGCGGCCACCAACTCGAACTGGGTGCCACTCAAGGGGTCCACGGACATCACGGCCGGTCCTAGAGCCAGGGCGTGGTGAGCGCCTTGAGGTCGGCCCCCAGCTCCTGCTGGAGCCTGGGTCCGAAGGTGACCCGATGAACGCCGAGCGCCTGCAGATCGGCCAGCGAACCTGCGGTCGAGCCGCTGCGAGGGTTGGCGATGACGTTGACGGGACTGGACAGCTCGTTGAGCAGGGTGCGCAAGGTACCCGCGTCGGGCACGCCCACCGGGTAGACACACCGGGCGCCCGCCTCCTCGCAGGCCCGGAGCCGGGTGATCACCTCCGCGACCGGGTCCTCAAAGGTGCCGGCCGGCTTGAGGAAGACATCTGTCCGGGCGTTGATGACGACGTCGACACCCGCACTGTCGGCTGCCTGCCGCAGCGCGCCAATGTAGTCGGCGTGCTCCTCGACGGACCGCATCCGCCCCTCGGAGTGCACCGTGTCCTCGATGTTGAGGCCAACGGCCCCGGCGTCCAGCACCCGCTCGATCAGCCTCGCAGGTGCGGTGTCGTAGCCCGACTCGACGTCGGCGGTGACCGGCCGGTCCGGCGTGGCGCCGCAGATCCGGCGTACGCCGTCGAGGGCGTCGTCGAGCGACATGTGCTCTTTGTCGCCCTGCCCGCGGGAGTCGGCGAGCGGGTGGCTGCCGATGCTCAGTGCCGGGAAGCCGGCCTCGATCACGACCTTGGCCGACCACGCGTCCCAGACGGTGGGCAGCACCAGCGTGCGGCCAGTGTGGTGAAGGTTGAGAAGGGTGCGGGCGAGGGTCGCGAGGTCCATACCGATCAGGCTGCCACGCGACCGGGGGCCGGGGATAGGGCGGGATGCACCGGGTTCTTCATCGGCATGTTCCTCACCTCCTGTTCAGTGGTAGTCCTGGTAGTCGACCGACTCAACGTCGGTCTCGTTGAATCTGAACGTGATCCGCCAGTACAAGACAGGATGCCCTCGGCACCAGCCTCGAGATCAAGTAGATAAGAACCAACTGCTGCAGTTTGCAGCTGCAGTTACGTAGATCAGTGCGTGCGGGAGTGCCGAAGGTGCGCCCGATGATCTGCGCCGCTCTCCTCAAATTCGACGGCTACAACTCGGGGAGGCAGTCCGGATGGAAGTGGGCAAGCCGGGTTTGAGTCACACCGCGGTCGACGCCGCGGGGCGACACTACTGGCGGTGACCGGCGCTGCTGACTCCAGGCATTGGCCTAGGCTCCGCATTGTGTCTGACGCATTCGAACAGGAGCTCTTGACCGACATCACTGAGGCTGAGGCACTCAGCGAATATGAGCTTGCGGCAGAGTGGCGGCTGGAGTTGAAGACCTATCGCGCTGCGAAGAAGCAGGCCATCCTAGAAGACCAAGCCTGGGGCGGTAGTTCTGCTGGCGCCCGCCGAGAGGCGTTCGGGAAGCGGCAGTCGGACCAGGCGTGAGCTGGCGTACCCCGGGTACTACGTACCTCAGGTGTTATCTCCGCGTACTGGCGCTGCCTTCCTGTCGAGACCGAAACTTCGGGCTTGAGAGAGTCGCTGGTGCCGGATGCCGAGGTGATTTTTGTAACGGGAATGAGCGTTGCCATTGCCGCCCATAGCATGATCACTTCCGAAGGTGCTAAACCAAGCTAAAAACAGGCAATTGGAGCGATGCCTCAGTTTGGTGCGGGACATTTTCCGGAATCCGGCGATCCCGTCGCTATTGCTGCCGGGCACAAGTTCGCTATGGCATCGCGACGGTTGCATTTGAGGCATCCAGTGAACCGCGTTGACCGGTCGCGGGGCCTCTGAGAGAATCGTTGGATCGTCGCCTATCCCGGTAGCCCGCCGGTTTCGACGTTTGAGTCGTCGACCCGACATCCAATAACGGAGGTCGACATGGCACGGATCGATAGCACAACAGGCTGGGCTTGTTCGACGTCAAGGGCCCAGCGGTTCTGGCTGCCGTGAGCGTCTTCCCTCGAGAGCTCTATCGGGCGCCGCGGAGCTGGACCGAGCACGCCTTCCCCCAACCTGATCTACTTCCACGAAGTCGATCAGGGCAACCACTTTGCAGCTCTGGCAAGAGCGCACCTCTTCACCACCGTGATCCGAGCGGGATTCCAGTCACTACGCCAAGGAGGGCGTCATGAGTAGCAGCGTCGAGTCCGCCAGCGACATCCGTCCATTCCAGGTCGACATTCCGGATGAGGCTTTGGAGGACCTTCGTCGCCGCATCGAGGCGACGCGCTGGCCCAGCAGGGAGCTCGTCTCCGATCGGTCGCAGGGCGTCCAGTTGGCGTCGCTGCAGGAGCTCGCGCGCTACTGGGCCACCGACTACGACTGGCGCAAGGGCGAGGCGAAGCTCAACGCGGTCCCGCAGTTCACGACCGAGATCGACGGCGTCGAGATTCACTTCATCCACGTGCGGTCGCGGCATGAGAACGCGTTGCCGCTGATCATGACGCACGGCTGGCCCGGCTCGGTCATCGAGCTGCTGGAGACCGTCGGCCCGCTGACCGACCCGACCGCTCACGGCGGCGCCGCCGAGGACGCGTTTCACCTGGTGCTGCCGTCGCTGCCCGGTTACGGGTTCTCCGGTGAGCCGGCCGAGCTCGGTTGGGACGCCGGCCGCACCGCACGCGCGTGGGCGGAGCTGATGCACCGCCTCGGCTACACCCGCTACGTCGCCCA
>DASQUD010000184.1:0-22074 GCA_035641455.1 Propionibacteriaceae bacterium | reverse complement strand
CGCCTGCCGACCGGCCAACAGCACTTCCTCGTGGTTCAACGGGGTGGGGGAGATGCCTGCCGCGAGATTGGTGACGAGCGAGATTCCGAGCACCTCCAAGCCCACTTGCCGGGCGGCGATGGCTTCCAGAGCGGTCGACATTCCGACTAAGTCGCCGCCGATGATGCCGGCCATCTTGACCTCGGCCGGGGTTTCGAACTGCGGTCCGTGGAATTGCACGTAGACACCTTCGCCCAGGCCTGGTTCGACGGTTCGAGCGAGATCACGCAGCCGGCCGGAGTAGACGTCCGACAGATCGATGAAGCTGGGTCCGAGCAGGGGCGTCCTGCCGGTCAAGTTGATGTGATCGCGAATCAGCACCGGCGTGCCCGCGGTCCAGTGCGGGTTGAGCCCGCCGCAGCCGTTGGTGAGTATCAGGACCTGTGCGCCGGCGGCGGCTACAGCCCGGATTGGGTGAACCACTTGTGCGATGCCTCGGCCTTCGTACAGATGAGTACGTCCGGTGAAGATCGCTGCCACTTTGGCGGCGGCGGTACGAACCAGGCGCAGGGTGGCGCCATGCCCCATCACCGAAGGACGCGCACAGCCGGGAACCTCGGGCAGGGCACAGCGGCCGATCTCTGCACCAAGATCATCGGCGGCCTCGGACCAGCCCGACCCCAGCACGAAGGCCAGGTCGATCGAGGGGACCGCGAAGCGCGCTCGCACGAACTCGGCCGCTTCGCGAGCGAGGTCTTCTGAACTTACGGCTTCTGTCACGTCGACGCCCATGGCCGCACTATAGGGCGGCGGTTGCTGGGCGTTGTCCCCCGCAAAAACCCTGGGGCGTGGGGGAGGTGACCGCTACCAGCCGCTGGCGCAGGGTCTGGAGCGCAACTCGGCTACGTAGTCTGCCGGGGCGCCCGCGGCTTCCGCGGCATCGGCCAGCAGGCCCAGCGTGCGAGCGCTCGGGACGCCGCCCTCGAAGTCGTCCAGCACATAGGCCCAGGCGGGCTGCTCGCCGTCGAGCGTGGCGACTCGCACGCGCACCTTCCGATAGAGGCCTTGATCAGCGCCCTCCCAACCGTCGAGTGTGGATTCATCGCCGTCCGTGACGTCGTACAGCGCGACGAAGATCTGGGAGCCTGGGTCCTCAACCAACGTCGGCAGCGCCCCGTCCCACCCCTCACCGCCGAACGTAATCCGCCAGCCCGGGAGCCAGCCGGTGCTGCGCAAGGGCGAGTGCGGGCAGCGCTGGGCCATCTGGCGGGGATCCAGATTGCTCCCGTAGGCCGCGTACAGCACGGCAGGAGGCTATCGCCAGCAGGCGAGCATGGACAGGGGCGACGCCAGCGTCGTCCGGTCGTCGGCGACGTACCCGCATGGCCGTTTTGAAGACCGTTCGGGCCCGGTGCCCCGTGGAAGAATGCCTGCGTGACCCAAGTAGTCATCGTCGGCGGCGGTCCTGGCGGATACGAAGCCGCGCTGGTGGGCAGCCAGCTGGGCGGTGACGTGACGCTCGTCGAGTCTGATGGCCTGGGCGGATCTGCGGTGCTGACCGACTGCGTACCGTCCAAAACGCTGATCGCCACGGCTGAGGTGATGACCGGCGTGCGTGAATCGGCGGAGCTGGGATTGCGATTCGGGCCGACCGGTCAGGGCAGCGTCGATTCGAGTGTCCATGTTGATCTTGCTGCGGTGAACCGGCGAGTGCTGGAGCTCGCCAAGAACCAGTCCGCCGACATTGTTGACCGGGTCCAGGGAGAGAACGTCCAGATCATCGCCGGCCGGGGCCGGCTCGACGGACCGGATCGCGTGGTGGTGGACAGCGACGCCGGCGAGCAGACCCTGGACGCTGATGTGATCTTGTTGGCCACCGGAGCGCGTCCTCGGGAGCTGCCCCAGGCGAGGCCCGACGGCGAGCGAATTCTGACCTGGACCCAGGTGTACGAGCTGTCTGAGCTGCCGGATCGGCTGATCGTCGTTGGCTCCGGCGTGACCGGGGCAGAATTCGCCAGCGCGTACGAGGCGCTGGGTGTCGACGTGGTGTTGGTGTCCTCCCGCGACCGCGTGCTCCCCGGCGAGGACGCCGACGCGGCTCAGGTGTTGGAAGACGTCTTCGTCCGGCGCGGCATGACGGTGATGTCCAAGTCTCGAGCTGATGCGGTAACCCGTGACGGTGACAAGGTGACGGTGCGTCTGACCGACGGCCGCGAGGTCACCGGCTCACATTGCCTGCTCGCGGTCGGTTCCGTCCCCAACACCTCGGGCCTAGGACTGGAGGACGCTGGAGTGGACCTGGGGCATGGAGGCTTCATCACAGTGGATCGGGTCTCGCGAACCTCAGCCCGGGGGATCTATGCCGCCGGGGACTGCACCGGAGTCTTGATGTTGGCCTCAGTGGCGGCCATGCAAGGCCGGATCGCGATGTGGCATTCGTTGGGCGACGCGGTCACGCCCCTCGACATGATGAACGTCTCCTCTAATGTCTTCACCGCACCGGAGATCGCCACCGTAGGTGTGACCCAGAAGCAGGTCGATGCCGGTGAGGTCCCGGCCAGTTCGGTGACCCTGCCGCTGGGTGGCAACGCGCGAGCCAAAATGCAGGGCAGCCGGGATGGCTTCGTGAAACTCTTCTGCCGGCCCGCGACGGGGATCATCATCGGCGGCGTGGTCGTGTCGCCGAGGGCCAGCGAGTTGATCCATCCAATCTCCATCGCGGTGGCCGACCGGCTGACAGTGGACCAGGTCTCCGGCGCCTTCACCGTTTACCCCTCCCTCACCGGCTCCATCGCCGAGGCCGCGCGACGACTCCACGGCACCCGCTCGGCCAACTGAGGCTGGCAGCACAAACCGCCTTGTCGCGCCAAGTACGGTTTAGCCCGTGACGGCGATGGCCCCGCCTGGTCTCGAAGCAGCCGCCGACCTGCTTCGTGGCCGGAGCTGGGTGGCGCTCAGCGGAGCCGGCATGTCCACCGATTCCGGGATACCTGATTACCGCGGGCCGACCTCGGTTCGGGCGACGCCTATGCAGTACGGGGAGTTCCTGTCCTCGACTGAGGCACAACGCCGGTACTGGGCGCGCTCGTTTCTCGGCTGGCGGCGGATCGGCCAAGCCCGGCCGAACGAGGGCCATCATGCCCTGGTTGATCTTCAGGATGCCGGGCTCCGTGGCGTGATCACCCAGAACGTCGACGGCTTGCACGCCACCGCCGGCAGCTCGCCGTTGATCACGCTGCACGGAGACATCAGCGCCGTCGTCTGTCTCGACTGTGGACACCGTTCGTCCCGTCGGGTCCTGCAAGATCGGCTGAGCCGGCTCAATCCTGATCTGAACGAGCCAGCCGTGCGGCAACACGCCGAGCTGCGGCCGGACGGCGACGCTGTGGTCGAGGAATGGCGGCGCTTCGTTCTCGCCGATTGCCTGGTCTGTGGCGGCCGCCTGAAACCTGACGTGGTCTTCTTCGGCGAGTCAGTGCCCAAGCCGCGAGTGGAGAGCGCCTACCGGCTGGTCGACAGCGGGAACGTGCTCGTCGTGCTCGGGTCCTCGCTCACCGTGATGTCCGGGCTTCGCTTCGTCCGGCACAACGCCAAACACAGCCGGCCGGTGCTGATCATCAACCGGGGCCCAACCCGGGGCGACGACCTCGCCACGATCAAGATCAATTCTGGTTGCTCGGAGACCTTGAAACAGCTGATCGACGAGTTGGCGGCCTAGCCGTCAAACATGTCCCCGAACATGTCACCGATGCCTCCGCCGATCTCGCCGAAGCCCTCTCCAATGCCACCGACAGCGTCGCCGACACCTTCACCGATAGCACCGATGCCATCCCCGACCCCGCCGAAGACGTTGCCCATCCCGCCGAAGAGGAAGCTCCCGATCAGTGCTCCGGCCAGCAGGTCGCTACCGCTCCACCGGCTGTAGTAGCCCTGGGCCCACGGGGCGTAAGCCTGACCACCCTGCCAGTACGGCACCCGCTGGGCTCCGACTTGCACCGTGCGGATGTAGGGGTCGGCTCCGGCCAGCACCCGCTCGGCGTCGGCTGGGCATGCTGGCACGGCGCGGGGGACGCCGCCCGGAGGTGCCCATTCCACGTCCCGCGAGGACGGTCCGTGCGCCGGATTGAAGAAACACGGAGGTCGCTTCGCCGGCAGCGGCTGACCGGCAATGCGGGCCTTGACGCAGGCAACGGCGTATCTGCCGTCCTCGAGGATCTCGGTGACGTGGCGGATTTCCTCCGGCTTGCGCACCGCGTCCAATGAGACTTTGGCGTCGTCGTAGGCATCGAGGGCCCGCTGGTAGTCCTGCTGCATCGCCTCGTCCAGCGCGTGGCCTGCCACATCGGAGTCCAGACGCTGCAGCTCCTCACCGAACTTCGTGACGTCCTCGTCAGCGGCCCGCCGTGACGTCGTCAGCACCGATTCCAGCTCGGCCCGCTCGGCCGCCTCACGCTGCTGTACGGAATGGCGGCGATACAACGCCGCACCGCCGCCGATGACGAGCACCAGCAGCAGTAGCACGACTAGCTCAGACACAAATTCCAGTTTGCCCATCCCGGCGGCAGATCAATCCACTCTGAGCTGGTTCTTACTGACTTCTCAATCCCACCGGACTAGGCGTCCCTGATCTCGCAGAGCGTCGCCCCGCTGGTCACGGTTGCTCCCGGCGACGCGGTCAAGTTGGTGATCTTTCCACCGCGATGAGCGTTCAGCGGCTGCTCCATCTTCATAGCCTCGAGGACGACGACGAGGTCCCCGGCCTGGACCAGCTGACCTTCGCTGACCGCGACCTGGACGATCGTGCCTTGCATGGGCGAAGTCAAGGCATTGCCCGACGGTGTCTTTGCGTTCGAGCTGGTGCCGCTGCGCCGAACGGGTTTCCGCGACCGAGCGACACCTGCTGAACCGTTGGCAGCGCCGAAGCCGACCGGAACGACAACTTCGAGCCGTTTCCCGTTCACCTCGACGACTACCCGCTCGCGTTCGGTCGACTCGCGAGTCGACGGGGCTGCACCCTCGTACGGCGGGATCTCGGCGGCCCACTCGGTTTCGATCCAGCGAGTGTGCACCCCGAAGACGCCGCCGGCCGCGGTGAATGCCGGGTCGTCCAGCACCGCCCGATGAAACGGCGTGACGGTGGGCATTCCGTCGACGACAAGCTCACGGAGCGCCCGGCGGGCGCGGGCAATGGCCTGCGAACGATCGGCACCGGTGACGATGATCTTGGCGACCAGCGAATCGAAGCTGCCGGGTACGGTCATGCCGCTCAGATATCCCTCGTCGACCCGCACCCCCGGCCCAGCCGGTGTGCGCCAGTTGATCAAGGTGCCTGGCGCGGGCAGGAAGTTGCGTCCCGGGTCCTCCGCGTTGATCCGAAACTCGATGGAGTGACCGGTGATGCGCGGGTCGTCGTAGCCAAGGACCTCGCCGTTCGCGATTCGGAACATCTCCCGGACCAGGTCCAGTCCGGTCACCTCCTCCGACACCGGGTGCTCAACCTGCAGCCGGGTGTTGACCTCGAGGAACGAGATGGTGCCGTCCTGTCCGACCAGAAACTCACAAGTTCCGGCGCCGACGTAGCCGGCAGCTCTCAGAATTGCCTTCGACGCCGAGTAGAGCCGGTCATGTTGCTCGGCTGAGAGAAAGGGCGCCGGCGCCTCTTCCACAAGTTTCTGGTGCCGCCGCTGCAGCGAGCAGTCGCGCGTCGAGACGACCACGACGTTGCCGTGGCTGTCAGCCAGACATTGGGTTTCCACGTGTCGCGGCTTGTCGAGATAACGCTCCACAAAGCACTCGCCGCGGCCGAATGCCGTGACGGCTTCCCGGGTCGCGGACTCGAACATCGACGGAATCTCGACCATCTCGCGGGCGACCTTGAGACCGCGGCCGCCGCCGCCGTAAGCCGCCTTGATGGCGATGGGCAGCCCGTGCTTCTCCGCAAATGCCACCACCGCCGCCGCGTCGGGTACGGGATCCGACGTGCCGGGAACGAGAGGGGCCCCCACTTGCTCGGCAATGTGGCGAGCCTTGACTTTGTCGCCGAGCGCCTCGATCGCCGAAGGCGGTGGACCGATCCAGATCAGCCCGGCATCGGTCACGGCCTGAGCGAACGCCGCGTTCTCGGCCAGAAATCCGTACCCCGGATGAACGGCGTTGGCGCCGCTTCTCGCTGCGATCTGCACGATCTTGGCGACGTCGAGGTAGGTCTCGGCGGGGGTGGTTCCGCCGAGCGCGTACGCCTCGTCGGCCAGCGAGACGAAAAGGCCGTCGGCGTCCGCGTCGGCATAGATGGCGACGCTCGGCAGTCCGGCATCAGCCGCGGCCCGGATGACCCGAACCGCAATCTCGCCCCGGTTGGCTATGAGCACCTTGCGAATGACCACGAGTCCTCCGAGCGAGCAGAACGGGCGGCGACCAACCGCCCTGACTCCGGGAGTCTAGCCATGGAGGCTGACCTGGTCGCCGGGTCTGAGCTGGGCCGCGTCATCTGCCGCCCGCTCGGTCAGCACAGCGATCACCGGATAGCCACCGGTGACCGGATGGTCGGCAAGGAAGATCAACGGCTGGCCTGCCGACGGAACCTGGATCGCGCCGCGGATCAGACCCTCCGACGGCAATTCATGCGTGATCCGCCGGTTCAGCCGCGGACCGTCCAGCCGTACCGCGACCCGATTTGCGTCGGCAGACACAGTCCACGACGTTTCCTGCAGCAAGGTCCAGGCCTCATCGGTGAACCAGTCGTGGCGAGGGCCGGGCAGCACGGGCAGGCGCTTGCTCGCCGGATGCGGTGGAACGAGATCGACTCCGGGGAGCGAACGGGTTGTGTGGCCGACGATGATCGAGACACCGGATCGAAGCGGTTCCGGACCTAACCCGGACAGGACATCGGTGGAACGGCTGCCGAGGACCTTCGGGACGCGTAGCCCACCGCGGACGGCGAGGTAGTTACGGACCCCGTCGCGGGGCCGGTCCACCCGCAGGCGATCACCGGGATAGAGGGCAAAGGGCGCGTGGGACGCCGTCGGTCGATCGTTGAGCCACAGTTGGGTGGGGGCTCCGGTGATCGCAGCCCAGTGGAACTGTCTCGCCACGATGATCAAGCCGCCCAGCGTCACCTCGATGACAGCGGCCCTTTCCGGATTTCCCACGAGTCGGTTGGCCAGCGCGGAGGAGCTTCGATCGGCCGCGCCCGACGGCGAAACGCCGAGATGGGCCAAGCCGGGCCGGCCGAGGTCCTCGATCAAGGCCAGTGGCCCGGTCTGCTCGACGAAGATCACCATGCCGTCGCGGTGAACTGAACTCGGAAACCGGGTTGGAGGAGCGCTGGCGGCGTCCGATCGACGGCCCACAGCTGGGCTTCCGTATGACCGATGAGTTGCCAACCGCCAGGGCCGGCGCGTGGATAGATTCCCGACCACGAGTCTGCCAAGCCCACCGCGCCCGCCGGCACGCGGGAGCGGGGCGCAGGCCGCCGGGGCACCCGCAGCCGGTCGTGTTCGCCTTGCAGGTAAGCGAAGCCCGGGGTGAACCCGCAGAAGCCGACCGTCCAGATCTGACCGGTGTGCAGCTCCACCACCTCCGCAGGCGTGCTCCCGATATGGTCCGCCACCGCCGTGAGGTCAGCTCCGGAGTAGTCGACCTCGATGCTGACCTGATCCTGATCATGGTTGTCGGTGTTTCTCGTGGGCATGGATTCCAGGACGCGACGATCCGCCTCATCCAGGGGTGCGTCGAGCCGGAGAAGCACCGTGCGGGCGCCCGGGATCAATTCGTTGATCTTGGGTTGCCCGCGCAGCTGTGGAAGCAACCCGAGTACCTCGGCTAGGTCCTCGCATTCCAGCAAGGCCGCCCCGGGACCGTAGTCGATCAACCGGCGGGTCATCGCGTGCCAACGAAGGGAGCGATGGAGATACCCGCGGCCAGTACGGCCTCCCGTACGGCCGTCGCCATCTCCACCGCCGATGGCGAGTCCCCGTGCGTACAGAACGAGTCGGCGCGCCCGTCTCGAGCCGCCTCCACTGCCCCGCGAGCGGCCATCGCGGAATCGGTGATCAACGCGTCCGGTTCGCGCCGGTCGACCAACCGACCGTCGGCGGTGTAATTGCGGTCGACGAAGTACTCAGTCACGGTTCGCAACCCAGCGCTGCCGGCCAGCGCGAGCAGCGCTGACCCGGGAAAGCCTAGTACCGGAAGCGTTCGATCGTAGGCCAGCACCGCTTCCACCACGGCCGTCGCCTGCTCCTGGTGATCGACAACGGTGTTGTAGAGGGCGCCGTGCGGTTTCACGTAGCGCACCTGCCCGCCCACCGAGTGCGCCAGTCCGTCCAGCGCGCCGATCTGGTAAATCACCGCAGCGGTCAGGTCGACAGCCGTCATATCCAGAAACCGGCGGCCGAATCCAGCCAGATCGGGATATCCCACTTGGGCGCCGATCACCACTCCAAGCTCAACTGCCTGGCGGCAGGCCTGCCGAAGCGTCGTCGGATCGCCGGCGTGGAAACCGCACGCGACGTTCGCGCTAGTGATCAGGGAGAGCATGGTCGCGTCGTCACCGAGGACCCAGCGTCCGTAGGACTCGCCGAGATCGGCATTCAGGTCGATCGGCACGAAGCCATTCTTGCTCCATTAGACACGGAGCCCTTCTTGCTCCACAAAAGGTGTGGGCCTCTCGCGAGTATGAGTCGCAAGAGGCCCACGAGCTGGCCAGAGTCAGTGACGTCTCCGGCCGACCGGGCGACCTGGTGGGTCCCAGCAACCCGTCACCGGCTGCTGCGGTGAGTCACCTCACCGTACGGACCTTCAGTCTTTCCCTGCCCCGCTCCCACCAAGTGGTGAGGGCGTAAGAGATTTCTACGCCTCGCTGACACGCGCCGCAAGGCCTTGCGACAAAGAGATTGGGGCAATCTCGGTGTCCACCGGAGCATCCACATGCTAGAGGCGTCTTTGCACCGAAGTGATCAACTTCTCCACAGCTTCGACCACCACCCTGTGGAGGAAAAGTCCTGCCGGACCGCGATTACGCTTGCTCCCGTGGAACCGGAGCCGGATACCAAAGACTGGACCTGGACGCTGACGCGGCGCTGCCCCGACTGCGGGCTGGAGGCCGGCGCGGTCGATCCCGCGCAAGTGGCGGAACGGGCCTTCGTGGCGGCCGAGGAATGGGTTCAAATCCTCCGTTCCAGCCCGGCGGTGACGAGGCGTCCCGCTCCGGACGTCTGGTCACCACTGGAGTATGGCGCTCACGTCCGGGACGCTTTCCGGGTCTTCGACGGCCGCCTGGCACAGATGCTCGCCGAGGACGACCCGGTTTTCGAGAACTGGGACCAGAACGAGACCGCGGTTCGGGACCGCTATCGAGAGCAGGATCCGGAGGTGGTGGCGGACGAACTCGAGGCCGCTGTGGAGGCGTTTGTGGCCCGGCTGGCTTCCGTTCCGCCGGCTCAGCTTGCCCGGAAGGGACGGCGCTCGAACGGATCCGAATTCACCGTCGCGAGTCTCAGCCAGTACCTCCTGCACGATGTCGTCCATCACCTCTGGGACGTGACCGGCCAGCAAGATGCAGTGTCCTCCTTGTCCGTGGAGCGCCCTCCCGCCGAGTGACTCGGCGCCGTCACCTGCACAAGATCAACTACGGCCGACCCGATCGCCCTACACTGGCGCCATGGGCGGGCCGTACGCTTTGGACTCCGAGCACGCCGACTTCCGCGCTGTCGTGGCGGATTTCGCCGAGCAGGAACTGGCACCGCACGTCGCCAAATGGAATGCCGGCCACGAGCTACCGATGGATGCGGTCCGCCAGATGGCCGATCTCGGGCTGTTCGGGTTGGCCGGACCGGAAGAGTTCGGCGGAGCGGGCGACTTCACCAGCCTGTGTATCGCCATCGAGGAGGTCGGCCGGGTCGACCAGTCACTCGGTATCACCCTGGAGGCCGCGGTCGGACTCGGCATCAACCCGCTCGCGCGTTTCGGCACGGAGGAACAAAAACAGCGCTGGCTGCCGGACTTGCTGGCTGGCCGGGCGCTGGCCGCCTTCGCCCTGACCGAACCGGAGTCAGGTTCGGATGCGGGGGCGATGCAGACCACCGCCACCCTCGACGGGGATTCCTGGGTGATCAACGGAGCCAAGCAGTTCATCACCAACTCAGGCACCGAGATCACGTCCATGATCACCGTCACCGCTCGCACGGGGACACGAGACGACGGGAGAGCGGAGATCTCAACGATCATGGTTCCCCGCGGCACGATGGGGCTCACCGTCGGCTCGAGTTACGACAAGCTCGGCTGGCACGCCTCCGACACCCATCCACTCAGCTTCTCCGACGTGCGGGTGCCGCATGATCATCTTCTCGGCGAGCGCGGTAAGGGCTATGCGCAGTTTCTGGCCACGCTGGACGACGGACGGATCGCCATAGCGGCGCTCGCCCTCGGCTGCATTCGCACATGCCGCGATCTCTCGCGGAGCTACGCACTGGAGCGGCAGTCCTTCGGCGGGCCCATCGGTCGCAATCAGGCCGTCGCCTTCTCGATCGCCGATGTGGACGTGATGGCCCATACAGCCGGGTTGCTGGTGTACGCCGCGGCCAGTCTTCGTGATCATGACGCGCCGGCGGCCGAGCTGAAGCGGGCCGCCGCCATCGCCAAGCTGTACGCCTCCGAGTCCGCCGTTGCGGCCACCCGGATCGCCACCCAGGTATTCGGTGGCTACGGGTTCATGGAGGAGTACCCCGTCGCCCGCTTCTATCGCGACGCGAAGGTGCTCGAGATCGGCGAAGGGACCTCGGAAGTCCAGCGGCTGCTGATTGCCCGGGCGCTCGGGCTTCCGGTGGAGTAGGCGATGGATGAGCTGACCGACGTGACCAAACGGGTGCGGACCGCACGTGAGGAGACCCTCACGCCCAACCCCCGAGCGGCCACGAAACTCGCGGCTCAAAACAAGCTCTACGTTCGCGAGCGGCTGGCTCTGCTCTTCGACGAGGGCAGCTTCGTGGAAGACGGGCAGCTGGCCAACGCACTGGCCGACAACCTGCCGGCCGACGGAGTGGTCACCGGACGAGGGCTGGTCGCTGGCCGTCCCGTGCTGGTCGTTGCGAACGATCCCAGCGTCAAGGCTGGATCGTGGGGAGCCCGGACGGTGGAGAAGATCATCCGGATCACCGAGGTGGCGCTGCGAGACGAGCTGCCGGTGTTCTGGTTCGTCGACTCCGCGGGAGCGCGGATCACCGATCAGGTCGATTTGTTTCCTGGCCGTCGGGGTGCGGGCCGGATTTTTCGCAACCAGGTGGCCTTGTCGGGCAAGGTGCCGCAGATCTGCTGCCTTTTCGGACCGAGCGCAGCCGGCGGCGCCTACATTCCGTCGTTCTGTGACGTGGTGATCATGGTTGAAGGCAACGCCTCGATGTACCTCGGCTCACCCCGGATGGCGGAGATGGTGGTGGGGGAGAAGGTCACCTTGGAGGAAATGGGTGGTGCGCGCATGCACGCCAGTGTCTCCGGGTGCGGTGATCAACTGGCTGCCGACGATGCGGACGCGATCGCGCAGGCCAAGCAGTACTTTGCCTACCTGCCGGAGAACTGGCGGAGCACGCCGCGGACCTACGACCCAGCGCCCCCGGCGCGGGAATTCACTGACGATATGGTGCCGGCCGAGGACTCCCGTGGATACGACATCCTCACGGTGATCGAGGCGATCGTGGACGACGGTTCGTTCACCGAAATCAAGCCGTTGTTCGCACCCGAAGTGGTGACGGGCTTTGCCCTGCTGGAAGGGCAACCGATCGGCATCGTCGCCAATCAGCCCCTGGTCAAGGGCGGAGTCCTGTTCGTCGACTCCGCCGACAAGGCGGCACGCTTCATCTGGCAGTGCGACGCCTTCAATATTCCGCTGCTCTACCTGGCCGACGTACCCGGCTTCATGATCGGCAGCGCGGTGGAGCGTCAGGGCATCATCAGGCATGGTGCCAAGATGATCACCGCCGTGGCTGAGGCTACGGTGCCGACCATTTCGCTGATTGTGCGCAAGGCTTACGGCGCTGGCCTCTACGCCATGGCTGGGCCCGGCTTTGGCCCGGACGCCTGCTTAGCCTTGCCGACAGCCAAGATCGCGGTGATGGGGCCAGAGGCGGCGGTGAATGCTGTCTACGCGAACAAGATCGCCGAGATCGTCGACGAGGCGGAGCGGACCGCGTTTGTCGATGGCTTGCGCGCCGAGTACGAAATCGATATCGACATCCTGCATCTGGCCAGCGAGCTCGTTGTCGACGCGGTCATCGAACCGGGTGAGGTTCGTGCTGAGCTCGTGGCCCGCTTTGCCGCAGCCGCGACAAAGAACCGACACTTCTCCGAACGTCGGCACGGAGTGCCGCCCGTGTGAGATCGGCACGGGGTGCCGCCCGTGTGAGATCGGCACGGGGTGCCGCCCGTGTGAGATCGGCACGGAGTGCCGCCGTTGTGAAGATCGGCACCGGGTGCCGCCCGTGTGGAGACTCACGTCAGCAATGCCGCAATGACGATCAGGACCGGAACTGAGGCGAGCGTGGAGATAAAGATGCTGTCGCGGGCCAGAATGACCCCCGTGTTGTACCGCACGGCGTGGGTGAACACGTTCTGGGCGGTGGGCAGCGCGGCGATCACGGTCGCCGCTAGGACGTCCAACCCTTCCAGCCCCAGAAGCCTGGCCGCCACATAGGCGCAAGCCGGCTGCAGGAGCAGCTTGAGTGCCACGATGGTGGCCACTTGCACGGGTGGCTCACCGGCCCCCGGGAGCGGACCCAGACGAAGCGAAACGCCGTAAGCCAGCAGCATGGCCGGCACCGCCATGCCACCGACGAGGTGCAGCGGATCGGCGATCACTGCCGGTAGCCGCAGTCCGGATATCGACAACAGCAAGCCCAGCAAGGAGCCGATGGTCAACGGGTTACGGACGATACGGCTCAGGACGCGCAGGACCTGCTGCCGGCCGGTCGTGAAGGCGCGTCCGCGAGAAGTCAGCAGGTCGAGCAGGGCAAGGCCGACGGGCTGCAACACGAGCAACTGAGTGAGCAACATGGGCGCAATAAGGGAGGCATCACCCAGGACGTACGCGGCGATCGGCAGGCCGAGATTGCCGGCGTTGACGTACGCCGAGGCGAACGTCCCGATCACGGTCTCACCGGCCGTACGCCGCCACACCAAGCGGGCCAATAGCAAATAGGCCGATGCGGTCACAAAGACGCTGCTGACCGAGGCCACCAAGGTGGCAGAGAAGAGCCGGGAGATGTCCGCCTCACCCAGCACGGTGATCATGAGCGCCGGACTCGCGACAAAGAATGCCAGCCGGATCAGCATCCGCTGACTGGCCTCGTCGAGGATCCGGATATGGGCAAGCAGAATGCCGAGGCCGATAACGGCGCCGATGGTGACGAAACCGGCGAGGACTCCCTGCACCGTCAGCAGCGTTCGGCGAGCATTGCCGGTGCCATCGGCTTCAGATGGGCAGCCTGCGGAAGATGGGCCGCGGGACGTGGCGGAGACCGGACATCACCACGCGCATCGGAGGCGGCACCCAAATGAGTTGCCGCCTTCCCGTCACCGCAGCGACGACGGCGTCGGCCACCTCCTCGGGAGTCACGGCCAACGGTGCCGCACCCACGCCCCGCGTCATCTTCGACTTCACGAACCCCGGACGAACCACCAGCACGTGCACGCCATGATCGCGGAGCGCTTCGCCGAGGCCAAGAAAGAAGCCGTCGAAGCCCGCCTTGGTCGACCCGTAGACGAAGTTCGATCGGCGGACGCGCTCACCCGCCACGCTGGACAACGCGACGATGCACCCGTAACCCTGCACCCGCATCCGAGCGGCCAGCAACACCCCCAAGTGAACCGGCGCTGTGTAGTTGACCTCGGCCAGCTCCAGCACGACATCGGGGTCCCGCCAGGCCTGCTCGGCATCACCGAGCAGCCCGAAGGCGACCACGGCAATGTCGATGTCTCCCCCCGCGAACGCCTGCTCGATGGTCTGTGCATGAGATCCGGGATCCCGGGCTTCAAGATCAACTTCGTCGACTGTGCATCCCAGCTCGCGCAGTTCCGCGGCGGCCGACTCGCGCCGCTCGCTGGCTCGCGCCGCCAGCACGACACGCAGGCCGCGCTCGGCCGCGTAGTAGCGGGCGATGGCCAGAGCGATGTCTGACGTGCCGCCCAGTAACAGCAGCGACTGCGGTGTCCCCACGGCGTTGATCACACCACCTCCATGTCCACGTCCAGCTCCTAACGCAGTTCGAGACGGCGGGCAAGATCGGAATTGAAGATTCCGTCGGGATCCACTTGCCGCCGCACGGTCAAGAACTCCCCCAGCCGCGGATACATTGTGCGAAACGTCTCCGCACTCAGCCGGGAATCCTTCGCCAGGTAGACGCGTCCACCGGCCGCCATTACCTGCTCGTCCAACGCGTCACAGAGCTTGTCCAGGCCTGGCTCGATCGGTAGGTCGACGGTCAACGTCCAGCCCGGCATCGAAAAGGACAGCGGCGCTGGGTTGCTCGGTCCCATGCGCTTGAGCACGTTGAGGCAGGACAGGTGACCGGAGTTGACGATCATCATGAAGCAGGTGCGGAAGATCTCAGCCTCGGAGAACGGCACCACGAACTGGTACTGCAGGAAGCCGTGGGGCCCGTACACGCGGTTCCATTCCGCCACCATGTCCAGCGGGTGAAAGAACTCGGTGATGTTCTGCAGCTCGCCCACCCGGTGCCTGGGTGCCTTGTAGTACCAGGCGGTGCTGAAGGCTTTCGCAGTGACGACGTTGATCATCCGATTCGGGAAGATCTCGGGCACCGTGCCAAGGGACGGCGCCACGAACTTCAGTGGATCCCTGGCCAGCTTGAACGGAAGGTCGTGCGCGCGGGCCTTGTTGCCCCTGGTCAGCACCGCCCGGCCCATGTGCTTGCCCTTGGTCACCGCATCGAACCAAGCCACCGAGTACGTGTAGTTGTCGTCACCCTCGCTCATCCTGGCCATCAGATCGTCGAGATCGCTGCATCGGTCGGTGTCCACCATGAAGTACGCCGTTTCGGTGCGCTCCAGGATGAGGGTCGCGCCCAGGATCACTCCGGTCAGACCCATGCCGCCGATGGTGGCCCAGAACAGCTCGGCCGCCTCGCCGTCCGGTGAGATCGCTCGGACCTCCCCGTCGGCGGTGAGCAGATCGAGGGATTGCACGTGATTGCCGAAGCTGCCTGACGTGTGATGGTTCTTGCCGTGCACGTCCGCCGCGACCGCCCCGCCGACCGTGACTTGCCGGGTGCCGGGCAGGACCGGCACCCAGAGTCGCAAGGGCAGCAGGGCGCGCATCAGGGCGTCCAGGCTGACCCCTGCCTGGACGGTCACCGTCGGCGGGTCGGCCTCGGCGTCGACGTGCAGGATGCGGTCCAGCCTGGTCAGGTCGAGCGCGGTGCCGCCTGCATTTTGAGCAGCGTCGCCGTAACTGCGGCCCAGCCCTCGAGGGACGACGCCTCGACCGCCGTCGGCCCTGCGCAGAATGGATACCGCATCGGCCACCGAGTCGATTGCGGCCAGATGCGCCCGGGTCGAGGTGGCGCGACCCCACCCGTGCAGCGGCACCATCGGTTGCGCCTCCGGCACCGAGGGTTTGATCGGGGGTACCTGCTCCTCGTTCGGCGCGCCGCTCATCGGAGCACCGCCACCAAGATCACCACGAGCCACACCAATCCGATCCCCTGCAAAACATGATCATGCAGGACGACGTCCTCGGGTTCGCCGGCGTTGCCTGAGTCGACCTCGAGGGCGTACTGCAGCAACCCCAGCGTGAAGGGAGCGATCGAGACTGCAGTCCAGGGCACACCAAGCGGTGGCTGGCCGTCCCGAATCTCGAACGCCCACAAGCTGTAGGAGATCAATACCATCACGGCGGCGAGCATCCAGGCGAACCGGAGGTAGGACTCCGAGTATCGCGTCAGGGACCGCCGGGTTCCGGCGTCGGCGCCGAGCGCCTTCATCTCCGAATAGCGCTTTCCGGCCACCATGAAGAACGAACCGAAGGAGGCCACCAGCAAGAACCATTGACTCAATGGGATGCCTGCGGCCACGCCACCCGCGATCGCCCGCAGGAGGAAGCCGCTGGCCACCATCGCCAAGTCCACCACCGGCATGTGCTTGAGAAACGCCGAATACAGCACCTGCAACATCAGATACACGGCGAGCGTGACGCCGAGTGCGACCGCGGTGTAAAACCCGATCGCGAAGCCCACCGCCCCGGTGACCGCGGCCAGCAGCAACGCGGCCCGCACGCTCAGCTCGCCCGAGGCAATCGGTCGCAGCCGCTTCTTGGGGTGCAGCCGGTCTTCTTCCACGTCGCGCACGTCGTTGATCAGGTACACCGTGGCACTGACCAAACAGAACGCCACAAAAGCCAAGCCGACGTTGATCAGGACTGCGGGCTCGAAGATCCGACCCGCCGCCAGCGGAGCAGTAGCCACCAGAACGTTCTTCACCCATTGCCGGGGGCGCATGGCACGCACCGGTGCCGGCAGTCGGCTGGCACGGACGGCGATGGCGGTGTGCTCGGACATGACCTCCGAAGGGTACCGATTCGAACCTGAGGCGCGTGCTGCGTCGCGGCTGAGAAGGCGAAGGGCGGCGGCATACGGTATGGGCCATGCCCCAGCCGGCCCGCAGGCGGACTCCCGTGGTCGCGATCCTGCTCGCTGCCGTGGTGCTGGCCGGATGCGCAAACGGGGCGGGCGTGACGCCGCCGACGAGCGCCCCGCCGACCCCACCGCCACAAGTCAGTGTGCCCGCCGATGGTCTCACCCTGGCGGCATTCGGTTTTACGAATGGACCCGTCCGGGAGTTCTCGCTCCCTCGAACTTCCGTTCTTGCGTCCAAGGTCGACCAGGCCAACAACGTGGCGGCTGTGTTGTCCTCGCCGTCACCCTCAGAGGTCTCGGACTACCTGCGTCGCAGCCTCCCGGCCGCCGGTTTCGAGCTCCGCCGTGACGAGCGCCGAACGATGACCTTCGACGGCTACGGCTGGGTGGGTATTTTCACCGGCACCGACAGCTCAACCGGCCCCGGAGGCACCTCGGCGGTGCTGCTACGGCCGCAATAGCGGCACCCCAAGAGGGCGTTTGCCCCGCGGTAGCCTCAGACGGCCAGCGCGTCGGCGATCGGGAGAGGCAGCGTGATGTTGGTACGGCGGGAGGCACTGCTGCAGCGCACCCGTCTGCTGGGGCCAGCATTCGTCGCTGCTGTTGCCTACGTGGACCCGGGCAACGTCGCGACCAACACCGCGGCCGGGGCATCCTACGGCTACCTGCTGCTCTGGGTTCTGGTGGCCGCGACCCTGATGGCCGGGCTGGTGCAGTACCTGTCCGCCAAAGTCGGCTGGCTGACGGGTGAGTCGCTGCCGGCACTGGTCGGCCGCCGAACCCGTACGGTCCCCCGGCTGACGTATTGGCTCCAGGCGGAGGCGGTGGCGGTTGCGACCGACATCGCGGAAATCGTCGGTGGCGCCGTGGCCCTGTCCCTGCTGTTCGGATTGCCGCTGGTGGCGGGAGCGGTGATCACGACTGCGGTATCGACTGGCCTGCTGCTGTTCCAGAATCACCGCAGCCAGGCCAGCTTCGAGCGCGTGATCACCGGCATGCTGGCGGTCGTGGCGTTCGGCTTCCTGGCCGGGCTGGTGATTGCTCCGCCAGATCCCGTGGCCGCAGCCGGCGGGTTGTTTCCCCGGCTGGCCGGCGCCAACAGCGCCCTGCTGGCCGTGGGCATGCTCGGGGCGACGGTGATGCCGCACGCGGTCTACCTGCACTCGGCCCTT
The DNA here is from genome assembly GCA_035641455.1 of Propionibacteriaceae bacterium. Taxonomy (GTDB): domain Bacteria; phylum Actinomycetota; class Actinomycetes; order Propionibacteriales; family Propionibacteriaceae; genus Microlunatus. Next base: position 4,280 of record DASQUD010000184.1, on the reverse strand, counting down.
GTTCGGGACCGGCACGGCGTAGCCGACGCCGACTGCGCCGAACCGATCCTGTCCGCGATCCGCGTAGACGTGACCCTGGCCATGATCGTCGCCGGCAGCGTGAACATCGGCATGCTCTTGCTGGCGGCGAGCACCCTGCCCGGGCTCCAGATCGAGGGCCTGGCCGCTGCCCATGCCGCAATCGGCGACCGCCTCGGTCCGCTGATCGCCTGGGCGTTCGCGCTGGCTCTGCTGGCATCCGGGCTTGCGTCCACCTCCGTTGGTGGCTACGCCGGTGCTGTGATCATGGACGGTCTGTTGCGGCGTCGGATTTCGCTGCTGGCCCGCCGGTTGATCACCGCGGTGCCGGCGTTGATCTTGCTCGGCATCGGACTCGAGCCCACGCGGCTGTTGATCATCTCCCAAGTGATCTTGTCCTTCGGCATTCCGTTCGCGCTGATCCCGCTGGCCCGGATCGCGGCCGACCGAAGGTTGATGACATTCGTGCCGACCCGGTCGCTGACTCTGGCACTGGCGTGGCTGAGCATCGTGGTGATCTCGGCGTTGAACGTGATCTTGATAATCCTGACGGTCGCATCGGTCTGAACCTCAGGCGCCGTGATCACGGATGGCTTTTGCGGTGAGCGTTAAGCCGTCCTTCGTCGCGAGCACCCGAACCTTGTCCTTCGGTTTGATGTCGGACAGCGTCGCTTCTTGCTTTTCCTTACGGACGCGTGTCTCAGCGTTCAGCACGTAACTGCCGGTGAACCCGTCCTCGCTCTTGACCGTGACGGCGCTTGCACTCACCGTCTCGACGACGCCGCGCTGAAAGACAACCACGCGATGTTTCTCGCCGCGGAGCGTGACCTCGCCATGCAAGGCTCGCCGCAGCAGGCCAGGGTGCCGGCGAGCTTTGTCTTCCATGTCCTTTCTGTCGGCCTTGTCCTTGCGGTCGGGCTTGTCCGTCGGGCTGGCGCTGGGGGTCGCCGAGGGGTTGACGGTTGGAGTCGGGTCAGGGTCGGCGTACGCGAGGCCTGCGCCGATGCCACCGGCCAGGGCAACGGTGCCGATCCCCGCCGCAATGATCTGGGCCACCTTGTTCATCACGTACTCCTAGCTCGAGATGTCGGTTCGGTCAGAAACGGTCAGATAGCGATCTAACTGCTCATTCAGCAGGCGCACGGCGTGCGGTGCGGTAGAGCTCGACCAGCTGCTGGGTGGTCGTGGCGTCCTGCGGCCCTTTGTCGTCACGCCACCGACCGGTGAATCGGGGAAACCGCATCGACAGCCCGGCGTTGTCCTTGAGCTGCCCCCAGCCGGCGGTGTGGTTCGGCGACAGCGTGAGCTCGGCACTGAGCACCTCGAGCACCAGGCCTGGCTCGAACCACACATCGGCGGAAACGCGCGAGTCGACCCGGGCGGGCCGCTGCTTCCGGATCAGCGGATCCAGCCGTGCGGGCAGCGCGGCGAGCTCGGCGTCGGAGAAGCCGGTGCCGCACTTGCCGACCGTCGAATAAACCTCCGTTTCCGGGTCGTACGCGGCCATCAGTACAGCGCCGTACGTGCCTCGCCGCCGACCCCGGCCGGCGTAGGCGCCGACAATGACGAGATCGATGGTGTCTGCCAGTTCAGTGCGATAGTCCCGCTTGAGTTTGATCCACAACCAGCCGCGGGCCCCGGCCTGATAGACCGCGCCCGGCGCGGTGGACTTACACACCAGACCTTCAGACCCATCCGCCACTGCTTGTTCGAACGCAGCCTCAAGGGAGGGGGCGGTCGCCACCTCCAGTGCCGTGGTCAGACGGAGTCGGTCCGACAACGCGACCGCCTCGGCGAGCCGCGATCGGCGGTCCAGATAGGACAGGCCGGTGAGATCCTCGCCGTCGGCATAGAGCAACTCGAAGCAGAACAACCCGACCGGCACATCACGTGCGGCTTCGGCGATGCCGTGCTTGCGTCGACGGAACATGACTTCCTGGAAGGGCCGCAGCTCCCCGGCGGCTGCGTCGTACGCCACGACCTCGCCTTCCAAGATCGCCTCGCGTGGACCCAGCCCGGCGTGCAGCAGCTCGACCACGTCGGGGAACTGGCTGCTAACGCGCTCCTGCCGCCGAGTGAACAACTCGATCTCGCCATCAGCAGTGCGGTGTGCCTGCACCCGCATGCCGTCGTACTTGTACTCCGCCGTGCACTGGCCGCCGAGCTTGGCGAGAATCTCATCGGCGTCGGACAGCCGCTGAGCCAGCATGACTCGAACCGGGTTGCCAGGCCGCACTCGCAGCTCCTTCACTGCGGCCAGCCCGCCGGAGGCCAATGTGGCCGCGACGAGGCCAAGATCGCAGCAGATGTTGTAGGCCCGCTCCAGTACCGGCCGGTCCTTCCGGTTGCCGGTGTAGACCTGGGCCAGCGCGTCCAGAATCGTCGGCGTGCCAATCCCTAGCCGGAGGTTGCCGGTCACCAAACGAAGCAGGTAGCGAGCCTCCAAGGGTGTCGACCGCGAAAGGAGGCCAGCCAGTAACTCGAGCTTGTGACCCTGCGAGCCAGACCCTTCGGCGCGGGCGATCTCGTGAAGCGTGTCAACAACTGCGGCTGCCTCCAATTCCGGCTGGCGATCTGCGGCCGTCGCCTCCAGTAGCTGCTCAGCTGCCTGGCCGAGGTCACCGGCCTCGCGCACCGCTGCGACAACCTTTGGCGGCTCGACACCGGTCGCTGTCGCCACCGCGCGCAGTGCCAGCTTCTCGGCGAGCCCGAGGTCAACTGCCGCAAATTCGGGCGCGACCAACCCCTGGCACAAGTAACAGACGGTAGGCAGCAAGTTCTGCGGGGTCCCGGCCAACAGTGCCGCCAGCCGGTCAATCAAGATCAAACGACCAGAAGCTTGCTCTAAGTCCCGGTATGCCTCAGCTATCACCTCGTACTTCACCCGCCAATCCTCGCCGACTGGCCGGTCGGGTACGCAACTCCCAGGCCGAATGCCGCAACCCTTTCAGCGGCGGAGCCACAGACTCGGCCAGTCCAAGCCGAGCTCACACAAGACGATGCGCAGCAGCGGGAGGCTGATGCCGACGACGTTGTGGTGATCACCTTCGATCCCGGTCACGTAAGCGCCACCCAGACCGTCGATGGTGAAGGCTCCGGCCACCTGCAGCGGCTCGCCCGTGGCGACGTAGGCCTGGATCTCTGCCGTACTGAGCTCGGCGAAGTGAACTGTGGTGGCTGCGACCGCGGTGCGGGCCAGCGTAGTTTCCGCGTCGCGCAGGATCACATGGTGTCCGGTGTGCAGCACGCCCGACCGCCCGCTCATCACCTGCCACCGCTGGAGGGCGGCAGCAGCCGTCTCCGGTTTGCCGTACGGCTGCCCGTTTAGTTCCAGCATGGAGTCGCAGCCGATGATCACGGTCGGGCGCCGGCTCCTACGCAGCCGGTCTGACACGGCCTCGGCCTTCCGCCGCGCCAGCTCGGCCACGATGTCGGACACCCGGTCGCCGGTCAAGGCGGTTTCGTCGATGCCGGAAACGATGACCTCGCAGCCGAGTCCGGCCGCTCGCAGCGTGCGCAGCCTGGCAGGTGATGCCGAGGCCAGGATCAGCCGGACTCCTTGCGCCACCGAGGTCAGATCCGCGCGAGCGCGGCGCGCAGTGGGTCGAGCCCGAGCGATCCGAGGTTGAGCGCGTCGGCGTGAAACTGGCGAAGGTTGAACTTGGCACCTTTGCGCCGACGGGCGTCCTCTCGAGCCTCCAGCCAAATCCGCTCACCCACCTTGTACGACGGCGCCTGGCCCGGCCAGCCGAGATAGCGGTCGAGTTCGAAGCGCAGAGTCGGCTCATCACCGGAGCAGTTGCTGCTCAAGAACTCGAAGCCGGCGGCCGGGGTCCAGCGCTCACCGGGGCGGAATTTCCAGGGGTTGTGCTGCGGTATCTGCAGCTGCAGGTGCATGCCGATGTCAATGATCACCCGGATGGCCCGGAAGGCCTGGGCGTCGAGCATGCCCATCCGATCGCCGCCTTCGAGGTAGCCAAGCTCATCCATCAGTCGCTCGGCATACAACGCCCAACCCTCACCATGGCCGGAGCAGAAGCAGAGCGTTCGCTGCCAGCGATTCAACAAGTCGGAGCGGAAGGCATTCTGGGCGATCTGCAGGTGATGCCCGGGTACGCCTTCGTGGTAGACGGTTGTGACCTCTTTCCAGGTCGAAAACTCATCGATGCCGGCGGGCACGGCCCACCACATGCGGCCGGGCCGGGAGAAGTCCTCCGTAGGATCGGTGTAGTAGATGGCGCCGTCGTGGGTCGGCGCGATGC
>DASQUD010000183.1:0-28087 GCA_035641455.1 Propionibacteriaceae bacterium | reverse complement strand
CGACTTCAAGAACACCGACGCAAGCATCCAATGGTCCGGTCAGCAGATCGAGATGGAGGCAAACTCTGAGGAGCGAGTCAAGGCGGTGCTCGACGTCTTCCAGTCCAAGTTGATCAAACGTGGCGTCAGCCTCAAGGCGCTCGACGCTGGCGAGCCGCGCTCGTCCGGCAAGCTGTACAAGATCACGGCGACGACCCAAGAAGGCATCAGCACCGAGAACGCGAAGAAGGTGGCGAAGCTGGTTCGCGACGAGGGTCCCAAGGGTGTGAAGACGCAGATCCAGGGCGACGAGCTTCGGGTCAGCAGCAAGAGCCGCGACGATTTGCAGGCCGTTCAAGCCTTGATCAAGGCGCAGGACTACGACTTCGCCGTCCAGTTCACCAACTACCGGTGAGTGCCCGGAATTCGCAGATCCGTTCCCCTGAAGGCCTCTTCCGGCGCCACTGACACCGGCCCTAGGATGAGCGCGACCTCGCAACCCGTGCGCAGGCGTTGGCAACAGTTAGGAACAAGGTATGGGTTTCCTCGATGACATGAAGAACAAGGCATCGGACTTCGTCGATGACGTCAAGGACAAGATGGACCGCGACGATGACAAGGCGTCATCCGACTCGGGGGCCGACGGCGGTGCCGATGCCGGTGCTGACGTTCCAGGCGTGAACGACACTGGCGCCGACCTCCCTCCAACGACATCCGACGCCCTTGGCGGCAGCACGATGCCCGGAGACAGCGCGTACGACACAACCTCAGGTACCGGCGATTACGCGGACAGCACCGGCTCGACCGCCGTCGGCGGCGCCTACGACGACTCGCTGGGCACCACTGGTAGCAGCCTGGACGACACCGCCGGCAGCACCTACGACGACAGCGCCGGGTCAATGACCAGCAGCACGTATGACGAGACGGCTGGACCGACCAGCAGCACGTACGACGACACGGTTGGCGCCGGCGGAACGTCAACAGCCGGCGCAGACGACCCCGATGACGCACTCGGTGACGTGACGACCTCTTCCCCGGCGGGGCTGGGCGACACGGACCAAGACAGGTCAAACCTCTGAGCTCCATCTGTCGCTACACAGAGGCAGCGCCATCCTCCGGGATGGCGCTGTTCTTGTGCGCATCACACCCATGACCGCGGCTCAGTTCGAGGCCAGAGCTCGACAGCTTCTGCCGGACTACGCCAGTGCCTATTTCGGGGCTACCGCCGGATCCGGGGTTAGCGATGCGGAAAGCACGGCCGACTGGTCAGCCGTCCGGTTTCGGCCGTACACGCTCCGCGACGTCAGCGCCATCGATACCGCCACAACTGTGCTGGGCACTCCGTTGCGGACCCCGGTCTTGATCGCGCCGATGGCTCAACAGTTGGCAGCGCACGAAGAGGGTGAGGCGGCCATGGCGAGGTCGGCGGCCGAGATGGGAACGATCCTGGGCGTTTCCACTCACGCCGCCGTGCCGTTCTCGGCTGTGGCAGCTGAGGGCGCACCATGGTGGTTTCAGGTCTACGTGACCCGGGATCGGCACCTCACCGAACTCCTGGTGGAACGCGCCGTGGGCAACGGCGCTACCGCTTTGATCTTGACCGTCGACATGGTGGCTCTCCTGCCAGCCGCAGTGAATCCGCGGAGCTGGGCAGATGTGCCGGGCCGCGCTCGGATGAGCAATCTCACGCCGGCAGAACTGGCAGCAGCAGGCTCAGCGGGAACGGCCATCGATCCCACCGTCACTTTTGAGATCATCGGCTGGCTCCGCCAGCTGAGTTCGCTACCGGTGGTCGTCAAGGGTGTACTGCGCGCGGATGACGCCCTGCGATGCGTCGACGCCGGCGCTGCCGGCATCGTTGTATCCGGCCATGGTGGACGCCGCCTCGGACCTTCGATCACACCTGCCCGCGCGTTACCGGAGATAGCCACAGCCGTGGGCGACAGCGTGGAACTCTACGCTGACAGCGGCCTTCGCACCGGAGAACACATCGCTGCTGCGCTAGCGCTCGGAGCGAGAGCGGTGTTTCTGGGCCGGCCCCTGTTGTGGGCTCTGGCCGCGGCCGGCTCGGAAGGCGTCAAGGCTGTGCTCGATGAGCTGACGACCGAACTCGCGCTGGTCATGACACAGCTCGGAGTCTCGCGCTTGGCGGAGCTGACTCCTGACGTACTCGAGACTACGACGCCGCCATTCGGACGCTAGCTCGGTGCACCTTCCCCTCGGCTGACATGCTGGCGAGCATGACGTCGCGCATCAGCCATGCAGCGGTGGACTCTCGTGACGCCTATGCGCAGTCGGTGTGGTGGGCGCAGGTTCTCGACATGGCTGAGGACCCGGACGACCCCAACGAATCCGGTGATGAGGAGTGCCTGATCGTCACCGCCGACCGCCGCACTGAGGTGCTCTTCATCGAGGTGCCCGAAGCCAAGCAGGTGAAGAACCGGATCCACTTCGATCTGCGACCCATCGACCGTACGCGGGACGAAGAGATCGACCGGGTGTTGGCCCTGGGCGCCACACGGGTCGCCGACCGCCGTAACGACGACGGGACCGGCTGGATGGTGTTGGCCGATCCTGAAGGCAACGAATTCTGCATCCTGCGCAGCGAAGCTGAGCTTGCCGCCCTACAACGCCCGGCGACCCTCTCCTGATGCTCCCAACCACGAATCTCGCTGACTTTGAGCCCCGGCGTCACTCCTTGAGCCCGAAGGACAGGGCTCGAGGAGCGCCGAAGAGGCTCAAAGTCGGGTACTACTGCGTACTAGATGCGCATCGTGTCGGCTGGATCACACAAAAAAGGCTGCTTAGGGTGGCCTTAGAATGGACTACTGGGCAGGAAGGCTGCGTTATCGCTACGAATCCCCTCTGACCAACGACCCGGGGACAACAGGCCATGAGGAAGAAGGCATTTAGCTGTGCGACAGGTCCATACGCTGGATCGCGTTGTTATCCGCTTCGCGGGCGACTCTGGCGACGGCATGCAGCTTACCGGCGACCGGTTCACCGCTGACTCGGCCGTCTTCGGTAACGACATCTCGACGCTGCCGAACTTTCCGGCGGAGATTCGTGCGCCGGCCGGCACGCTTCCGGGCGTCTCCAGCTTCCAGCTGCACTTCGCCAACTACGACATCCTGACCCCCGGTGACCGACCGGATGTGTTGGTGGCCATGAATCCGGCCGCCCTCAAGGCCAATATTGCCGATTTGCCGCGGGGCGGTGTGATCATCGCCGACAGTGCCGACTTCACCAAGCGCAATCTGGCTCGGGTCGGCTACGCCAGCGATCCGCTGACCGACGATTCGCTGGCGGACTATCAGGTGCACGCTCTCGATCTCACCGGCATGACGGTCGAGGCGATCAAGCATTTCGGGCTGAGCCGCAAGGACGCGTCCCGGGCGAAGAACATGTTCGCCCTTGGCCTGCTCTCCTGGCTCTACCACCGGCCGACCGAGGGCACGATCAATTTCTTGTCCGCCAAGTTCGCGGGCAAGCCGGATATCCGCGACGCCAACCTCACCGCCTTCAAGGCCGGGTACGCGTTCGGCGAGACCACGGAGGTTTTCGCCGTCAGCTACGAGGTGGCCCCCGCGCCGATGCCCTCGGGCAAGTATCGTCAGATCTCCGGCAACCTGGCGCTCGCGTACGGATTGGTGACAGCCGCACAGAAGGCCAAGCTGCCGCTCTTCTTGGGGGCCTACCCGATCACGCCGGCCTCCGACGTGCTCCACGAGTTGAGCAAGCAAAAGCGGTTCGGCGTCACCACATTCCAGGCCGAGGACGAGATCGCCGGCATCGGTGCCGCGCTGGGCGCCAGCTTTGCCGGACACCTCGGCGTCACGACGACCTCTGGTCCGGGCGTCGCGCTCAAGGCAGAGACCATCGGGCTGGCAGTGATGACCGAACTGCCGTTGATCATCTGCGACATCCAGCGGGCGGGTCCCAGTACCGGGATGCCGACCAAGACTGAGCAAGCGGACCTGCTGCAGGTGATGTTCGGCCGCAACGGAGAGGCTCCGGTGCCGGTGCTGGCTCCCCAATCGCCGGCCGACTGCTTCGACGCCGCCCTGGAGGCCGTACGGATTGCAGTCAAGTACCGCACGCCTGTCGTGTTGCTCTCCGACGGTTATCTGGCCAACGGCGCGGAGCCCTGGCGGGTGCCCGACGTCGCCTCCATCGCGGCGATCGATCCAGACTTCGCGACCGACACGAATGCCACCAACAAGGCGGGCAGCGACGTCTTTCTGCCCTACCGCCGCGACCCGCTGACGCTGGCTCGTCCGTGGGCGATTCCCGGCACCGCCGGCCTGGAGCATCGGATCGGCGGCATCGAGAAGGCGCGCGACACCGGCGAGGTGTCGTACGATCCGGCCAACCACGAAGAAATGGTGCGGCTGCGTCAGGCCAAGATCGACGGCATCGTCCGCGACATTCCTGACCTGGTGGTGGACGATCCCGCCGGGCCGGACGGAACGCACGCAAAGGTGCTCGTCCTCGGGTGGGGTTCGACCTACGGCCCGATGGTGGCGGCCGTCCGACGGGTCCGCAAGACCGGCCGTCAGGTGGCCTACACGCACCTTCGCCACCTGAACCCGTTCCCCGGCAACCTCGGTGCGATCCTTCGCAGCTACGACCGGGTCATCGTGCCGGAAATGAACCTCGGCCAGCTGGCGTTGCTGCTCCGAGCGAAGTATCTAGTGGACGTGCAGAGCTATTCCCGCGTGCGCGGCTTGCCGATCTCGCTCAGCGAGCTGGCTCATGACCTCGAATTCGAGGTCGACCGATTGGAAAGGATCGATGCGTGACCGCCCAGGACGTGCACTCCGAACTCGGAAGCACAACCCGTTCCCAGCTGGCCGGCGCGTCGCGCCTTCAGCCACCCGGCGAAGCGAGCCCGGAATCAGCGACCCCGCCCAGCGAACCGGTCGAGGAGCAAGGATCGGCACCGCTCGGTGAGCGCCATTCGGCAAGTTCCGGGCTCGCTGGTCGATCCGGCCTTGCCGGCGTACCGCTGTCTGTGGAGCCGCTGACGCGCAAGGACTTCACCAGCGATCAGGAAGTCCGCTGGTGCCCGGGCTGTGGTGACTACGCCGTGCTGGCCGCCTTCCAAGGCTTCATGCCGGAGCTCGGCATCAAGCGTGAGAACACAGTGATCGTCTCAGGGATCGGCTGCTCTTCCCGTTTCCCGTATTACGTCGACTCCTACGGCATGCACTCCATCCACGGCCGGGCCACCGCCATTGCCACCGGTGTGGCGACCGCCCGTGAGGATGTCGCGGTCTTCGTCATCACCGGTGACGGAGATGCGTTGTCCATCGGCGGCAACCATCTCATCCACGTGCTGCGACGGAACGTCAACCTGACGATCTTGTTGTTCAACAACCGGATCTACGGGTTGACCAAGGGCCAGTACTCGCCCACCTCTGAACTGGGCAAGATCACCAAGTCGACACCGATGGGATCGCTGGACAACCCGTTCAACCCGGTGTCTCTCGCTCTGGGGGCTGAAGCGACGTTCGTGGCGCGCACGATCGACTCCGATCGTAAGCACCTGACCGGCGTGCTGCGGGCGGCGACCGCCCATCGCGGGACCTCGCTGGTGGAGATCTATCAGAACTGTCCGATCTTCAACGACGGCGCCTTCGACGCCATCAAGGACCCCAGCACGTCGGCCGACGCGATCATCCCGCTCAGCCACGGCGAACCTGTCCGGTTCGGCGTCGACGGGCATCTCGGAGTAGTGCGGGATCCGCAGACCGGCGGCTTCCGGGTGGCCGAGGTGGCCGATGTCGGTGTCGACTCATTGGTGGTGCATGACGCGCACCACCCGGATCCCACGTTCGCGTTTGGACTATCCCGGCTGACCGATGCGGGCGTGTTGCACCGCGCACCGATTGGCATCTTTCGTGACGTCGAGGCCCCCACCTACGACGATCTCGCCCGGGAACAAGTGGCCCTGGCCGCCGGCAACGGCTCCGGGGACGACGCCCTGCAAGGCCTTGTCTCCGGTGGCGACACTTGGCAGGTGCGCTGAGCCAGCCATCGCCCCGGCTGGGGTTGGTTGTTGATCGCTGAGCAAGCTGACGCAGCCTGCTTTGGGTAACATCGCGGCCATGCTTGGGGAACCAACGGGCGGCAGCTCATGACGGACAGTCCGTCGGGCGGCCCGCCCCCGGACCCCTATGGGCAGGGTCGGCAGCCTGGGCAGGGACCACCGCCGGCCGGCGGTTACGCGTTCGGGCCATTTGCTCCGGACCAGGGCGCGGCCAGTCCTTACCCCCAGCAGCCGGATCCGGTGGCTTGGGGCCAGCCGCCAGTCGGTCCCCAGCCCGGTCGCGGCCGCACACTGCTCATCGTTGGTGTCTCCGCCCTGGCCCTCATCATTCTGGGCGTCGGCAGTGCCATTGTGGCGCTCAACCTGCGACAGGCGAGGAACACCGAGTCAGGTACGGGAGCCAGCACCGGCTCCACCTCGTCGGCCTCACCAGCGGGCGGGGGGCCGTCGGACGCCGTTCTCGGCTATCTGACAGCACTGTCGTCAACGGATGCGCAGAAGGCATTGTCCTATGGGCAGTCAGAGCCCACCGAGAGCTCCATGCTCACCGACAAGGCACTTTCGGCGGCGCTCAAGAACGCGCCGCTCACGGCTATCAAGGTGCCTCAGGTTGAGGGCGAGAACGAAGCGACGGTGGAAGCCTCCTACCAGCTCGGAAAGCGGACCGTGACGGAGACTTTCGCGGTCGTCAAGCAGACAGACGAGTGGAAACTGACACGTGTCGCCGCTGACGTCGAGCTGGGGCCCGTCCGCAGCGGGTCGGTGCCGCTGTTGATCAACGGAACCAAAGTCTCCAAGGATCTGATCAGTCTGTTCCCCGGCGCCTACACGATCAGCACCGGTCTCAAATACTCCGACTACGGCAAGGACTCCACGATCCTGGTCACGAGCCCCGGCGGGTTCCCCGACACCAGCCGACTGGCAGTGCGCATCACGGCCGAGGGTAAGAGCGCGGCGGTTGCGGCGGCAAAGAAGAGCTACACCACGTGTTTGAAGAGCGACGACCCGGCGCCGTCGAAGTGCCCCAACCGCTGGACCTCCAACTCCGCCGAGTGGCGCAAGGGGACGGTCGACTGGGAGCAGAGCGGTGGGGACCCCTTCAAGAAGGCCAAGGTGACCACGTCGGGGCTCTTCGCTCAAGTCCAGATCCCGCTTCGCGTCGAGTTGAGCGGAACCTGCACCCAAGGGGGTCGTACCGGTCGCTGCGTCGGGGCGACGATCACCGGAACGAGCATCGCGGTGGTATCCCTGGAGACAAACGAGCCCAAGGTCAGTTGGTTGCGTCCCAACGCATGATCTCCGACGACGGGTTGCTCGGGCTAGCATCGACCGAGTGACGAATGTGATGCGCGCTGGCGCCGCCTTGAATGTCGACGACTTCGACACGGAAGTTCGAATCCAGGATGATCTCTTTCGGCACGTGAATGGCCATTGGCTGGCCAATACCGAGATTCCTGAGGACAAGCCAGTCGCCGGCGGCTTCATCACGCTTCGCGATGAGGCCGAAGAGGCCGTACGAAGGATCATCACCGAGCTGGAGCCGGGAGAGCCGGGCAGCGAGGCCACGAAGATCGCGGATCTCTATGCCGGTTTCATGGACGAGACCGCCGTCGAGGAGGCCGGTGCCGCCCCGCTTGCTCCGTTGCTGGCCGAAGTCAACGGCGTATCTACCGTCGCCGAGTTGATCACGCTGGTGGGCAGCTTTCCGCGCAGAGCCATCGCCGGGCTCATCAACTTCGAAGCCGAGTCGGATCCGGGCGATCCCAATCGCTACGTGATGTTCGTCAGTCAGGGTGGCCTCGGGCTACCGGACGAGGCTTACTACCGGCTGGAAACCCACGCAGACCTCCGGGACCAGTATCGCGACCACGTCGCGGCGTCCCTGCGACTTGCCGAAATCGAGGAGCCGGAAAAGTCAGCCCAGAGGGTTCTCGATCTTGAAACCGAAATCGCCGCCGGACACTGGGATCGCGTGAAGTGCCGCGACATGCGCCTGAGTTACAACCTCATGTCTCTCGACGCCTTCGTGAGTGGCAGCCCAGGACTTCAGTGGGAGGCGTTCTTGACCGGCGCGGGCGTCCCCGAACAGGCCATGGCCGAACTGGTCGTCCAGCAGCCGTCGTTCTTCACTGCGGTGGCGGAGTTGATCACCGACGACCGGCTTCCCGCTTGGAAGATCTGGGCTCAGTGGAAACTGATCTCGTCGCTTTCGCCCTACTTGTCGTCGGCCTTCGTGAACGAGCGGTTCCGTTTCTACGGCACCATCTTGTCCGGTACGCCGGTGCTCAAGGAGCGGTGGAAGCGGGGGGTCGAGTTGGTGGAAGGGGCCCTTGGCGAGGCCGTAGGCAAGATCTACGTCGAACGGCACTTCTCGCCGGTCGCCAAGGAGCGAATGGACCAGCTCGTGGCTAACCTGATCGAGGCCTACCGACAATCGATCAACGAGCTGGACTGGATGACCGACGCGACGAAACAGCGGGCACTCGACAAGCTGCGCAAGTTTCGCCCGCACATCGGGTTCCCCTCGAAGTGGCGGGATTACTCGACCCTCCAGATCGATCGCCGCGATCTGGTCGGGAACGTGATGCGGGCGGCGAGCTTCGAAGTGGGACGGTCGGTCGCCAAGATCGGGCAGCCGATCGACCGCGAGGAGTGGCTGATGACCCCGCAGACGGTCAACGCGTACTACCACCCCCTGCGCAACGAAATCGTCTTCCCCGCCGCCATCCTGCAGCCGCCGTTCTTCTCCGAGGACGCCGACGACGCGATCAACTACGGAGGCATCGGAGCAATCATCGGTCACGAGATCGGCCATGGCTTCGACGATCAGGGTTCGACCTGCGATGGCGACGGTGCGCTGGTCGATTGGTGGACGGCCGAGGATCGAGCGGCTTTCGAGAAGCGGACCCGAGTGTTGATCTATCAATACGGAGAGCTGGAGCCCGAGCAGGCTCCGGGCCATCGCGTGAACGGTGAGCTGACCATCGGGGAGAACATCGGTGATCTGGGCGGCCTCTCGATCGCCCTCAAGGCCTATCGAATCTCGACCGGTGATGATCGACCGGATCCAATTGACGGCTTCACCGACGAGCAGCGCCTGTTCCTCAGCTGGGCCTACATCTGGCATTCCAAGATCCGCACGGAGATGTTATTGCAGCGCCTGGCGACCGATCCCCACTCCCCTGCAGAGTTCCGCTGCAATCAGACCGTTCGGAACATCCCCGACTTTTATGCCACTTTCGGTGTCACGGAGTCGGATCGGCTTTGGTTGGACGAGGACCAACGGGTCAAGATCTGGTGATCTTCACCTGGCGCGAGCTGCCGCTCGCTGATCTCGCTCACCGGATCGAGGAACTCGCGGGCGCTGCACGGCCAGCGGTCATCGGTCTCAATGGTCATAGTTCGAGTGGCAAGACCACTCTCGGCCACCAACTCGCCGCCACCCTTCCTGATGGCGCGGTCCTGCACACCGACGATCTGGCCTGGCACCAGGGTGTGCTCAGCTGGGACAGCCTGTTGATCAACGACGTGCTGCCGGTCGTCCGGGCCGGCGCTGCCCTCAGCTTCCGGCCGCCCGCTTGGGTCGTCCGTGGCCGGGAAGGCGCGATCGAACTTCCCGGAGAACTGCACTATCTGATCCTCGAAGGAGTCGGCTCAACCCAAGCATCCGTACGAGCGGAACTTGCCGTCGCTATCTGGGTCGAGACGGACGAGCCGACTAGGCTCGGCCGCGACGCCGAGAGGGTGGCAGCCGGCGAGATTTCGACCGCATCGTACGAAGGCTGGATGGCCGAAGAGAAGGCCTACGTCACCGCCCACCGCCCCTGGGAGGATGCCGACCTAGTGATCAACGGCGGCGACAGCCAGCACGGCGACCGTCACGGTGAGGTCGTCATTGCCGAGGGATGGCGGAAGCTCCGGAGCTGACCTTGTTAGCGGATACTGCCGTCGTTGTTATGGCTGATCAGGCACTTGATCACCGGCGCCAGTCCGTTCCTGGGCAACGTCGACGCCCTTGTCGATCTGCTCACCGTACTTTCCGCCCGTACGTTCGTCGGCAACGTCGCCGGCCTTGTCCAGGCCTTGATCAACTTGCGCGTCGTGGTCACTCGCCATGTCCTTGGCCTTCTCCATGAAATCGCTCATGCTGCCCGGTTACCCCCGAGTCACAGGGACTAACGATGGCCACAGACCTATCTCGGCTGCCGGGACCCGTGTGGCGGTGGGCAAGGACCGGGTGAGACCGACCTAGGAGGAACGACTGACGACCGAGTCGCACAGCTCCTCGAGAGCGTCGCGGGCTGGACCCTGCGGCAGCGAGTCGAGAAGGGAGCGGGCCGACTTGGCACGGCGGCGGACCTCGTCGCGAGCCTGGTCGATGCAGCGGTGGGGTCGCAGTAGTCGTAGCGCCTCGGCGAGAGTCTCGTCGTCGTGCAGATCGGAGTCCAGCAGCTCCAGCAGGCGCGCATCAGCAGGATCCGTTGAACGGCGGGCCAGCAGGGTGGGAAGCGTGGGGATGCCTTCACGCAGATCGGTTCCCGGTGTCTTGCCGGCCTCGTCGCTGGTGACGTCGATGATGTCGTCGCTGAGCTGGAACACGATGCCGATCTCTTCGCCGAAGCGCCGGAGGGTCTGCTGCACCGCGGGCTGGGCGCCGGCGATCTTGGAACCGAAGAGCGCCGACGTCGCGATCAACGAGCCGGTCTTATCGGTGACGACCTGGAGGTAGTGCTCGAGAGGATCCTGTTCGGGTCCTGGCCCCACGGTTTCGGCGATCTGGCCCTGCACGAGCCGAGAGAACGTGCGGGCCTGCAGGCGGACGAACTCCGGACCTAGTTCGGAGACAATGTCGGACGCCTTGGCGAAGAGGAAGTCGCCCACCAGTATCGCGACGGTGTTGCCCCAACGCGCGTTGGCGCTAGGTGAGCCGCGGCGCAGTCTTGCCTCGTCCATGACGTCGTCGTGGTAAAGGCTGGCGACATGCGTGAGTTCGACCACCACAGCCGCTTTGACCACCTCGGCGGCCGGCGCATCGCCACCGAAGTGCGATCCCAACACCACCAGCATCGGCCGGAACCGCTTGCCGCCCGCGGCGATGACGTGTCGAGCTACCTCCGTGATCATCGGGGTGCCGGCCTCGGCCGCCTTTACCAGCGCAGACTCAATGACCTCCAATTGGCTGCGCACGCCAGTAGCGAAGACCTCGTTTCGCGTCTCCTCTGCGAGCACATCTCTCCTAGCTGCGGCGGGCGCCGCTGCGATCACCGCAGCATTTCTCCGGCGTGCTGAGCAAGGTCGAGCAGCGGTCCCGGAAAGACACCAAAGGCCACAGTAGCCACCACGCCAAGGCCCACCACGGCTGAAGTCGTCCAACCGGGCCGGATCACCTGCGGTGCCACCGCAGTCGGATCGGAAAAGAACATGAGCACGATCACCCGAATGTAGAAGAACGCGGCGACCACGCTGATCACCACGGCAACCACCACGAGCCAGTGGGCGCCACCCGACCACGCTGCTGCGAAAACGGCCCATTTGCCGATGAAACCGCTGGTCAGGGGGATGCCGGCGAAGCTGAGCATGAACAGGGAGAAGACGACTGCCACTGTGGGGGACCGGCGACCGAGACCGACCCAGCTGCTGAGCAGGGTCGCCTCACCGCTGGGATCTCGTACTGCGGTCAGCAGGGCAAAGGCACCGACGGTCGCCGCCCCGTACGCCACCAGGTAGAACATGATGGAGGAGATGCTCGTGAGGGATCCCACCGAGCTGCCGGTGGCCGCCTGGGACGCCCCGACGAAAGCGGTCATGATGAACCCGGCGTGGGCGATCGAGCTATAGGCGAGCATCCGCTTGACGTCTGTCTGGGTGATGGCGAGCACGGAGCCGACCGCCATCGTGGCCACGGCGATGATGGCCATCAGTGGTTGCCAATCCCAGCGAGCCGCCCCCAGCCCGACGTAGAACACGCGCAGCAGAGCACCGATCGCCGCGATCTTGGTGCAGGCGGCCATGAAGGCTGTGACCGGTGTGGGCGCACCCACGTACACGTCCGGAGTCCAGGAGTGGAAGGGCACTGCAGCGAACTTGAACAGCAGCCCGATGCCGATCAGCGCGACACCGGCCAACAACAGGCCCGACTGCTGAGCGCTGGTCCGGACCGCCTCGTCGATAGCGCTCAGGTCGAACGATCCGGCATAGCCATACAGTAGGGCCGCACCGTAGAGAAAGAACGCCGACGACAGCGCGCCGAGAAGGAAGTACTTGAGCGACGACTCCTGGGATAGCAGCCGGCGGCGCCTGGCCAAGCCGCACAACAGGTACAGCGGCAAGGACAGAATCTCCAGAGCGACGAACATCGTGATGAGGTCGCTGGAGGCGGGAAACAGCATCATTCCGGACAAAGCGAACAAGGCAAGGGGATACACCTCGGTGTGTTCGACCCTGGCCTCGACCGCCTCCCGTTCGGACATCGTGCCTGGTACGGCGGCCGCCTGGGCGGCGAAGACACTCGCTCCGTTCTCGACCTTGCGCTCGGCGAAAAGCAGAAATGACGCAGCGCTGAAGATCAGCAGGATGGTCCACATGAAGTAGGTCGGGCCGTCGATGGCGATTGAACCGACGGCAGTGATCGCCTCATCTTGAGTCCGCCAGTTGACGGCTGTGCTGATCAATGCGCCCGCGATGGAAGCGAAGGTGATGACAAGCTGCACGGGATGCCGGACGGACCGCGAGAGGACCGCCTCGGCCAGGACCGCGACGCAGGCACCGGCGAAGATCAACAAGACCGGCAGCAGCAATCGGTACTCCAGATTCGGCGCCGTGATCTCGACTGGGATCGGCGACATCAGCGGCCTCCTTCCGCGCTGACCCGCGGTGGGGGATCGGTGACCCCGACGTGCTGCATCGCGGCGGACACCGCTGGTTCGATGACCGCGAGCATCGGCTTGGGGAAAACGCCGAGCACCACGATGAGCAACACCAGCGGAGCCATGGCCAGCCGCTCACGCGCGTTGACGTCCCGGACCCGCACGGGTCGTTCGGGCCGCACCGCCCCGGTCATCGTCCGCTGGTACATGATCAAGATGTAGAGCGCGGCCAGCACAACGGCCAGAGTGGACACGGACGCGTGCACCGGGTGCCGGGTGAAGGTGCCGGCAAGCACCATGAACTCCGAGACGAAGCTGGAAAGCCCCGGCAGAGAGAGGGTGGAGAGCCCGGCGAACAGCAACAGGCCGGCAAGCACGGGGGCGGTCCTCTCCACCCCGCCGTAGGCATGGATGTCCCTCGACCCCCGCCGCCTGATCAGGTAACCGGCGGCGACGAAGAGCGCCGCCGTGGACAGGCCGTGGTTGAGCATGTACAGCGTCGAGCCCACCAGGCTCTGGGTGGTGAAGGCGAAGATGCCCAGCACGATGAACCCGAAGTGACTGATCGAGGTGTAGGCGATGAAGCGCATGACGTTGCGGCTGCCGATGGCGAGGATGGCGCCGTAGATGATCGAAATCACGGCTAGCGCCAGCACCACTGGCGTGGCCCACTGGCTGGCTTCAGGGAAAAGCCCGAGACAGAACCTGATCATGCCGAAGGTCCCGATCTTGTCCATCACCCCGACCATCATCACCGCACCGCCAGGACTTGACTCCTCGGCGGCGTCGGGCAGCCAGGTGTGCAGCGGCACCAGGGGCGCCTTGATCGCGAAGGCGAACATGAACCCGACGAAGAGCCAGCGTCCGGTTCCCGTGGCTAGCGGCAGCTGACTGAGCGTGCTGAGTAGGTAGCTCGGCTCACCGACGTTGGCGGACTGGACGTAGAGCCCGATCACCGAGGCCAGCATGACGAAGCCGCCCAGCAGACCGAAGATCAAGAACTTGGCCGCGGCGTACGTTCGTCCGTGGCCCGGTCCGAAGCCACCGATCAGGAAGTACATCGGGATGAGGATGACTTCAAAGAAGACGTAGAACAAGAACACGTCGGTGGCGAGGAAGAGGAACAAGGCACAGGCCTCGACCGCAAGCACAAGGCCGAAGAACACGTGCAGCCCGTAACGGGGCGCCAAGGTGCTGCCTGACCCTGTCAGAGGATCGCGTCCTGGGTCAGTCGAGGGATCGCGTCCTGGCTCAGTCGAAGGACCGCGTCCGGAGCCAGTGAAACGATCGGTCGCTCCACCCCTCGACAGGCTCAGGGCACGTGCCTCGGAGCTCAGGGCGCGTCCCTCCGAGCTCAGGACCTCCGAATTCTGAGCACGCTTGGAGCTTGCGGCACGGTCATCGAAGTCCCGCCAACTCGCGATGATCACCACGGGCGTCACGATCGCCACCAGCAGCACCAGGGTCAGACCGATGCCATCCAGGCCGAGGGCGTAGTACGCGCCGATCAGGGCGATCCAGCGGGCCTGCTCGGTGAACTGCATACCGCCGCCGACGTCGAACTGGATGGCGAGGATGATCGCCAAGACCAGCACCAGCACTGAGACCGCCAGGGCCACCTGCTTCGCCAGGGTGCCCCGCAGAAATATCAGTGAGAGTGCGCCGACTGCCGGCAGCAGGGCCAGCACCGTGAGGATCGGAAATTCCATCTCGATCACGCCCCTCAGCCCAGCCGACCCAGGATGAGCACGGCTCCGACCAGAGCAGCGCCCACCACCATGGTCAGGGCGTAGCTGCGCACGAAGCCGTTCTGTGCCCTCCGCAACTGGGTCGACAAGGTGCCGATCGCGGCAGCGGTGCCGTTGACCGTGCCGTCGATACCGTCGTCCTCCAGCCGCAGCAAATTCAACGTCAAGCGCTGTCCCGGCCTCATGAAGACGGCCTCATTGATGACGTCGCCGTAGAGATCCTGGCGGCCAGCACGGACCAGCAGCGACCGACTGGCAGGCTGCTCAGTGGTGACCTTGTGACGCGGACCGAAGATCCGGACGGCAACGGCCACCCCGATCGCCACCACAGCTAGAGTGAGGAAACCCTGGGCGGAGAAGTGCAGCAGCCCCGGCGCTTCGCCGGCCGCATGCTCACCGCCAACCGCAGGATCCAGCCAGTCGCTGATCCAGCCGTTGAGCACCATGCCACTCAGGGCCGAGCCGATACCAAGCAGGATCAGCGGAACGGTCATGATGGCCGGTGATTCGTGCGGATGTACACCCTCGGGCCAGCGCCTCCGAGTACCGACGAAGGTCATCATCATCAGCCGGGTCATGTAGAACGCCGTGATCCCGGCGCCGATCAGCGCCGCCAGACCGGTGGCCAGGTTGTGCTCGAACGCGGCCTCGATGATGTGGTCCTTGGAGTAGTAGCCGGCGAAGAACGGAAAGCCGATGATGGCCAGGTAACCGGCCGCGAACGTGTAGAAGGTGATCGGCATCAGCCGAGAAAGTCCACCGTAGTGACGCATGTTGACGTCGTCGTTCATGGCGTGCATCACCGAACCGGCTCCGAGGAACATGTTCGCCTTGAAGAATCCGTGGGTCAAAAGATGGAAGATCGCGAATGCGTAGCCGGCAGGACCGATTCCGGCGGCCAACATCATGTAGCCGATCTGCGACATGGTCGACCCGGCCAGGACCTTCTTGATGTCGTCCTTGGCGCAGCCGATCCAGGCACCCGCCAGCAGGGTCACCGCACCGACGATCACCACCGCCGTACTGGCGACTTCGGACTCCACGAAGACGGCATTGCTGCGCGTCACCAGGTAAACCCCGGCCGTGACCATCGTCGCTGCGTGGATGAGTGCCGACACCGGAGTCGGGCCTTCCATGGCGTCCAGCAGCCAGGACTGCAACGGCACCTGTGCTGACTTGCCGCAGGCGCCCAGGAGCAGGAGCAGCCCCATCACGGTGGCGATCGTGGTGCCCATGCGTTCCGCATTGGTGTTGACGTCGATAAACGCCGAGGAGCCGAACGTCGCCAGCATCAGCATGATCGCCAGCGACATGCCCATGTCCCCCACTCGGTTGACGACAAAGGCTTTCTTAGCGGCAGTTGCGGCGGTCGGCTTGTGCTGCCAGAAACCGATGAGCAGGTACGAGGCCAGGCCCACCCCTTCCCAGCCGACGAACAAGACGAGGTAGTTGTCGGCCAGCACCAGCAGCAGCATGGCGGCCACGAAAAGGTTGAGGAACGCGAAGAACCGCCGCCGCCGCTTGTCGTGGGCCATGTAGCCGATGGAATAGACGTGGATGAGACCGCCGACCCCGGTGATCAACAACACGAACACGATCGACAGCTGATCGACGAGAAGGCCCACGCCAATCTGCCACTGACCGGTGGAGATCCAGTCGTAAAGCGGCACGCTCACCGCACGGGAGGCCACGTCGCGGCCGAGGAGCTGGATGAACAGCATCAAGCCCAGCGCGAACGAGATCAACGGTGTGAGGGTGCCAAGTAGATGACCCCACGAGTCGGCAGCGCGGCCGCCGAGCAGCAGGATCGCAGCGCCGAGGGCCGGAATGGCGATCAACAGCCAGGTGTAGGAGAACAAGCCGGTGGCAGGCAGGGGCGTCACGACTTCCAGCAGGTTCATCTGTCCTCAGAACTTCAGCAGGTTGGCGTCGTCGACCGATGCCGAGCGTCGGGTGCGGAAGATGGTGACGATGATCGCCAAGCCGACGACCACTTCAGCCGCCGCGACGACCATGACGAAGAAGGCCGCGATCTGGCCGTCCAGGGTCCCGTACACCCGCGAGAACGTGACGAGCGCCAGGTTGGAGGCGTTGAGCATCAGTTCCACGCACATGAAGGCCACAATCGCGTTCCGCCGGATCAAGAAGCCAGCCGCGCCGATCGTGAACAAGATCGCGGAGAGGACGATGTAGTGCGAGGGGCTCACTTGTCCTCCTTGCGGTCGGACGCGGGGCTCACTGGTCCTCCTCGCGGTCGGACGCGGTGATCGCCTCCACCGTCTCGTCGACAGGGCGTACGAGGTCGCGGCTGTCGAGGATGGTGCCTCGTGCCCGCAAGGTAGCCGAGACCGAAAGTTCCGACGCGCTGCCGTCCGGAAGCAGCGCAGGGGTGTCGACCGCGTTGTGCCGGGCGAAGACTCCGGGCGTCGGCAGAGGCCCGGGATGCTGGCCGGATTCAGCGTAACGGCGCATTCGGTCAACCGTCAGGTCGGCCTGCGAACGCTTCTTGACCAGCCGTTCTCGATGAGCAAGCACCATGGCACCCACGGCCGCGGTGATCAAAAGGGCAGAAGTCGCCTCGAAGGCGAACACGTAGCGGTTGAAGATCAGGGCGGCGATGCCCTGCACGTTCCCACCGTTCTCGGAGTTGGCCTGACTCAATCCGACCGGGTCGCCGACGATCGCGTTACCGACGGCGAGGACCAGCAGAGCACCGAAACCGACGCCCGCCAGGGCCGCGACCGGTCGCTGGCCCTTGATCGTTTCCACCAGAGAGTCGGCGACGTCGACGCCGACCAACATCAGCACGAAAAGAAACAGCATCAGGATCGCGCCCGTATAGACAATGATCTGCACCGCGAAGAGGAACGGCGCGTCCTGAGCTGCGTACTGGACCGCCAGCGAGATCATCACCGCGGCGAGGCAGAGAGCCGAGTGCACCGGCTTGCGCGCCAGGATCATACCGAGGGCTCCCAGAACCATCACGGGCGCCAGCAGCCAGAAGGCGAATGCCTCCGCCGTCACGAGAGGGATCACCGCTATCCCGTTCCTTCACCCTGAGGATGCTTCTTCTCGTAGACGAAGCCTTGATTGATCTTGCGCCGCTTGGCGCCGTGAGCCGCACCCGCTCGCTCGTCTGGATGCCCCGTCTCGGGCAGGCCGAGAAAATAGGCCTGCTCGTTGTCGCCGAGCTTGCGCTCATGAGGGGGCTCCTCCATGCCAGGTAGGAGCGGCGCCAGCAAGTCCTGCTTCTCGTAGATCAGCTTGGCCCGCGAGTCGTCGGCAAGTTCGAACTCATTGGTCATGGTGAGTGCCCGAGTAGGGCAGGCCTCGATGCACAGCCCGCACAAAATGCAGCGCAAGTAGTTGATCTGGTACACGCGGCCGTAGCGCTCGCCGGGCGAGAAGCGCTCATCGTCGGTGTTCTGGGCGCCCTCGACGTAGATAGCGTCGGCCGGACAGGCCCAGGCGCACAGCTCGCAGCCCACGCACTTCTCCAGACCGTCCGGCCACCGATTCAACTGGTGCCGGCCGTGGAATCGCGGCGCCGTCACCTTCGGCTTCTTGGGGTATTCGGCGGTGAACGTCTTCCGGAACATGGTGCGGAACGTCACCCCGAAGCCCGCGATCGGATCGAGTACGCCCATCAGGAGCTCTCCTCCGTCGTAGGTTGATCATCCTCAGTGCGCAGCACACCGGCGAATTCGGGCAGCACCTGCCCATGCATCGGCGGAACGGGATAGCCCCCCGCGAACGCATCGAACTCACCGATCGGCTCGGTCGCGGTCTCGGTCTCGGCTTCTTGCGGTTCGCCGCCGCCGAAGAACGAGAATCCGAGCAGAACCACGAAGATGGCGCCCGCGACCGCCAGGAATACCGGCGATGAGAACCAGCCTTCGGACCGGCCGACGCGGAGAATCGCCACCATCACGATCCACACCAGAGAGATCGGGATGAGCCAGCGCCAGCCGAAGCGCATGAACTGGTCGTAACGCAGCCGAGGCAACGTGCCCCGGAGCCAGATGAACACGAACAACAACAGCAGGACCTTGAGCACGAACCACAGCAGGCCCATGTAGCCGGCGTCAGCCTCGGGGAACAGGCTGAACGGCAGCGGCGCATGCCAGCCACCGAGGAACAACGTGGTGGCCAGCGCCGAGACCGTGATCATGTTCATGTACTCCGCCATGAAGAACATGGCGAACCGCATCGAGGAGTACTCGGTGTGGAACCCGCCGACCAGCTCTCCCTCAGCTTCGGGTAGGTCGAAGGGAGCGCGATTTGTCTCCCCCACCATCGCAATCAGGTAGATGATGAACGACGGCACCAGCTGGACGGCGTACCACAGCGGCACCTGGACGCCAAGAAAAGAAACCGGCTCTGCCTGCTCAGCCACGATCTCCGATGTCGACAGCGATCCGGCGAAGAGGAAGACCGCGACCAGCGCGAGACCCATGGCCACCTCGTAGCTGATCACCTGGGCACTGGATCGCAGCGCACCGAGGAGCGAATAGGTGGAACCGGACGACCAGCCCGCCAGCACGATCCCGTAGACGCCGATCGAGGCAATCGCCAGGATGAAGAGCACCGACACCGGAAGGTCGGTGACCTGGAGCGGAGTCGTGATGTCTGTGAACGGCACCCGCACCTCACCCGCCATCGGGATGACAGCGAAGGCCGTGATGGCTGGAATGGCCACCACGAACGGCGCGAGCATGAACACCAACTTGTCGGCAGCCTTCGGGGTGAAGTCCTCCTTGAACATCAGCTTCATGCCGTCGGCCAGCGACTGCAGCAGCCCGAACGGGCCGTTCATGTTGGGACCCTTGCGTTGTTGCATGAACGCCACGATCCGCCGCTCGTACCAGATGGTGAACAAGGTCAACAGCAGCAAGATCACCAGCGCGAACACCGCTTTGATCAACACGACCCACCAGGGATCGTTGAAGAAGGCAGTCAAATCGAGCGGCAACGCGCTGACGCGAATCACTCGATCACCTCCAATGCGGTGGTGGTATGCACGGGAACCAGGTCTCGAGGCGGCCCTATGGTGACCAGCTCACCAGCGGCGGCCGCGAGGTGTTCCGACACCACGAGTCCTGGCGCCCGGCGGGGCACCCAGATCACCCCGTCCATCATCTCGGGCTCGATCCTCACGTCGAAGGTGAGGGAACCCCGGTCGTTCGAGATCACGACCCGTTCGGTGACTCCGGCGGCTTCCGCGGTAGCCGGACTCAGCCGGGCCACCGGCTTACGCCTCGTGGCGAACAGGAAGGGCGCGTTGTCCAGTGCCCGGCTGGCGTCCAGGGACATTCGCCAGGTGGCGAGGACCGCCGTCGTCTCGGTGGCTTCACTGGCCTGTCCTGCTTGGATGTCCGGGGCCGGAACGCGGTTGCCAGCCCAGGGGCCCAGCTCGGCGAGTTCGGCTCGAGCTTCAGCGCTGGTGCGGATGCCGAGGTCAGTGCCCAACCCGTCGGCCAGCGCCGCCAGGACGCGAAGATCGCTCATCGTGTTGGGCTGGTTGATCACCAGGTCGAACGGCCGCTCGCGACCTTCCCAGGTGACGAAAGTGCCAGTCCGCTCATGCATCAAGGACACCGGCAGCACGACGTTCGCGCGTTCGGTGACCTGGGAGGCACGCGTCTCGATGCTGATCACGAAGCCAATCTTCTCCAGCCCTTCGAGGGCCGCCTGGGGGTCGAGGAAGTCGCTCGGGTCCACCCCAGCGACCACCAACGCACCCAGTTCGGCGTCCGCGGCGGAGATCAACATCTCGTCGGCGTCGCGGCCTTCCGCGGTGGGAAGGGTCGCCGATCCCCAGGTGGTTTGGGTATCCACCCGGGCCGCCGCGTCGGCCACGGGGCGACCGCCAGGCAGCACAGTTGGCAGGCAGCCGGCGTCAACGGCTCCTCGGTCGCCCGCGCGTCGAGGAACCCAGGCCAGGCGGGCGCCCGTGCGCTCCTGCAGTCGCAGGCAGGCGCTCAGTGCGCCGGAGGACTCGGCGGCGCGCTCCCCGACCAAGATCACCGCGTTGGCGTCCAGCGCCGGCCCCGAACTCCCCTCATGCCCTGAGCCTGTCGAAGGGCCAAGGCCGTCGAGAACGACTGCCTCCTGCCCGGGGACCGTGGGGATCAATGTGGCGCCGACCTTGTGCGCTCCATCGCTCAGATAGGGCGCGAGCGTCCACGACGGCAGATCCTTCTTCCGATTCGCCTTACGCATGCGCAAGAAGATCGCGCCGGCCTCCTCCTCGGTTTCCAGCGACACCAGCAAAACCGAGCTCGCCGACTCCAGGTCGGCGTACGTGACACCCCGCCCCGTACCGGCGACCGCCGAGGCTAAGAACTCCGCCTCCTCGGCTGAGTGAGGCCGGGAGCGGAAATCGATGTTGTTTGTGCCAAGGACGGCTCGGGCGAACTTGGCGTAGGCGTAGGCGTCTTCCTGGGTCAACCGACCGCCGGTCAACACGCCGACCGAGCCACCCGCAGCTTGAAGTCCCTGCACGGCGGCGTCGATCGCCTCCGGCCACGACGCCGGCCGCAGTACGGCCGGCCGTGAGTCTGTCGCGGGTTCGCGCACCAGGGGTCGGGTCAGCCGGTCCTCACCGCGTCCGTAGGCGAAGGCGAATCGATCTTTGTCGGTGATCCACTCCTCGTTGACCTCCGGATCGTCGCCGGCGAGGCGGCGCATCACCGCGCCGCGCCGATGATCAACCCGAATGGCAGACCCGCAGGCATCGTGCTCGGCGATCGACGGCGTGGACACCAGATCAAAGGGACGAGCTCGGAACCGGTAATCGGCACTGGTCAGGGCACCCACCGGGCAGATCTGGATGGTGTTGCCCGAGAAGTAAGACTGCAGCGGTTCCTTCTCGTAGATACCGACCTGCTGCAGCGCTCCGCGCTCGACCAAGGCGATGAACGGGTCACCGGCGATCTGCTCGGAGAATCGAGTGCAGCGAGCGCAGAGCACGCACCGTTCCCGGTCCAGCAAGACGTTGGGTGAGATGTTGATCGGCTTAGGAAAGGTCCGCTTCAGATCGGTGAACCGGCTTTCGGCGTAGCCATGAGACAGCGCCTGGTTCTGCAAGGGGCATTCCCCGCCCTTGTCACAGATCGGGCAGTCGAGCGGATGGTTGATCAGCAGGAACTCCAGGTTTCCGTGCTGAGCCTTGTCCGCTACGGGGGAGGAAAGTTGAGTCTTGATCTTCATGCCCGGTGCGACCTCGAGAGTGCAGGACGCCTGCGGCTTCGGGATCGGTCGACCGTTACCCCCGTCGGGAACCTCCACCAGACACTGCCGGCATGCGCCGACCGGATCAAGCAGTGGGTGATCACAGAATCGCGGGACTTCCACACCGATCAATTCCGCGGCGCGAATGGCCAACGTGCCCTTCGGCACCGAAACCTCGACGTCGTCAATGGTCAGCGTGACCAGGTCCTCACGCTTCTCCAGATCGGCGCGGTCGGAGGACGTAGCGGTAACAGTCACAGGCTTTCCTGACCGGTCAGGTCGTCCGCGAGCGTCGCGAATCGCGCGCTCCTGTCTGGACGAACGAGCGAGCAGACACGCTTTTCCGTCTGCGAGCGAGCGAGGAAGACAGGAGCTGTCAGCGCGATGCGCGAGCGGACAATAAGAGGGCTCATACGCCTGCTCCTACGGGCTCGTGGACGAAGATCGTGCTGCGCTCGTACGGGAAGAGCTCCCAGGCCGGGGTATGCATGGCCGCCTCGAATTCATCACGGAAGTAAGCAATCGCCGACGTGATGGGCGACGTCGCTCCGTCACCGAGTGCACAGAAGGAGCGGCCGAGGATGTTCTCGCAGAGGTCGAGCAGCTTTTCGATGTCGCCCTCCTGGCCTTGGCCCGCCTCCATCCGCTTCAAGATCTGCACCAGCCACCAGGTGCCCTCCCGGCATGGAGTGCACTTCCCGCACGACTCGTGCTTGTAGAACTCGGTCCAGCGCAGCACCGTACGCACGACCGACGTGGTCTCGTCGAAGCACTGCAACGCCTTGGTGCCCAGCATCGATTTGACTGCCGCCACGCCCTCGTAGTCCAGGGCGATGTCGAGATGCTCGGCGGTGAGCATCGGCGTAGACGAACCCCCCGGAGTCCAGAACTTCAGTTCGTGGCCCTCCCGCATGCCACCGGCCAAGTCGAGCAGCTGGCGCAGGGTGATGCCGAGCGGCGCCTCGAACTGGCCCGGGTTGGCCACGTGGCCGGACAGCGAATAGATGGTCATGCCCTTCGACTTCTCAGTGCCCATCGACGTGAACCAGTCCGCGCCACGATCGATGATGCACGGGACGGACGCAATGGACTCGACGTTGTTGATCACCGTCGGGCTGGCGTACAGGCCGGCGACCGCCGGGAAAGGAGGACGAAGTCGCGGCTGGCCGCGAAGGCCCTCGAGCGAATCCAGCAACGCGGTTTCCTCACCGCAGATGTAGGCTCCGGCGCCGGCGTGGACGATGATCTCCAGGTCATAGCCGGTGCCCAGGATGTTCTTGCCGGCATAGCCGGCAGAGTAGGCCTCCCGAACCGCCTGTTGCAGCCGTCGCACGACGTGCAGCACCTCACCTCGAACGTAGATGAAGGCGTAATTGCTGCGGATCGCGTACGCAGAGATGATCACACCCTCGACCAGCGTGTGCGGGCTGGCCATCATCAGCGGGATGTCCTTGCAGGTACCTGGCTCCGACTCGTCGGCGTTCACCACGAGGTACTTGGGCTTGGGGTTGTCCTGCGGAATGAATCCCCACTTCATGCCAGTGGGGAAGCCAGCACCGCCCCGCCCGCGAAGGCCTGAGTCCTTGACCATGGTGACCACGTCGGCGGGGTCCATGTCCAGCGCCTTGCGCAGCGCTGCGTAGCCGCCGCGTCGCTCATAGTTGGTGAGCTTCCAGGCGCGCTCCTCACCCCAGTTCGCGGTGAGAACCGGCGTCAGCAGGCTGAGCCCCGAGTCCGTCGACGAGCGGTGCTCCGAGCTTGTCGAAGAGTCGGTCAACTTCCCTCCTCCGCAGCGGGCGGGGTATGCGGTGCTGGCACCGGCGGCGCCGCCCAGCCCCGCTCCTGCGCGATCCGTAACCCGAGCAATGACGCTTCTGCCGAGGTCGGACCCTCATCCGCTCGCCCGTCCGGGAAACCCGCCAGCACCCGCTCCGCCTCCTTCCAGGTACAGACTCTGGCCCCTCGAGTAGCGGTCACATCCTCACCGGCCCGCAGCCGATCGACGACATCCTTGGCGATCTCCGGCGTCGTATTGTCGAAGAACTCCCAGTTGACCATCATCACCGGAGCAAGATCACACGCGGCGTTGCACTCGATGTGCTCCAACGTGATCTTGCCGTCTGCGGTCGTCTCGTCGTTGCCGATCTCAAGATGATCTTGCAATGCGGCGAAGACCTCGTCACCCCCGACGATCGCGCACAGGGCGGTGGTGCAGATGCCCACGTGGTACTCCCCCACCGGGCGCCGCTTGTACATCGTGTAGAAGGTCGCTACGCCGCTGACGTCCGCAGTCGAGATCCCCAGCAGGTCGGCACAAGCTTCGATTCCGGCGGGAGTGACCCGGCCCTCCACGCTCTGCACCAGGTGCAGCATGGGGAGCAACGCCGACCTCGCCTGCGGGTACCGGGCCGCAATCTGCCGCATCTCTTCGCGCGTCTGCTCGGTGATCTTGGTTTCGGTAACGGAGTAGTCCAGGCTCGGCTCGTCGAAGTGGGTGGTGAAATGCCCGTGACCGTCCCCGCTCGGGGACCCCACCTGCCCCACCCGGTCCTCACTGGCCACATCCCCGCCGGCGTGCCCGTGCCGAGTCTCCTCCGGCTGCGGCTCAATGATCGTCATCCCTGACCCCCAAAGCCAGTGCGCGGCTCGATGGTCCCGAACGGGGGGCTGGCCGAGCCGGGCAGCCGATGGGCGATGGCAGCTATGTGAAGCGGCCGGAACGGTCGGTTCGGGTGGGGTCCGGGGTACCTCGTCAGGGTGGGTCGGGCATTTCGAGCGAAGTGAAGCGACAGCGGAACGTCGCGAGGAGGGCGGGACGAGGTGCCCCGGACCCCAGCCGGACCGACACCGCAGGTATGGAGCATCAGCGATCAACCCCGCCCATCACTGGATCGAGCGACGCGACCGCCACCACCACGTCCGACACCATCGCACCCTCGCACATGGCGGGCATCGCCTGCAGGTTGGTGAAGCTCGGGTCCCGGAAGTGGGCACGGAAGGGCCGAGTTCCACCGTCGGAGACCACGTGGGCACCGAGTTCGCCGCGGGGGCTCTCCACCGGTACGTACGCCTGGCCCGGCGGCACCCGGAAGCCTTCGGTGACCAGCTTGAAGTGGTGGATCAGCGCCTCCATGGACTGACCCATGATGTGCTTGATGTGCTCGTTGGAGTTGCCCATCCCGTCGGAGCCGATCGAGAGCTGCGCCGGCCAGGCGATCTTGGCGTCGGCGACCATGATCGGATCGCCGGCCATCTTCTCCAGGCGCTGCACGCACTGCTCGATGATCTTGAGGCTCTCCCACATCTCGTTCAGCCGGATCCGGAACCGGCCGTACGCATCCGGAGTGTCCCAGGTCTGCACCTGGAAGTCGTAGGTCTCATAGCCGCAGTAGGGCTGCTTCTTGCGCAGGTCCCAGTCGTACCCGGTGGAGCGCAGCGGCGGTCCGGTGATGCCGAGGGCCAGGCAGCCGGCCAGATCCAGGTAGCCGACGCCGCCGAGCCTGCCCTTGAAGATTGGATTCTCGTTGCAGAAGGCGGCGTACTCCGGCAGGTGCTTCCGCATCCAGGCGACGAGATCCTTCACCTTGTCGAGAGCGCGGTGAGGCAGCTCCTGGGCGACCCCGCCGGGCCTGATGTAGGCATGGTTCATCCGCAGGCCCGTGATCAACTCGAGGATGTCGAGGACCTTTTCGCGCTCCCGGAAGCCGATCGTCATAACCGTGAGTGCGCCGATCTCCATGCCACCGGTGGCGATGCAGACCAAGTGCGAGGAGATCCGGTTGAGCTCCATCATCATCACCCGGATGACAGAAGCCTTCTCCGGAATCTGATCTTCGATGTCCAGCAGCCGCTCCACGCCCAGGCAGTAGGTCGTCTCGTTGTACAGCGGCGACAGGTAGTCCATGCGCGTACAAAAGGTGACCCCTTGAGTCCAGTTGCGGTACTCCATGTTCTTCTCGATGCCGGTGTGCAGGTAGCCGATGCCGCACCGCGCCTCGGTGATCGACTCGCCTTCCATCTCCAAGATCAACCGCAGCACGCCATGTGTGGACGGGTGCTGCGGGCCCATGTTGACCACGATGCGCTCGTCGCCACGTTCGGCGTGCTCGGAGACGAGTCGGTCCCAGTCCTGACCGGTGACGGTATAGACATGGCCCTCGGCCGCCTCGCCGCCGATGCCGTACGTGTCCTGCGCACCGCCGAGGTCCTCGGCACCTGTTGTCCGGTCATCAACATGGTCTGTATCGGGCGTGGCGCCCTCTGTCCTCGTGCTCATGAGTAGGCTCTCCGCTCCTCGGGCGGTGGCACCTTGGCGCCCTTGTACTCCACGGGAATGCCACCGAGGGGGTAGTCCTTGCGCTGCGGATGCCCGGGCCAGTCATCCGGCATCAAGATCCGGGTCAGCGCTGGGTGACCGTCGAAGACGATCCCAAACATGTCGTACGTCTCCCGCTCGTGCCAGTCGGCCGTCGGATAGGTCGAAACCACCGAGGGGATGTGTGGATCGTCGTCAGGCGCTGAGACCTCCAGCCGGATTCGTCGGTTGTGCGTCATCGACTGGAGGTGATAGACGGCATGCAGTTCCCGCCCGGTGTCGGCCGGATAATGGACTCCGGAGACGCTGCTGCAGAACTCGAACCGCAGGTACGCGTCGTCACGCAGCTGCAGAACCAGCTCGGCGAGGCGCTCCCGGGCGACGTGAAAGGTGATCTCTCCGCGGTGAATCACCACTTTGGTGATGACGTCGCTGTAGCTGGGTACCAGATCTTTTCCCGGGGGTTCGAGGGGGTCGTCCCCCTCGGCGAATAACTGCCCAATCCGCTCATAAACCGAGTCCCACCAACCGCCGAACGGCGGAGTAGCGGATCCGGGGAACTCGACCGTCCGGGTCAGGCCGCCGAAGCCGGACGTGTCGCCGGTGCCTATCACCCCGAACATGCCCTTGCTAGTTGCCAGCACCTCAGGGCTGGGCTCCGGGGCGACGATCTCCGCGCCACCGGTAGTCGCCTCATTGTCGTCGGAACGGATCGACGGAGAGGGACCTGTCAGCGTCTCCGGCTTGGTGCCGGCATCTGGTTCCGACTCTCCTTCTGGATCCGCACCTTTGACCCTGGCATTGGCGTCTGATTCAGCGTTGATCGGCTCACCGGACGCCGAGCCGGTCGACGCAGCTTGGTCTTGTCCCTCGACCGGCTCAGGGCCCGTGGGCTCAGGCTGAGGGCGTGTCTCAGCAGGATCAGTCGTTCCGCGCCCTGCGCCTGCCGAAGCCCGCCCTTCGACGTCCTCAGGGCCCGTGGACTCATGCTCGCGGCGCGGCGGCTCAGTGCGCTTGCTCATCGCAGTAGGCCCTTCAGCTCATGAGCAGCCGGCGCGGTGAGCTGCCGTTGCTCGTCCTCACGGGCCACCTCGACCGCGTGAGTACCGATCGGGGTGTGCCGCACCTTCTCGCGGAGCTTGAACATTGCGTCGATCAACATTTCCGGTCGCGGCGGGCAGCCGGGCAGGTACATGTCCACTGGCACGACATGATCAACCCCTTGGACGATCGCGTAGTTGTTGAACATGCCGCCAGTGCTGGCACACACGCCCATGGCGAGTACCCACTTCGGGTTGGGCATCTGGTCGTAGATCTGACGCAGCACCGGGGCCATCTTCTGGCTGACTCGGCCGGCGACGATCATCAGATCGGCCTGCCGCGGCGACGCCCGGAACACCTCCTGCCCCCACCGGCCCGAGTCATAGCGGGGCGCGCCGTAGGTCATCATCTCGATCGCGCAACACGCCAGTCCGAACGTCGCCGGCCAGAAGGCGGCACTGCGCATGTAACCGAAGACGTTCTCCAGTGTGGTCAGCAGGACACCGCTCGGCAGCTTCTCTTCTACGCCCATGGTTCGCTTCCTTGCTGGGTCAGTCCCAATCGAGTCCACCTCGCCGCAACACATAGACGTAGGCGACGAAGACCGTGGCAATGAACAAGATCATCTCGACCAGCGCGAACGTGCCCATCTGGTCAAATGCCACTGCCCACGGATAGAGGAAGACGATCTCGATGTCGAAGACGATGAACAGCATCGCGGTGATGTAGTACTTCACCGGGAACCGGCCGCCGCCGACCGGCTGCGGAGTCGGTTCGATGCCGCACTCGTACGAGTCGTATTTGGCGCGGTTGTACCGCCCGGGCCCGACCAACATGCTGGTGATGATCGTCA
>DASQUD010000182.1:0-2284 GCA_035641455.1 Propionibacteriaceae bacterium | reverse complement strand
CCGGTTGAGGGTGGCCGTCATGGGCGGGCAGAGACTGATCGCCTCTACGTCGCCCACGCCGGATGTACTTGCGCCGCACTGGCTCGCTCGGTCGGAATGGTTTCCGACGCCGAGGTCCGGGGCGCCAAGAACTGAACCGCTACCACCGTATCGCAACGGCGGCCCGGATACCAGGCGCGCTAAACCCGCCTCCACGTCAGCGACTGTGAGGCACCCGACTGGGCTTACGGCTGCAGCCGCCGCATCAACTCCGGGACGCTGGCCGGTTCGGTGACGCATGTCCGGGCCAGATCGGTGATGCTCAGGTGGTTGCGCCGAGCGTGCGCGCGGAGCAGGGTGAACGCCTCGTCCACGCCCACACCCTGGGCCTGGGCGATGGCGCCCTTGGCCTGCTCGATGATGACCCGGCTGGTCAGCGCCTTCTGCAGCTGCTCGGCGAGCAGCGCCCCCCGTTGAATTGCGCGCTCCTGGAGCAGTCCGATCGTCGCCACGTCGGCCAGCGCCTGTACGACCGCCAGCTCGGCCGGAGCCAGGATTCGCTGCGACGCGCTGAAGACGTTCAGCGCGCCGATCACGTCGGCCCGCAATCGCAGCGGGAAGGCATGCACAGTGCCGAAGCCCGCCGCGACGGCTCGCGGTGCGAACTGCGGCCAACGATCATGCGCCCGGCCGAGGTCAGCGCTCACCACCGCCGTGCCGGTGGTGAAGGCATCCAGGCAGGGACCCTCACGGTTCTGAATCTGAAACAGCTCCAGCATCTCCGCCGCTTCCTGCGAGGCGGCCACGAAATGCAGCTCGCCCTGAAGGTCGGCCAGCATCAGGCCGACCGCGGCGGCGTCGAGCAGGTCGGCGGCGTGCCCAGTCACCGTATGGAGAAAGTCGATGAGGTCGAACTGATCGACCAACGTGTCAGCGACCTCGGCGATGACAGCCGCGAACCGCTCAACCGAAAGCGCGCTCACCGCTGCCCCAGCTGGTCAACGTCGCAGGGTTCGGGTGTTCTCATCGCATCACAGGTCCTCTCTGCCGAGATGCAGATCGCCAGCAAGTACGGCGTCTGCGACGTCCACGAGCCTACGGCCGCTGCCAACGGCGTACGCGCGAAGGCGTGCCATCGCATCAACCAGATCGATGTCCAGCTGGACGCGCAGCATGCCCTGAGCTTGGTAGATCCGGTAGTCCAACGACTCCTCCAGTCCGGCCGCCGCTCGACCGTCGACCGCGGACTCCTGCCTCTCCAACAAAGTGGCAACAGCAATGTCTACAAAGATGGCCGCATCCCGGAGCTCGTCCTGGGTGAGGGCACCCGCCGGATTCCGGTACACCTCAAGGACGCCGAGGCGGGCAGCGCCAATCTGGAGAGGGAAAGCAAACACCGCGGCGACGCCGGCCTCCTCGGCCGCCGGCGTGTAACCGGCCCAGCCCGCCCACACCCGATCCAGCAGATCATCGACCAGTACCGCCCGTCCCAAACGGAACGCGTCCAAACACGGACCCTCGCCATAGACGAACTGCAACTCATCCAGCTGCCTCACCAGCGGGCTAGTCGCGGCCACCACGCCCCGCCAACCGTCCCAGTCCATCAGCGTGATCCCCACCCCCACCGCGGACAAGGCGTCACACGCAGCGCTGACAACCCGGCCCAACCGTGCGGATGCCCCCGCGTCATCGGTGATTACCGGCTGACTCTCCACCAGCGACATCAGCCGCGACCAGCGCGCAGACCCCTCAGGCATAGGTCACAACGATCGAGGGCGCCGCACAGTCACCAGATCACCTCGTCGGCGGACACTTTCCTAAGAAACCGACCCGGTCGAATCGGTGCAACCGGATACGACAGCCTAGTCCACCAGCCTACTGGTTCCCAGCCCCACTCAGACAGTCGCCGGACAACGGTGACGTGAGCGGATAATCTGGACCGACTCGGGGATGAGTTCAGGGACGTGGTGTACGACCTGAGCCACTGACCAGCGTGTCTTGGTGGTGAAGACGGCCACCCAGCCGCGGCAGCTGGTATCCCGCCTCCGCTAGGACCAGCCCGACGCCGACGCCGTCCACGCCCAGGTCGGGGTGAGCAACTACAGCGCTGAGCAGATGCGGGTTGCGCATCACGCGTTGGCCGAGCGGGGAGTTCCGCTGGCTTCGAACCAGGTGCAGTACTCGTTGCTGTACCGGCGGCCGGAGATTGATGGCGTGTTGGCGGCGGGCCGTGAGCTCGGGGGTCACCCTGATCGCCTATGAGCCTCTGGCGAGCGGCGGCCTCTCTCTGGTAGGTACCTCGACT
>DASQUD010000181.1:0-6584 GCA_035641455.1 Propionibacteriaceae bacterium | reverse complement strand
CCGCCATGAATGTGCCCAAGATGCCGTACTCCTGGGCGCCGCGATGGAACTCCTGCTGAGCCATCAAGGCTGACGTCATCTGGAAGTTCATGCCGAAGGTGCCGACGCAGAAGACGATGGACAGCACCAGCACCAGGTCGGAACGGCTGCGGACATAGCTGAGCGAGTCACGGATCTGTCGTTTGGCTCGCTCGACGCGTGGCGAGGTCTTCAGCCGGCGGGCGTCGAGTAACACCAGGCCAGCGATGAAGGCGGCATAGGTGACACCGTTGCTGAGGATCGCCCAGCCGCTGCCGACTGCCGCGATGACCAGGCCGGCCAGCGCAGGCCCGACGATGCGAGCGGCGTGGAACGCGGCGGAGTTGAGACCGATGGCGTTCGGCAGGTGCTCGGCACCGACCACCTCTGGCACAAAGGCTTGCCGGGCAGGGTTGTCGAAGGCGGTGCCCACTCCGAAGAGCAGCGCCAGCAAGTAGACATGCCAGGTCACGGCGAGGCCCGTTATCGCCAGCACACCAAGAGTCGCCGCGCAGAGCGCGAGCCAGAGCTGGGTGATCTTCAGCACCAGGCGCTTGTCGAACCGGTCCGCGATCAGACCGCCGTACGGCGAGAGCAGCAACATCGGCAGGAACTGCAGCCCGGTGGTGACACCGATCGCCACCCCGGAACCTCCGGAAAGCTCCAGCACCAGCCAGTCCTGAGCAACCCGCTGCATCCACGTGCCGATGTTCGACACGAAAGACCCGGTGAGGTAGATCCGGTAGTTGTGGTTGGCCAGGGCGGTGAACATGCCGCCACGGCCTTCCTGCCCTGGGCTCGCCGGAGTGCCGCTGCTTGAGTCTGTCGCAGGCCCGCTCCCTGTTGAAGGGCTCCCTGAGCCCGTCGAAGGGCCGCGGTTCGACACGCTCGCCGCATCTGTTTCTACACTCACCCGGAATTCACCTTGTCCAATATCGCAACGGCCTGGCGGAGCAAATCACGTTCCGCCGGGCTCAGTTCTGCTATCCGCGCCGCCAACCAGGCGTCCCGCCGCCGCCGATTGGCCAATAACACTTCACGACCCGCCGGGGTCAGTCCCACCAGGCACTGTCGGCCATCCTGGGGATGGGCCCGTCGGACGACATAGCCGTGGTGCTCGAGACCGTTGACGATCCTCGTCATGGATGGCGGCTGAACCTTCTCCGCTGCGGCCAGCTGCCCCATCAGCTGGTCTCCGGAGTTCAGCAGCACCGACATCGCCGACAGCTGATTCGAGTTGAGGTCAACCGAATCGTCGCGCAGCTGACGGAGCCGACGGGCCAGTCGGAGCACCGACAACCGCAATCCGCTGGCCAGCCCGGCAATGGTCCGCAGGTCCCGACCGGCCAAATCCGGGCTGATGCCCCTCACCTCCGGTACGGTCACCCACCGAGCCTATGCTTAGCATTGCTAATAAGCAAGGCTAAGGAACAGGTGCGTGGGGCTGGGGCGCTTAGCTGACGAAATCGGTGATAAGGCCCTGAATGAAGTAGACGACGAACGCGCCGGCGACCACGTACAGCAGCGGGTGCACCTGGCGGGCCTTGCCCCGAACCATCTTCAGCAGCACGTGCATGATGAAGCCGGCACCGATACCGATGGTGATCGAGAAGGTGAAAGGCATCAGAGCCATGGTGAGGAAGGCTGGCAGGCCTTCCTCGATGTCGTTCCAATTGACCTTGGTCACCTGGCTCATCATCAAGAAGCCGACGAGGACCAACGCGGGCGTCGCGGCCTCTGACGGCACGATGTTGATCAAGGGCGCGAAGAACATGGCCAGCAGGAACCCGATGCCGGTGACGACTGAGGCGAGCCCCGTACGTGCGCCCTCAGCCACGCCTGCGGCGGACTCGATGTAGGCGGTGTTTGACGACACCGAGCCAAGGCCGCCGGCCGCGGCGGCAGCTGAGTCCACGACCAAGATCGAACCTAGGTTCGGCGGGTGACCGCGCTCGTCCAGCAGATTTCCTTCGGCGCCGACCGCAACGATGGTGCCCATCGTGTCGAAGAAGTCCGCCAGCAGCAGCGAGAAGATCAACAGCACCAGGGGTAGGAACACGCTGGCCCGAAAGCCTCCCGAGGCCGCTGATCCGAAGGCGCCGAAGACATCAACGTCGCCGATCAGTTTCAGGTTGGGCAGGGCGATGATGTCGGAGAACTTCGGGACGTTCAGCGCCCAGCCCGACGGGTTGTCGGCCGACTTTGCGCCGAGGTTGGCGATCAGCTCGATGATCACCGCGATCACAGTGGCCGCGACGATGGAGATCAGGATGGCGCCCTTGACCCGCTTCGCGTACAAGATGGCGGTCAGGAAGAGCCCGATCACGAAAACGAGCATCGGCCAGCCGATCAAGGAACCGTTGATGCCCAGCTCAACCGGCGGCGCACCGGCTGGCTTTCGGACGATGCCGCCATCGAACAATCCGACGAAGGTGATGAACAGCCCGATGCCGACCGAGATACCGACACGTAGGGATCGCGGGACCGCTCGGAACACCGCTGTTCTAAAACCCGTGAACACGAGCAGAGCGATGATCAGACCTTCGAGGACGATGAGGCCCATCGCCTGCGGCCACGTCATCCGTGGCGCGATGGCGAAGGCGAGCAAGGCGTTGAGCCCGAGACCCGCTGCGATGCCGATCGGAAAGCGCCCGATCACACCCATCAAAATCGTCATCACCCCAGCGACAAGGGCCGTGGCCGCGGCCACCATGGTGAGCGCGGTGCTGACGTTTGCGCCGATGACGGCTCCGGCGCTGTCCTTGTAGGGCAGGCCGCCGAGCAGGTTCCCGGAACCGTCCGGAGCCGTACCGATAATCAATGGGTTGAGCGCGATGATGTACGCCATCGTGAAGAAGGTCACCAGACCGCCACGAATCTCCCGGCCTACCGTCGACCCGCGCTCGGTGATCCGAAAGTACCTATCAAAGGCGCTGACCGAGGTGGTGTCGCGTTCGACAGGGGCTGCCTTGGGAGACTTCGTCACCATGACCCCGCATCGTAGGGCCAACCGCGTTACGACAGTGTTCCGTCGCCCAGGCGTGGATCACGGTCCGAAGGCGAAACGCTCCTCATGAAGCTGCCGTCGGGGAAACCCGCTGCTGAGCAGGCTCTCTCGCACTGTGGCCGACAATCTGGCTGATGCGCAGAGATAGATGTCGTGGTCGCGAAGGCCGCCGACCAAGCCGTGCAGGGAGTGGGCGGTCAGATGGTTCGCCGGGTCAGACGACGGGCCGGTCAGGTAGATCACGCGGCTGCGTTTGCGCCTCGCGACCTCGTCCAGCTCGTGCTTGAGCACCAGATCGGTATCCCGCGCTGCGCGGTAGATGAGCGTGACATCCTCCCCCGGCAGGTCAAGGCTCTCGAAGAGGGTCCGCATCGGAGTGATGCCGACCCCGCCGGCGATCAGCAACACCTTGGCCCGACGGCGTCGCCGCCCAGTCAGGGCCCCGTACGGGCCTTCAGCCAAGACGAGGTCACCCGGCCTCAGGTCTTGCATCG
Organism: Propionibacteriaceae bacterium; assembly: GCA_035641455.1. Taxonomy (GTDB): domain Bacteria; phylum Actinomycetota; class Actinomycetes; order Propionibacteriales; family Propionibacteriaceae; genus Microlunatus. The sequence goes on along the minus strand of DASQUD010000181.1, from coordinate 3,065 downwards.
AGCGCGACCCTGCACCCAGCGCCTTGATCGTGATCCGGAGGTGCTGACCGCTGGGTGGCGCAGATAGCGAAAATGGAAACGCTGATCGCCAGTGGGCAAGGGTCAGGAAACGCCAGCGGAAGAACTGTCCTGGTTGGGCCCGCAGCTCATCGAGATGGTTGCCGCGCATCAGCACGCTGACCACATCGTCGGACTCCCGGACCACCTGTTCGACGTGTAGCCGGTGGCGCCAAAGCTGGTGCAGGGGCTGCACCACGCGGTAACGCAGTACGACCGCAAACGTGTAGGTGTAGAGCAGGCTCCAGGCAACCTGCAACCAGCGCTGACCAGCGAGCGCCGGTCCAGCTAGCTGGTGGGTGAAGCCGAGGCCGACGGCCAGATAGCCGAGCAGGTGAAACAGATGCCAGGCCTCGTACGACAGCCGCCGACGAATCCAGCGCGAGGAGGCGATCCCGATGGCGAGAAGCAGGCCAGTACCGAGGGCCGCCGTCACGAGCCCAGGCCAGGACGCCATCTCCAGCCAGGCCGACCACAGGCCGTCCCCGCGGACCTTGGCCCAGGCCAGCAAAGCCGTCACCGCATGAGCCACAGCCAGACCGATGACGGCCGGTCCAGCAAAGCCATGCCAGCGAGCCAACTTGTCGGCGCCAACGACGCGCTCCAGCACCGGCGTTCGCGACATGATCAACAACATCACGGCGGCACCGTAACCCGCAGCCATGCCGGTGACGTGCGCCACCAAAGCAGCATCGAAGGCTTCGGGTGGATGTGGGAGCACCGCGCCGAGCACCACCGCGGACACGAGGCCGAGCACCAGAAGACCGAGAATCCAGCTTGCGGACGGCCGGATCCGTCTGGAGCGCCGCCCCTGAGCGATCGCGGTCACGTGGTGGCGTCAGTGTCGGACGGGTGGCTGCTCACCGCCACGGGCGACACGCTGGGCGCGTTCATGGCCAACTGCACGCCAATGAGCGTCGCCGAAAACATCATCAGAAAGGTGACCAGACGCAACATCCACCGGACGGTCGTTGCCTTTGGGGTTCCAAGCCGATCAGCAAGCCGGCCTATTTGTAGGAGGGCGCCGCGACTTGCTGCACTCGGGGTTACGACATCAAGGAACGCCATGACGGCTGTCCTCTTCCTCAGGGGCCCCGCCCCCCAATACACGCAGCCCCCCGTGGCTGCTGGCTCACCTCTCCACCGTTATGAAAACTCAATCAAGAGCCCTAAGGCAACTCTTCAGGGACCCTTACCTGTCACAAGCCAGTTAATTACCGCGTGTCGAGCCATCATTCCGGCGCTTGAGGGCCAAGGAACGCACGCCCTCGTCATGTCGAGACGGAAACCGTCAATCAATCAAAGAGCGAGGTGGATTCATCCCATTCGATCGTTTCCCACACCGGACCCGGCAACTCGTCCCGCTTCCGCGCCGCGATGCTCGAGTGCGCACCGCATCCGTGGTCGATGCTGACGACGGACCCGTCGGACGGTGAGTACGCGTTGGTGCACGCGCCAAAGAGCACGCCCATGCTGGCTTGCAGCCGAACGAAGAAGCCGCAGGTTTCGCAAACGTCGGGCGCCAGCCGGGTCATCTCGTTGTCTGAGCCACCCGGACCGGCGAGCCAGCGCTCGATCGCGTCCTGCCGGCCGACAAATGACAGCACCCGCTCACGCCCGAGACCCAACTCGGCGACGACCGTATGGACCATGCTCTCCTCGGCCGGATCGGGGTCGCCGGCCTGTTCGCCGCCGGTGTAACCAGGCTCGAGCCGCGGGTCCTCCTCGGGCGACGGCATCAGCACTCCGGGGGTGACGTCGCCCGGCTGTATCCGATCGGTCCACGGCAACCACGATGAGGACAGCAACGCACCCTCGCCGGGCAGCAAGACGACCTCGTTGACGGTGACCGCCTTGGCGCGCGACGCGCGAGCGACGGTTACCGACCATTGCCAGCCTCGGTATCCGGGATGCGGGCAGGCAAAGAGGTGGCTGACCACGCGTTCGCCCTCGGCGCGGCAACCCAGATGCTCACCGACGCCCATCGCCCCGGCGGCTTCGAGCGCCGCGTCGCGGGCCAGCTCGGCGGCCGCCTCGCACAGAACGTCCATCTTGGCCGTGCGTGGACTAGGAGGCATGGACTAAAGCTCGAGTTCGTCGGCGACCGCCCGGAGCACCGCGGCCACCTTGGTTCCAGTGCGCGAGTCCGGATGCTTCCCCCGCCGGTAGGTGTTGCCGACGCCGTCCAACATCTTGATCAAGTCCTCGACGATCACCGTCATCTGCTCAGGCGGCTTGCGGTGGGCCTTGGCGAGCGAAGGCGGGGGTTCGATGAGCCGCAGTGACAGCGCCTGCTCGCCCCGGCGACCCTCGACCACCCCAAATTCGACCTTCTGACCGGGTTTGAGGGTGGTCACACCGGCCGGGAGAGCTGAGGCGCGCACGTACACATCGCCCCCGTCATCCTTGGTCAGAAAACCGAAGCCCTTTTCGGCGTCGTAAAACCTCACCCTGCCTACAGGCACGTCACAATCCTCGCTTGTCCTGGTTGCCGATCGGCGCTAAGCGTAGCTGCTCCGTACGCCCGGCAAACTACGATGGTCGCCATGGCGACGTGGGAGGACGGGCCGGAGTACGCGCCGCTGGTGCGCCCGGACCAGTTCAACGAGCCGACGACATCGCCGCTGTCTGTCGCGCCCGCCGTCGAGCAGCCCGCCGCCGCCGCACCGAAGGAACGGCCAATCTTCGCCGATCCCGCCCGCCCGGTCGTACCGCTGGAGCATCTGGTACCGCCGATTGAGGCACCCCGTGACCCTGCCGTGCCGTTCGATGTCGTGACCACCGCGCTGACCTCGGCAGATTCGGCCTGGGGAGCAGCGCACTGGGCGCGACAGTCGGGTCCGGCAGGCGGCCCGTGGCCTGCTTCGCCGTCCGATCCGGCAGGCGGCCCATGGCCTGCCTCGCCGTCCGGCCACGATGCATCGCCATGGCCCGTACCAACTCAGCCGCTGATTCCGGCAGCCGGCCCACCACCGACGGCCAACGGGTTTCCAGCGCCCGGAACCGCT
>DASQUD010000180.1:0-6258 GCA_035641455.1 Propionibacteriaceae bacterium | reverse complement strand
AGGATTGCCGGTCTATGTGACCGGTGAGATCGGCATCAATCACAACGGCGACCTGGCCAATGCGCTCGCGCTGATCGACCAGGCCGCGGAGGCCGGCTGCGATGCGGTGAAGTTCCAGAAGAGGACGCCGGAGATCTGCACTCCGCGCGACCAATGGAATATCGAACGCGACACTCCGTGGGGGCGGATGACCTACATCGACTATCGGCACCGGGTCGAGTTCGGGGTCGAGCAGTACGAAGCCATCGCCGAACACGCCCGGCTGCGCGGCGTCGACTGGTTCGCCTCGCCGTGGGACACCGAGTCCGTGGATTTCCTGGAAGCGTTCGATCCTCCGGCGCACAAGGTCGCGTCCGCATGCCTGACTGACGACGACCTCCTGCGCCGGCTGCGCAGCACGGGGCGAACCGTCATCTTGTCGACCGGCATGTCGACCATGCGCCAGATCCGACATGCCGTGGAGGTGCTGGGCAGCGACAGCGTGCTGCTGTGCCACGCGACCAGCACCTACCCGGCGCAGACAGGTGAGCTCAACCTCCGGATGATTCACACCTTGCAGGGTGAGTTTCCCAACGTTCCCATCGGCTACTCAGGTCACGAGACGGGCTTGCAGACCACCCTTGCCGCCGTCGCTCTAGGGGCAGTATTCATCGAGCGGCACATCACCCTGGACCGAGCCATGTGGGGCTCGGATCAGGCAGCCTCAGTCGAACCGCAGGGTCTCCAGCGGCTCGTCCGCGACATTCGAGTGATCTCCGAGGCGATGGGTGATGGCGTCAAGCGGATCTATGACGGCGAATTGTCGGCGATGAAGAAGCTGCGTCGGGTGCATGGAGACAATCTCGAGCTCGGCGAAGCTCAGCTGGTGGCCGTGCCGTGACTGTCGGTGCGCTGGCACTGGTGGAAAGCCCCGCTCAACTGCTGAACGTTATGGAGCTGGCGCAGACCCAGGTGAGCCTTGCCTCGGTCAAGATCGCGGTACTGGCGCCGGCGGAGGGGCCGACCCGGACCCAGCTGCGGGCAGGGGCTTCGCTAGCCCGCCAGGCCGGCCACGAAGTGGTGTGGTACGAGCCACGGCACGGCGGAGCCGCTGTCGCTCGAATCGTGCGAGCAATGGCGGGGGAGTTGAGCGACGTCGAGAGGTTGATCGTCGGTGACCCGTTCTCCGGTGTGATCCAGGTAATAATCAGCATCACGCGGGCGTCCGAGGTCACCATTGTTGACGACGGAACGGCCACCTTGGAGTTCGCCCGCCAGTGGGTGGCCGGTGAGCAGCTGTCTCGATGGCATCGGGTCGCCACGCCCAGCCAGCGGCGCAAGATCGCCGACCTCGCCCGCAGCCGGGTCGCCAGCAGCGCCCGCCGGCAGTTGTCGCCCGAACTGGGCTGCCACTTGCGCCTATTCACCTGCTTGCCAGTCGACCTGCCTCGTGTCGAGGTGATCCACAACGATTTCAGTTGGGTGCGGCGCCAATACCCCGAACCTCCGCCGATCAAAGCGGGCGCCGATCTCGTGGGCACCTCGCTGGTCGAGTCGGGTGTGGTAAGGGCCGATGCCTACCTCGAGGGCGTCGCCGCCCTGATCGATCGCTACGGCGTCGACCGTTACTTCGCGCACCGGAAGGAATCAGAGGACAAGTTGGCGGCCGTCGAGCGGATCGGGGTCGAGGTGACGCGTCCTCTGCTGCCGCTGGAGCTGGTCGCCCGGCGAGGACCGATCGGCCGGCGGGTGGTCAGCTTCCCGTCCACGGTCGTGCACACGCTGCCGGTGGTGTTGCAGGGAGCTGGCGTGGAGATCGTGGTGCGCGAGATTCCCGAAGACTGGTATGCGCCACAGACCAGCCAGCGGGCGGACAACTTCCTCGGCCAGGTCACCAGCTCGGCGCGTTCCCGGCACAGCCCGACCATGGCCACCGCGTGACGAAGCGATGAACGACCTCTGCGCCGAACCTTTGTCGACGGTCGCCGTCATCCCTGCCCGCGGTGGATCCAAGGGGGTGCCTGGCAAGAACATGCGCCGCGTTGGCGGCCGACCCTTGGTGACTCGCGCCGTTGAGGCCTGTCGATCGGCACGCGAGATCGACGCCGTCTATGTGAGTACTGACGATCAGGACATCGCTCTTACCGCCACGGAAGCTGGCGCGGAGGTGATCATCCGGCCTGACCACCTGGCGGGTGATACGGCAACCTCCGAATCGGCCGTTCTGCACGCGCTGCAGCAGCTTGCTGCTGCGGGAATCCATCCCGACGTGCTGGTCTTTGTGCAGTGCACCAGCCCCTTCATCTTCCCGACTGATCTCGACCGCGCCGTCGATCTGATCATGGACGATCGAGCCGACTCGGCATTCTCAGCCGTGGAGACGTATGAGTTCCTGTGGCGCTCCTCGGGCCCAGACGGCCTCGTTGCCGGGCAGAATCATGATCCGAGCAATCGACCGCGCCGGCAGGACCGGGAGCCGGACGTCCGGGAAACCGGTGCCTTCTACGCAATGTCAGTTGCTGGTTTTCGGGCCAGCCGGCACCGCTTCTTCGGCCGTACGGTTGCCGTCCCGGTTCCCCAGCTCACCGCCATGGAGATCGACAATGAGCAGGAACTGGTGCTGGCCAACGCCCTGGCGCCGATCGTGGATACCTCGTCGCCGGGCGTCGACGTCGATGCGGTGATCACCGACTTCGACGGCGTCCATACCGACGACGCGGCGATGGTCGACCAGGACGGCAGAGAGTCGGTACGAGTCAGCCGGGCCGACGGGCTCGGCGTTGAGATGCTCCGGGACGCGGGCATCCCGTTGCTGATCGTGTCCAAAGAGACCAACGCAGTCGTACGCGCCAGAGCCGCCAAGCTCGGTTTGGAAGTTCGGAACGGGATCGGACGTAAGACAGAGGTGGTCCAGAACTGGCTGGCCGGGCTCGGCATCCCGGCCGCGCGAGCCGCCTATCTGGGCAACGACATCAATGATCGCGGACCGATGGGCTTGGTTGGGTGGCCGGTCGCCGTCGCCGACGCTCGGCCGGAAGTCCGTCAGCTGGCCCGGCTCACCCTGGCGTCTCCGGGGGGCCATGGCGCCGTACGGGAACTCTGTGATCTTGTCTTGGACGGCCGACGTCGGCGAGATAGCGCATTCGTCGCTCAACGGACCGAAGCCGACGCACCCATCCGGGCGGAAGCCACAGCCGGATCCGCCGGCGCACTCGCCGCAGCGGAAATCCGCTAACCCGAGGGCGCGCGGGGAGCGGTCCGCAGGCCCGCCTCAGGACGAGGGCCTCGAGCTGATCCAGCCAGTCGTTGTCCTGCTGGGGGTGGAAGTAGTTGGCGGCCAGCCAGGCCGGCTCAGCCTGCCGCCAACGACCACTCACCAAATCCGAAAGATCCCCCAGGCACCCTGAACCGGCGAAGACCAGATTGATCATGTCCTCAGAGACGCCGAACTCCGAGATGATCAAGACGGGAATCCGAGCGGCCATCGCCTCGAGCGCCGCGGTCGACGAGACAGTCGCCAGTGCCCGCGCGGTCCGCAGCGCTTCCTGCATCGATCCACCGCGATAGCGGAGTTTGCCCGGCTGCATCCGACCCGCGGCCACAAGGTCTGCCGCCACCTGGGGGTACGGCCAATCCTCACGATGCGTCTGCTGCTCATCCTTCTCGGCTCGCACCTTGACAACCGCCGACCCAGCGTCGGCCAGGGCCAAGAGAATCTGCTCCCGGTGCTCGCGGCTCATCGGAACCTTCGCCTGGGCAGCGAAGACCAGGTCGGTACGCGGCAGCTCAACCGCGGCCGGGGCGGGGGCACGCAGGAAGGGCAGTGACGCCAGACCGAAAATCAGGTGAGGCGCCAGCTCCGCGCCGATGGCGCCGAACTCGGCGATCTCTCGGTGGCTGTGCACGACGAACAGATCGCAGGATCTGCGCAACTCGACTGCGCGCGGGGTGGCGGGCACGCTGATTCCAGGCAGGCCCGTGACAATGACGGGCCGATCGCGACCACGCAATTCCCGAGTAGCCGTCAAGGCGGCGACGACGGGCCCGGTGCAGGCCAGCAGGACGACGTCCGGCTTCTCAGCTTGCAGCCGGCGCACGATGCCCGCTCGATCGAGAACCTGCATCGGTAGCGTGCTAGCCGCTTGCATCTGAGCCGCGGACGGCATCACCGGGTTCTCGACGACCACCTGCGACGGCAGCCAACTGGGGGGAAGCCCCCCGAGCGTCGCCGAACTCCACTTCAGATACGAGTCCGAGTCAGCGATCGCGAGCACACGTTTGGGCGTCTCTTCGCCGGGAACTGGTCCACTCACGCTTGCGGGCGGTGTCGCTCAAGGGCATGCACTTCGCCGTCGGAGGTCAAGTGGGCGACGAGCAACTCACCCGTGACGAGCGTCGTCGGAGCCATGTCGAGCGCGTCGAGGATGTGGGGCAGGACCGGTCGATGCACGCAGACCGCGGTGGGTTCGCCCGTCGCCAGTATCTGAGTACGCAATTTCAGGATCAGTTTGGCGACGGCGCGGGGATCATCGCCACCGAGCTCTTCGGTGAGCTGGCTGAACTTGTCGATGGTGAGCTGACGAGCGTGGGCGTACGGAGCGAGCGTGCCGATGCAGCGGGCCGCCGTGGAGCTCACCAGGCTGGTGATCCTGTATGCGCCGAGCATCGGCACCAGAAGCCGCGACTGTCGCCGGCCACGGGCGTTGACCGGACGGGTTGTGTCCTTCTTCGACCAGTCCTTGCGGTCCATCGCCTTGGCGTGCCGCAGGATGATCAACGGCGTCGTCGGCGGCTGCTCGAGATGCTGCCGCACCAGGAAATGATCAGGCGCGTGGGTCAGTCGGTCGACTGCGGCCCTCACCGGGAGCCAGGACACGACATCGACCTCGTCGTCGGGTGGCCGGGGAACGGTTTCCAGCACCGTGCCACCCCAGTACTCGACCTGCTTGGCACCCTTGGCCGTGACGTAGCGGACGGTGTCCAGCGGCACGCCAAGCCGGATGGTGACGCCGGTCTCCTCGAGTACCTCCCGAACGGCGCAGGCCGGCAAGGACTCGCCCGCGTCGAGTTTCCCCTTGGGCAGCGTCCAGTCGTTGTAGCGCATCCGGTGGATGATCAACACCTCGATGCCGCGGACAGGGTCCACACGACTGACCACGGCACCGCCCGCCAAGATCGGCTTGGTCTGCGAGGTCCGCTCATTCGCGGTTCCTGGCAGCGTCAATGCCGGCACAGATCACTCACTTGGCGCGCCGCCGACGCTTGGCGTTGATCAAGTACTCCTGCATGTCGAGCAGCGGCCGGTCGTCCGGGTCCGCGGTGTGCGGGGTCCAGGAACCGTCCGATTCCAGCTCCCACGACGCCGTGCCCTTGTCGAACGCGATGTCGAAGAGGTCGCCGATCTCGGCGATGTGTGTCGGGTGCGTGATTGAGGCAAGAACCTCCACCCGCCGGTCCAGATTGCGGTGCATCAGGTCGGCCGAGCCCATGCCGACCAACGGCTGCCCGTCGTTGGCAAACCAGAACAGCCGGCTGTGCTCCAGAAAGCGGCCCAGGATGCTGATCACCCGGATGTTCTCGCTGAGGCCCGGCACACCCGGGCGGATCGTACAGATCCCCCGCACCCACAGGTCGACCGGCACCCCGGCTTGGGACGCGCGGTAGAGCGCGTCGGAGATCGCCTCGTCGACCAGCGAGTTCACCTTGATCCGGATCGCGGCCGGCTTGCCGTCCTCGCGATTCGCGATTTCGTTGTTGATCCGGTCGATCAGACCAGTACGAATGCCGTGCGGGGCGACCAGGAGCCGCTTGTACTGCGTCTCCTGACTCATTCCCGATAGGTGGTTGAACAGTCGACCGATGTCCTCGGTAATGATCGGGTTGGCGGTCAGCAGTCCGGTGTCCTCATACATCCGTGCCGTTTTCGGGTTGTAGTTGCCGGTGCCGATGTGGGCATACCGACGTAGGCCGTCGGGCTCGTCGCGGACCACCATGGACAGCTTGCAATGCGTCTTGAGTCCCAGCAGGCCGTAGACCACGTGACAGCCGTGCTGCTCCAGCCGCCGGGCCCAGGCGATGTTGGCCTGCTCGTCGAAGCGCGCCTTGATCTCCACCAGGGCAAGCACCTGCTTGCCGGCCTCCGACGCCTCGATCAGAGCGTCGATGATCGGAGAGTCACCCGAGGTGCGATAGAGCGTTTGTTTGATGGCCAGCACCTGCGGGTCGTCGGCGGCCTGTTCGATGAAGCGCTGCACGCTGGTGGCGAACGAGTCGTACGGA
>DASQUD010000179.1:0-5040 GCA_035641455.1 Propionibacteriaceae bacterium | reverse complement strand
CCGGTCATCGACAGGACGTTCCCCCTCAGCGACGTTCCCGAGGCGATCCGCTACCTGGAGACCGGACAGGCTCGAGGGAAGGTCGTCATCACCATCTAGGGATGGTTACTTGAGTGTCCGAGGGGGGACTTGAACCCCCATGCCCTACACGGGCACTAGCACCTCAAGCTAGCGCGTCTACCTATTCCGCCACCCGGACCTGCGCCTGTCCGGTCGCCCGGACGGCGGAGAAACTATAGCAAGCTGGCTGCCACAGCAGCCGTGGGAAGATGAGTCGGTGACCCCGTACGCGGCCGACGCCGAAGTGGTGGCGATCTGTCAGAACTTGATCCGGATCGACACCACGAACTTCGGGCCGGAGCCGGGGCCGGGGGAACGCCGCGCCGCGGAGTGGGTGGCCGAGCTCCTCGACGAGGTCGACATCTCAGTCGAACTTTTTGAATCAGCGCCGAAGCGGACGTCTCTGATCGCGCACTGGGAGCCGGAGGGTGTCGACCAGAGCGCTGCGCCTTTGCTCATCCATGGCCATCTGGACGTCGTGCCCGCGAATGCCGACGACTGGTCAGTGGATCCGTTCGCCGGGGAGATCGTCGACGACTGCGTCTGGGGTCGCGGCGCGGTGGACATGAAGGACTTCGACGCGATGATCTTGAGCGTGGTGCGGGCGCGAGCGCGCGCGGGTGTGGCGCCGCGCCGGCCTATCCGCCTGGTGTTCACTGCCGACGAGGAGGCCGGCAGCGTGCTGGGCGCTCACTGGCTGGTCGATCATCATCCCGAGGTCGTCGAAGGATGTACGGAAGCCATTGGCGAAGTCGGCGGCTTTTCGCTCACCCTGAGCGATGATCTTCGGCTCTATCCCATCCAGACGGCCGAAAAGGGCCTGCTCTGGCTGGACTTGATCGCCGAGGGTCGGGCCGGTCACGGCTCATTCCGGCATGATGAAAACGCGATCACCGAGCTCGCTGCCGTCGTCGCGCGAATTGGCACCTACGAATGGCCACACAAGATCACCGATGCCCAGCGCGCCTTCCTTGAGGCCGTCTGCGAGGCATTCGATATCGATCTTGATCCGGATCGCGCCCACGAGACCTTGGCCAGGCTCGGCAGCATCTCCCGGATGGTGGGAGCGACCATGTCCAACACGGCCAATCCGACCATGCTGAGGGCTGGTTACAAGCACAACGTCATCCCTGGTTCAGCCTCGGCAGGAATCGACGGCCGTTTCGTTCCCGGCGGTCGAGACGAGCTCCTGGCGACCATCACCGATCTGATCGGCGATCGGGTTCGCTACGAACTGACCCTCGAACAGCCGGCCGTCGAAACCGAGTTCTCCGGTGCGCTGGTCGAGGCCATGCAGACCTGCCTCGTCGCCGAGGACCCGGGCGCCAGGACAGTTCCGTACCTGATGAGTGGTGGCACCGATGCCAAGGCGTGGGACCGGCTCGGCATCCGCTGCTTCGGGTTCTCGCCGCTGCGGTTGCCACCCGACCTTGACTTCGTCAGCCTTTTTCACGGTGTCGACGAGCGGGTGCCCACGTCCTCGCTCGAGTTCGGCGCTCGCGTGCTCGACCGGTTCCTGTCCATTGCATGAGGCGCAGCTACGCTGGTCGCCCATGAGCAGCGTCCGAGGCGTTGAGTACGAGGTCGAACGGGTCCGCTTGGGTCGGCACCTGTCGGGCCGGGCGGTACGGCAGCTACTCACCGACCACGCCGAGTACGGCGGCTGGGAGCTCACCCGAATACGCCGCTACCGCGACGGGACGCGTGACGTCTGGATCCGGCGCAAGATCATCCGCGTGCCGGCTTCGGTGTGAGGGCCGCCCGAAGTTTGAGCTGACGGTTGGTCAGGCGGCGAGGCGGCCCGTATGCGGACCACCGGACACGTCGTCCAGCGCCGCCGCTATCTCCGCCGGCAGTGCTTGATCTTCGACTGCTAGCGCCGGCGCCAGCTGTCCGGCGGTTCGGGCGCCCAGCAACGGTGCGGTGACTCCGGGAGCATCTCGAACCCAGAGGAGGGCTACCTGCAAAGGGGTCAACTCCAGGCCATCAGCGGCGCGGACAACCGCCTCCACGACTCCGCGGGACCGCTGCTCGAGGTAGGGTTCGACGAACCACGCGAAGTGATCAGTCGCCGCCCTCGACCCGCGCGGTGTGCCGGTCCGGTACTGCCCACTCAGGACGCCGCGCCCCAGCGGTGACCACGGAAAGAAACCCATGCCGAACGCGCTGACTGCGGGGAGCACCTCCACCTCGGCTCGCCGCGCCAGCAAGGAGTACTCCACTTGGGCGCTGATGATCGGGGTCCGCCCGGGGTAGGCACGCTGCCACGTCGCAGCCTGAGCGGTTTGCCAGCCGACGAAGTTGGACACGCCGGCATAACGCGCCATGCCCGATGACACCGCATGATCAATAGCACTGAGGGACTCTTCCAGCGGAGCCGTTCCCCAGGCGTGGATTTGCCAGACGTCAACATAGTCGGTCGCTAGCCGCCGCAGCGATCCAATGAGATCGCGCAGCAGTGCTCGGCGTGAGGTGTCCACGATCCGCTGTCCGTTGCGGATGACGAAGCCGGCCTTCGTCGCGATCACCACATCCTCGCGCCGTCCCATCCGGCCGACGAGCTCGCCAACGAGCCGCTCGGAGTCACCCGCGCCGTAAGCGGCGGCCGTGTCGATCAAGGTGCCGCCGGCATCACAGAACGTCTCCAGCAAACCGCGGGCCTGCTCCGCGCTCGTGTCCCGTCCCCACGTCATGGTGCCGAGGCCCAGCCGCGAGACTTCCAGCCCGCTGACCCCGACGGGGCGAGTTTCCATGCAGGAGACCTTAACGGCCACACCCGCCGCCCGGGCGCTACTACGGTGTCTGGTATGCGCCTCGGGCTGAACCTCGGCTATCTGGTCGGCTCCGAGGATCCAACCGGGCAGTTGGAGCTGGCGCGGCACGCCGAAGCACTCGGGTTCTCGGTCGTCTGGGCCGCGGAGGCTTATGGATCAGATAGCCCAACGGTGCTGGCCTGGCTCGCAGCCCAAACGTCGAGCATCGACGTCGGCTCGGCGGTGATGCAGATTCCTGCGCGTACGCCGGCGCTCACCGCGATGACCGCCGCAAGCCTGGATGTGCTCAGCGGCGGGCGCTTTCGGCTGGGGCTCGGCGTGTCCGGGCCGCAGGTGTCGGAGGGCTGGCACGGCGTGCGGTTCTCCTCGCCATTGGGGCGAACTCGGGAGTACATCACGGTGGTTCGCACCGCCTTGGCGCGCCAGACGGTGGCGTTCCAGGGCGATCATTACCAACTTCCACTGTCTAACGGTCCAGGCAAGGCCCTGAAGCTGACCATCACCTCCGTCAACGAGCGCATTCCGATCTACCTGGCGGCCGTGGGACCCAAGAACCTGGAGTTGGCCGGCGAGCTGGCAGACGGCTGGCTCGCGGTTTTCTATGCGCCGGACTACGCGGCTGAGCAGCGTGCACGGATCGCGCTCGGGCGAGCGCGGGCCGGTAAGTCGATGGACGGGTTCGACGTCGTTCCCAGCGTGCCGCTGGTGATCGGCGGCGATCCACGACTGTGTGCTGACGCGGTGCGCCCGTACGCGGCCCTCTACCTAGGCGGCATGGGTAGCCGCGAGAACAACTTCTACAATGCTCTTGCGGTACGCATGGGGTTCGCGGAGGCGGCCGCGACGGTGCAGGAGCTCTACCTGGACCGGCGTCATCGGGACGCAATGGCCGCGATCCCCTTCGCCTTCCTCGATCAAACGTCGCTGCTTGGCGATCGCGACCGGATCGCCGACCGACTTCAGAAGCTGGCCGCGTCAGGTGTCACGACCTGCTCGGTCGTTCCCTACGGAGACTCCATCCAGGAAAAGCTGAGCACGCTGAGGGTCGTCGCCGATGCGCTCAGCCATGCCGGCGTGGGGTAGCGGCCTATCAGTGCGGGCCGTGTGCGTAGCTCGGAGGCAACGGTTCCAAGACGCCGGTCAGCAGGAGCACCGCCAGGGCAACGGCGAGCGCAATCCGATAGATCACGAACGGGAGAAAGTTGTGTGTCGACACGTAGCGCAGGAGCCAGGCGATCACGGCGTAGCCGATCAGGAAGGCGACGGACGTGGCCAGGACGATCGGGCCCCACGCCGGTTCGACCGGGTCGTCGGAGATGTCAGCCAGCTTGAAGAATCCTGAGCCGACCACGGCCGGAATCGCCAGCAGGAAGGAGTACTTGGCGGCCGCGACCCGTTGGTAACCCATGGTGAGGCCAGCCGCGATCGTCGCGCCCGACCGTGACACGCCCGGGATCAACGCCAGCGACTGCGCGAGGCCGAAGAAAATCCCGTGCTGCCAGGTCAATGACTCGAGCGGCCGAACATTTCGCGCTAACCGGTCCGCGATCCCGATGATGACGCCGAAACCGGCCAGCATCGCTGCGGTGATCCACAGATTGCGCAGCGCTGAGTCAATCGCATCCTGGAAGAGCACGCCCAGCACCACAATCGGAACCGAGCCGATGATGACGAGCCAGCCCATCCGCGCTTCCGGGTCGTTGCGCGGAAGCCGCCCGACCAGGGCGAGCGTCCAGTGCTTGATGATCAACCAGATGTCGCGACGGAAGAACAAGATGACCGCGGCTTCGGTTCCCAATTGGGTGATTGCCGTGAAGGCGGCACCCACATCCTCACCACCGAAGAACTGGCCGACGAACGATTGGTGGGCGCTGGACGAGATCGGCAAGAACTCGGTGAGTCCTTGCACGATGCCGAGTACAAGCGCCTCCAGCCATCCCATCCGTACTCCTTGATCTCACGCGCTGCCCCCTGTGAAGGCACCCGGAGAACGCTAGCCGTTCCGTCGATCGGGACTGGCCGCGTCCACGGCCCCCACTCGACCGGTACAACTTGGGGATGACCATCCATAGCGAGCACCCCTTCAGTGGCGGCCACCGCGATCCGATCCGTCAATTCCGTGGCCGGATGGCAGCGCCGGTGAGTATCTGGGCCGCAGCGGCGGGACAGCGTCGGGCCGGTTGGACTGTGTCGTCGTTCTTGGTGG
>DASQUD010000178.1:0-10854 GCA_035641455.1 Propionibacteriaceae bacterium | reverse complement strand
CAGACGGCCATCCTCGACGGTGAGGTGGTGGTTCTCGATCGGGCAGGCAGGCCCCGCTTCGGCCTGCTGCAGAACCGCATCAACCTGACCAGACCCGTCGACATCCATCGGGTGGCTGCCAGCTACCCCGCCCAGCTGATGCTCTTCGACATCCTGGAAGTCAACGGGCAATCGCTGCTCAAGAGGACCTACCTGCAGCGCCGAGCTGTGCTCGAGAACGTGATCCAACCGCAGCCGGGTTCCCGTATCCAGGTGCCGCCGATCTTCGAGGGCGACTTGACAGCCGCGATCGAGACGAGCAAGCAGCTGCAGCTGGAGGGAGTCGTGGCCAAGCGCCGGAGCTCGACCTATCAGCCCGGTCACCGCTCCCGAAGCTGGCTCAAGATCAAGTTGCACAAAGCCCAAGAGGTGGTCATTGCCGGTTGGCGAGCAGGGCAAGGTCGGCGTGAAGGCGGAGTCGGGTCGCTGCTGATCGGCGTACCCACACCGGACGGTCTTCGCTACCTCGGCAGAGTCGGATCCGGGTTCAACGACCGCCAGCTCGACGAGATCGAGGCCCTGCTGAAGCCCATCGCCCGCAAGACGAGCCCACTGATCGACGTACCGCGTGAGGATGCCCGCGACGCTCACTGGGTGACACCGTCACTGGTCGGTGAAGTGACCTATGGCGAACTGACTGAGCCGGGCCGACTGCGGCACCCGGTCTGGCGCGGCCTGCGCCCGGATAAGGCACCAGCGGATGTCCGCTGGGAGGCGCCGTCGTAACACCCTGGCTCGGCCGGCGCGGTGTGCTGGTCGCCGGCCGCCCACGCGGCATTGGGCCGCTAGTCCTCCTCGATCCCAGCCAGCGTGAGTTCGCGGTGGGACGCCAATCGCTCCGCCTCGGTCTCGATCTGGCCGCGGACTGCTTTGCTGATCTTGTCCCACAAGTCAAGGCGCAGCGTGAACGTTCTCCCTGCCGCCTTCGGCCGCCAGGTTCCGACGATCTCGACGCCGGACAGCACGGCGCCGGGACGGCCGAGCACGGGCCAGAGCTGCTTGTGCCGTGACTTGTCCGGAACGATGAGCTGTCGGTCCTTGCCCTGGAGGAAAAGGTCGAAGCCGCCGAGCAACCGAACAAGACCAGCATCATGATCGCTCTTGAGGTGATCTTTCAGCATCCAGCCCTTACGGCCGTCGAGGCTCACCTCGACCGCCTCCTCGGGCCAGTGGGCTTTGATCTCCGCGACGGGGGCGTCGAGGAAGCCAGCGACATCGTTAGGGGTGGCTGGACCCAAGAATCTGAGGTAATTGCGAATGGGCTGCAAGCGCTCGGGCGCTGATCCAGGGTCGTCCGCCGGCCCCGGCGCACGCTTCGGCCAGCCGGGAATCGGTCGCAGGACCGGAGGTGAGGTTCCTGGCTCCAGTTCCAGTCCGGCGTACAGCGCGCTGAGACGGAAGGGCACCTCCCACGAGTGGGTGGCAGCGCAAGACCCGCAGTAGCGAAGGTACGGCGAGCCAAGTCTGGACGTTAGTGCGGTCGACACCTCGCCCTTGACCATGGGCTTGGTGACGACGGAGCGCATCTGAGTCGCCACCTCGGCCAAGCCGTCAAGAGTCCGAATACCCGCCTCCTTCAGCGGCTTGTCGGCACCAATCACTCGCTTGGCCGCATCCTGGTCTGAGAACGGGGAGGTAGCCGCCAACACGTCTGGGAGATCGTCGCGGCGGTAGAAGTGCGGCGCGCTTCGCAGCGTCCAGGCCAGGGCAACATCCGGACAGGATTCCAACTCGGTTGCGCTCTCCACCGGCACGCCACGATTGGCCAGCGCCCAGCTTGCCCCGTCCCGGCCGGTGTCCTGGACGCCGAAGTCCAGGATGTCAGCGTCCGTCAGAGCGCGCGATGCCCTTGCCCGATCAAGCTGCTGCGCTCCAATCCGGTAAGCGAGCGCCTCGGTGCGCTTCATTCACCTTCCTCCTCGGGTAATCCTGTGTGCACGTTACGTCAGCACGGCAGCGCGGACATGACACCATCGGGGCGAGGCTCGAGAGAACGGAGTGGCTATGACGGAAGTCCTGGTGGTGAACGGCCCTAACCTCAATATGCTCGGCGACCGTCAACCCGAGATCTACGGATCGCTGACGCTGGCCGACGTGGCCGACGCCTGTCGTACGACTGCCGCTGAGCTGGGCTGGGAGCTCGACTTCCGGCAGTCGAATCACGAGGGCGAGCTGGTCGAGTGGGTACAGGAAGCTGGTCGCGCGCAACGAGACGGCCGGCTCGTCGGTGCGGTGATCAATGCCGGTGCCTACACTCATACCAGCATTGCCTTGCACGACGCGGTGGCGGGGTCCGGGCTTCTGGTGGTTGAGCTGCACATCTCCAACGTGCATGCCCGAGAGCCCTTCCGACACCACTCCTACCTGTCGTCGGTGGCGGCCGGCGTGCTGATCGGGTTTGGCGTGGCAGGCTATCCGATGGCCCTGCGCGGGCTGCACGCGCTGGTCGCTCCTGCGGATGAGATCAATCTGAGCTGATCAGTCGGCGGGTGCCGTCGGCGTCCACCGTTGCTCGATCCGCCCAAAACGCCACACCGCCAAGGCAAGTACCCAGACGCCTACGAAACCCAGAGCCACCACGAGGCCGACGGCACTGAGATCGAGCTTGGCCAGATAGGCCAAGGGGCCGTGGGTCACGCCGAGCCGATCTGCCAGGATCGACGTCAGCTGGATGGTGCCGATGATCAACGCCACCGCCACCGACAGGCCGGTCACGGTCAGGTTGTAGAAGATCTTGCGCACCGGTGTGGTCAGAGCCCAGCCATAGGCGACGTTCATGAAGCAGCCATCGATGGTGTCCAGCAAGCTCATGCCGGCAGCGAAAAGGATCGGTAGCGTCAATACGGCATACCAGGGCAGGCTGAAGGCGGCCGCGCCGCCGGCGAGCACCAGCAGGCTCACCTCGGTGGCCGTGTCGAAACCGAAACCGAACGCCAATCCGATCGGATACATGTGCCACGGTCTCCGGACCGTTCGCATCGCTCCACCAAGGAGGCGACTCAGTAGGCCCCGATTAGCCAGTTGGGCTTCCAAGGCATCGTCACCCAGTCTCTCGTACCGCATTCGACGAAACGCTTTGACGATGCCGATCAAGATCACCAGATTGACGATGCCGATGAGGTAGAGGAACGTGCCTGAGACTGCGGTGCCGACGAGGTTCGTGACGTGCTGCAGGGCCGACGACTCGCTGCTGATCTGGCCCGCCAGTGCGCGCACGCCAAGGGCTAGCAGGGCCACCAGGACAAAGACGATTGAGGAATGCCCGAGCGAGAACCAGAAGCCCACAGAGAGCGGGCGTTGGTGATCCGACATGAGCTTGCGGGAGGTGTTGTCGATGGCGGCAATGTGGTCGGCGTCGAAGGCGTGCCGCATCCCCAGCGCGTAGGCGGTCAACCCGAGCCCGATGCCGAAGACCTGGCCCGAACCGATATCGAAGGAGTGCGGTGCCACGATGCCGGCCAAGACGCCCCAGCCGACGACATGCAGGGCGACGATGACGACCGCCATGCCGATCAGCGAGCGCCACTCGGCCGGCGTCAGAATTGATGCGATCCGAGTTCGCCGGTTCACCGCTCGTCGGCCAGTTTGAAGATCAGATTCGTCTGCCACTTCTCCATGTCGGGCTGGCTCATCGGATTGTGCAGATACTCCTCCAGGCGTGCCACCCAGAGTTCACCCTCGTCCTCCTGGCACATGTCCCAGGCAATGCCTTCGGAGGCGGCCCAGTCGAGCAGTTCGCTGGTCGCATCAGGCAGCTTCTGAGGATGCCCCACGTGCCGAGCGACCGCATAGCTGCCTCCCGGCAGCAGATGCGGTTGCACCCGGTTGTCGCCGGAGACTTCGTCCGCCGTGGGCACGCCCACTTCGACTTCGACGATGCCCCTGTTGTCAATACGGTTGTACTTCCAGAAAGGCGGTCCCGCGGGTTGGATGCCGCGGGCCGCCAGCCAGCCGAAGACCTCCCCGATTTGAGGCTGTAGTTCGTCGCTCAGCCGAGGCATCGGTACGGAGTTGGTGATGGAGGCGTACGGTTGCTCGCCGCGGGAAACCAGTTGGGGTCGGATGGCCATCGCTACCTCCTGGTCGGTCAGGCCACCTACTCTCCCATGTGCTAACGCAGATCGGCGCGGAGCAGCGTCTCGCCTGCCGAACTTCGGATCTCGACGGTGGCAAGTCGCGAGACCTTCAGAGGCGAGTGAGCCTGCGGCGTCATCACCCGACCTGGCTTGGCGGGCCAGGCCTTTGCCTCAACCGCGGTTCCCGACCGATCGATGATCCAGATCTCGTAAGTCTCGGACGTACCGCCGGTTGGCTGATTGGTTTCGGCGTACTGGCATTCCACCAAGAAATCGGTCCCTTCGCTGGCCGGCACCACCTCGACGATGGCGGTGATGGTGGTGGGCTGTACCTCGGAGAAGGCAAGCAAGAAAGGCGAATTGCGCTGTCCGAATGGCAGCAGTCCGGCACCCAACGCGACGCCACCGATGATCAGAATCAGGGCCGCCGCCGCTCCTACCACTGCGGCGCGAAGTCGCCGGCGCCGCGTCCGTTGCTCCCCGATCATCCGGGGCATCAGCGTCGTCGGTGCCGTATCGCCTTCCGCCGGCTGTACGCGGGCGGCCAGAAAGGCTGCATCCTCGGGTGATACCTGACCGAGCAGGCCGGGCACGCCGGCCAATTCAGCGACTGATCGCTGGCAGCTCGCGCAGCCGGCCAGATGCTCCTCGAACTCCCGCCTCTCCGCTGGAGAGAGCGCGCCCAGCACGTAGGCCGCGTCCAAGAGCGAGAACGAATCGGCATCAGCGTTCATGGCCGAGTCACTCCCTTCTCTTGCAGGATCAGTTTCAACATCCGCAGCCCATAGTGGAGGCGGGACTTCACGGTCCCCTCGGGAATGCGGAAGCGAGCGGCGATGTCAGCGACCGAGCGGCCCTCGAAGTAGGCGGCGCTGATCACCGAACGGTGTTCGACTGACAACGCGTTCAGCGCCTCGGCGATCAGCCACCGATCAAGAACCACGCTGGTGGCATCGTTCGACTGCGCATCGGGCGGATCCGCGGTGCCCAACTCGTGCCGAAAGGCCGCACTGCGCCAGCGATCGATGATCAAGTTCCGGGTTGCGGTGAAAAGCCAGGCCCGGGCTGCGGCGTCGTCCCGATCCACCAGACCGGGGTCTTTCCAGGCCTTGAGCAACACCTCCTGTACCGCATCCTCGGCGGCTTGGCGGTCCGACGTGAGCCGCAGCGCAAACCGCCACAACTCACCGGCATGGCGGTCGTGCAGCGCCTGCAGTGCGGCCTGCTTCTGGGCGCCGCTCAACACCGCCCTCCTGAGATCCTCCTCGATCGATGACATTCGTCGGCGATCCGTCGCTTCTTCAGACGAGAATCGTCCGGTCCCGGTTCAGTCTGGGTCATTGCTGATACGCCGGGACACCGAGCAGCCGGTCGACCGTCACAAACCGGTAGCCGTAGCCGGTCAGCTTGTCGACCAACGGACCGATGGCGGCAACGCTTTGGTCGCGCCGACCGCCGCGGGCGTCGAAACCGTCGTGGAAGATCAGGATCCGGCCTGGCCGGGCCAACCTCGTCGCGCGGGCAGCCAGCATCCTGGCCGGCGGTTGGAGGAGCTCAAGCGGATGCGCGAATCGCCCGGACACCACCTGGAGACCGGCATTGCGGATCCCGTCGAGAACCCATGGCCAGTGGCAGAGCCACGGTGGCCGGTAGAGAGCGGGAACCACTCCGGCGATCCGATTCAGCACCTGCTGACCCCGCTCAATCTCCCGCCCCTGACCCGGTTCGGTGAGATAGCGGCTGAACTGGTGGCGATAGCTGTGGTTGCCGAGGACATGACCGGATTGCACGATCCGGCGCACCGTCGAGGGGAAACGCTCCGCGCAGCGCCCGACCGCGAAGAACGTGGCCTGCACCTGCCGATCCTCCAATACGTCGAGCAGGCGAGACGTGTAGGGCTCGTTGGGACCGTCATCGAAGGTCAGTGCGACCAGCCGCTCCGTCGTGCTCGCCTGGTAGGGGAAAGGCCCAAAGGCCTGTGACGTCTGCCCGAAGGCGGCCCAGTAGCCGAGGCCGGCCGCGGCCAGTGCTCCGGGCAGCCATCCTGTCCTGGTCATAGAGTGGCCCACCTGAGCCGGTCGTGCGTCTGCTCCATGTCACTCCCCGGAGGCGCTTCGACGACTCATCGACCGCACCCGCAGCGGCCGACTCAGAAAGCAGCGCCCCCCGCAAGCTTCCCGACGCCCGATGCTAGCGGCCGTAGGGATATAGGGGTATACGTCAGGCGTTTGTGCAGAGCGTTCGGAGCGCTGATGAGCGCCCCAGCCGCTTCAGCGAGATGCGTGTATCGAGAACGTGTCGGTGTGCGTGCCGCCGGCGGCGGGGACGAAGGAGGCTTGCAGCTTGGTTTCGGTCACCATGACATCCAGCGCTCCGTAGGTTTCGTTGCGGTTGCCACCCGCGACGCTGGCGAAATAGTTGGCTTCGGAGTCGGAACCGGACACGTCATACTGACCCCTCCCCCCGGTGGCTGCGACGACCGAGACGCTGCCAGCTCCGCGGACCAGCTCGCCGTCCTCATCAGCGACACAGTCTTCGTCGAACGACCTGATGGCTATCGCCTTGCAGCCGTCGCTCAACCTCAGCTGCTTGGTCCGCTGGTAACTGTGGTCGTGACCGCCAAGAATCAGATCCACCCGCTTCGTCAGTAGCAGATTGAACAGGTCAGACCCCGAATCACAGCTGTACCGGCCGACGGAGAGGCACGGCTTGTGCATGCCAACGACGACCCAGGGAATCGCCTTCTCCCGAGCCGCGTCGATGGCCCGCGCCGTCCACTCATAGCGGGCCGAGCCTTTTCGGTACTCCCAGGTTCCGTCCGGGAAACGCAGGCCCGGAGAAATCATCACGAAGCGGACCAGCGGATCCTTGGCCGGCACATCGACGTAGTACTGGGTCCCGTACGAGCCAACGAGGTTCGGCAACTCGTTCGGCAGGCAGGAGGCGAACGCGTCGATGTTCCCATTGCGGCCGTCGCTCTCATGGTTGCCGGCCAGGACCTCAAAGGGATAGCCCTCCCCGAGCCGGTCAGTCACGTAGTCGCACCACTGTTTCTCGGCACCCGGCCTGCCGTAGGAGAGGTCGCCGAGAGCAAGCGTGAGATCACTGTTGAGGCTCTTGATCGTCTTCAACACGGCATCGGCCTTCTCGTTGGAGCCGAAGTCGCCGGCGGCGGTGAATCGCACCGCTGGCCCTGCCGGCGTGGCGGGCACCTTCGACTCTGCCGGCGTGGCGGGCACCTGCGACTCTGCCCGCGTGGCTGGCGCCGGGGGCTCTGCCGGCTCGGCTGGCCCGCCGCTGCCGCAAGCGACGAGGACCAGCGTGATCAGCACGGCAACCACTCCGAGCACATGCCTCACATTGGCATCGTAGGAACCGGGATCAAGAGCGAATGTGGTGCCGCCCCCCTTGCCCCGGCCGATGGTCGATGGCGGGGAGTCCGCTCAAGAAATGCCAGCGTGGACCGGGTGATCGCCGGGGCACATCACCAACAGTGACTTGCCCTCGTGAGGCTTGAGGGCGATCGAGAAGCTGTTCAGGTTATCGATCTCGCCAAGCTCTTCGTCGGTGAACATGTCCAGCAGCAGGCTCCCTGGCACCAGACTCTCAGATCGCACCGTGCCCGAAATCGGCTCAGCGGAGAAGTTGAGGACGGTCACCTGCTCGGCGTCCAGCAACTGATGCACCATCACCAGCATCGCCTTGTGGGACACCGACGGAATGTCGAGCTGAAGCGCCGTGGCAATGCCATAGCGCTTCCGGATCGCCAGGATGTCGCGCAGCCGGAAGATGAACGACGAATCGTCGGCCAACTGCTCCGGCAAGGAGCCGTACAGGGCGATGCCGCGCGGCATCTTGGAAAGCGACTCACTCGCGTCGGGGCGGTAATTCATCAGGTCGTACGCCGAGCGATGGATCCAGCGGGTGTCCCCGTCACTGAGCAAAGGGGCAACCTGCTTGCGATCAAGGGTCAGCGCTCCGCAGAGGTCCCAGCCGGACAACGCGAAAACACCGGGCTGTAGAGCGTTGAACATCGCCAACAGCAAGTGGGCTTGCTTGATCGATTCGACCTGCTCTGAGGTGAGCCTCGCAATGGAGGTGTGGCCCAAGGACGCGGCGATGATCGTCGCCGTCGTGGAAGCAATGCCGTTGGTCGTGAAGGTGGCGTTGTACGGGCCGGCATCGCCAGTGAGGTTGTCGATCAGATCACGCCGGATGGTCTCCGCCAGCGCAGCACCGGCGACGTGCCCGCCGCGGAAATCAAAGACGTCGGCCGAATGCAGCGTCGCGAAATGGACGAGCTCGTAGGTCATCTCGTCATGGTTCTGGAGCGCATGAACCAGTGAGGCGGCCTCTACGCCGGCCTGCTGGGCTAACCGCAGCGTGAGGCGAAGGAACTCCGTGTCCCCCGTTGCCATCGCATGGTGGTAGGCGGGGCGGTTCACGAAGTCGTACGACAGATCGGCACCGCGCTCGGAGGTGTTCTTGATGTCGTCGATAGTGAGGTTGAGCTCCTGGAAGGTGAAGCCACCGACCTTGCGGACCAAGCTGGCGATCAGCTGGTTGGCTGCCTCCGACAGAGGGTGCCCTTCTGACCAGGCTGGCGTCCCCTCCGCGCTCTTCTCCACCCCGAGGAAGCCGTTAGCGTCAAGCCGCAGCGCCCCACTGCCCAGGTCACCCAACGAGTGCAGAGCGTCTCCAATCACCAGCCGCATGCCGGCCAAGGTGGGATCCAGCCAGTTGATCGACGGTTGACCCTCCTTGAAGTAATGGAGGTAGACCCAACGCCTGTGTTCCTTATCAGGACCGATGACCGGTGCCGTGGCGCTCCAGTTGGTGTCCTTGATCCCCGGGTCCTGGAAGATCACTCGCTGCAGCTGGCCGACGATGTAGCCCGCCTTGGACAGCAGATCTTCTGTTTCGTAGTCCAGGTTGATCGAGTCTCGCCCGCGCGGAACGGTGGGCAGCAGGTGCCAGTCGTGGGCGGGGATCTCCACCATGTGATAGATGCCGGGGTAGTCCCCGTACTTCATCTCCGCCAGCCGGAAGTCCGCGCCCTTGCCGGTGTGGCCGGGAACGATGTCGTCGATTACCGTGCCGCCGTGCGCCGAGGCCACCTCGCACATGGCACGGAACTCGTCCTCGGTGCCGAAGGCGTCGTCGATGTGAGTGCTGATCCGGTCGAAGTGGCCGTCCACGCTGGGCGTCGGATCCCAGCCGGCGAGTCCGCCGGCCTTCTTGACCGGCCCTGTGTGGACCGCTTCGATGCCGATCTCGGCGAAGGCCTGCCACAGCTGCGGGTCGCCCAGGGTCCCGAGGAAGGACGTCCCTGGCTTGGTGATCATCGAGATCGGGTAGGCGGTGAACCACACTGAGGCCTTCTCGATCGCGGCCCGCGGATCGGGGTTGGCGAACGGGTTTTGCCACATGCTGCCCTGGCCGGAGAACTGCTTCGCGAACGTGGTTGCGTCCGACAGCATGGACTGCTCCAGCAGCCACTCCACGTACGCCGGATTTTCGCCGCTGGGCTTACCCGACCGCTCTGTGCGGGGCCGCCAAGGAAAGAGCGTCCTCAGCCGGGCCCGCGGCCGGAGCCGCGCCGGCCGCGCGGGGTAGAACTGCTCGTCGTAGGTGATATCGCTGGGCTCATGACCCTGGCTGGAGGACTGAAGATCTTGATCCTTATCGCTCACGAAGCTCCTGTCTGAGCGCGAGGAGGCCGAAGAAACTGCCCGCAGGTTAGCTGACCAGCCTGCGGTGCGGGTCCCGGATCCACAGAAGTGGTCAAGCGCGTCGGGAAAGCCCGTCGGAAACTGCGGGCGCTAGCCACCGATGGCGACGTGGCCAGGGCTGGGCACGGCCTCCCGGAGTTGAGCGTAGAGATCTTCCAGCCAGCGCCCAGGGGCGCCCATCCCATCCAATGCGTCGACCTGTTCAGCGATGCGCTCGGATCGCCATTCGTAGGCCAGCAGATCCAGCGCCATGGACAGCAGCAGGGCGTGGTGGTGCAGGATCGAGTCGAGGAGCGCTCTCCAGCGCTCCGCATCCGGATCGTCGTACCGCTGAGGTAGCAGGTCGCGAAGGGCGAAGAAGCGGCGGACCAATGGGCCGGCCCGCGGCGCCAGGACTCCCATGTGCTGGCGACTACGCACACCCGCGAGCACCGCGTCGGCATCGTCCTGCAGGATCAGCGCCTCAGAGGTCACCCGCAGCAGGGTGCGACGCGGGTCCTCCTGAACTGGCTCCGGACGGCTCGTCGGGCAGGCCGGGGCGGCTGTGAGCTCGTGGTTGCGCCTCCGGAAGAAGCCCATGAGGCAGCGTACGCCGGTTGGCTCAGGGCCGGTCTGGCGGATCTGGGCCCGGCTATGAGAGGTGAGTTGGCTCGGGATGGTGCTTGTGACCATCGTCCGCCCCGGTCTGCCGTTGACCGCCATGCGATGTGGAACCAAGGCTCGTGCCTGGCTTCACCAAGGCGACGATGATCGACTTCGAGGTCGGAGTGTTGCTGCCCTCTGCCGTCGAGTCCAGCGGCACCAGCGAGTTGGTCTCGGGATAGTAGGCGGCAGCAGAGCCGGGCGGCGTCTGGTACGCCACGATTCGGAACGAAGCCGCCCGGCGCTCACGGTCATCGTCGGTCCAGTGGGTGACCAGATCGACCAGATCGCCGTCCGCGAAACCCAACTCGGCGATATCCGCGGGATTGACGAAGACCACCCGGCGGCCGCCTTCGATGCCGCGG
>DASQUD010000177.1:0-11580 GCA_035641455.1 Propionibacteriaceae bacterium | reverse complement strand
CGTGCTGGCGATGGACGTCTCCGGATCCATGTGCTCCACCGACGTCGAACCCAACCGGCTCACCGTTGCCCAGGAGGCGGCCGTCTCCTTCATCGAGTCCCAGAACGGCGAGACCAAGATCGGTCTCGTGGCCTTCGCGGGCGTCGCGGGCCTGCAGGTGCCGCCGACCACCGACAAGGATGCGTTGATTGAGGCGATCGACAACTTCACCACGGCCCGCGGTACGGCGATCGGCTCGGCAATTCTCACCTCGATCGACAGCATCGCCGCTATCGACCCGACCGTGGCCCCCACCGGGGTCGATGCGGAATCAGCTCAGCGGTCGGGCTACGCGGCGGACGTGATCGTCGTGCTGACCGATGGCGCAAACACCCAGGGCGTCGAACCGACGACAGCCGCCGAATCGGCGGCCGTCCGGGGCTTAAGGGTGTTCACGATCGGATTCGGCACCACCACCCCCTCGCCGATGGCCTGCACCGGCCGGCAGGCCGGCGGATGGGCCGGCGGAGGTCCGCGCGGCGGTTTCGGTGGCGCCGCGGGCCGCAGTCCGCGGGTTATCGACGAGGCCACCCTGCGGACCGTCGCCGAGATCACCGGCGGCCAGTACTACAAGGCCGAGAATGCCGACCAGCTGCAGGAGGCACTGGGTGATCTGCCCAGCCAGGTGACGGTGGTCAGGAAGCACGTCGACATCGCATCGTGGTTCGCCGGCGCGGGAGGATTGCTCGTTGCGGTCGCCGTGGGGCTCTCACTGTGGTGGAACCGGGTACGCACGCCTCGGTGAGCTTGAAACGATGTCGGTGAGACTCTCGTGGCGGTCCACAGATATCAAGTGCCTGTTTTGCGGAGCCCGCAACTCGCACGAAGGATTGAATCCGGCCGGTTACCTCATCCTGGCTGGACGACGGACGGCGACCGGCTGACCATCAGGGCAGGACGGATCTTTAACATAAGCAACACCAGGCTCGAGAGTTGTGGTGTGGAGGACCTGCAACTCGCTTCATGTGCTCAGGGATGAGGTGCTGACGATGGCCACTGCCTTGCTGTACGGATCGCTGGCCAGCTCAAGTTTCGTTATCGGTGTGCTGCTCGGACTCTTCACGTCGCCACCGCGACGGCTCGTGGCAGGCATCATCGGATTCGGAGCAGGCGTCCTGGTGTCCGCTCTGACCTTCGACTTGATGCGTGAGGCGTTCGACAAGGGCGGGGCGGCCTACGCAATCGGTGGGTTCCTCATCGGCGCAGCCATCTACGTTGCGGCCGATGTGGTGTTGGAGCGGATGGCCGCCAAATCACCGAAACGCACCGGACGTGACCCCACGGATGTCGTTCCCGATGCTGAGGAAAAGCCCGAGAGCCCGAAAGCCGCCGCTGTCGCTGGCACCGCGCTGCTGGTTGGTGCAGTAATCGATGGCATCCCTGAGAGCATCGCGATCGGGGTAAGTCTGCACGCGGAGGGACCGAGTCTCGGGCTCGTGCTGCTGGCGGCGGTGTTTTTAGCGAATGTCCCAGAAAGCCTCGGCAGCGCCGCGGCGATGAAGGAGGAGGGCCGCTCCCGCGGCTACATCCTTGGCGTTTGGGGGGCAGTCGCGCTGGTATGCGTCGTAGCGACCGTGGCCGGATATGCGCTCCTATCGAGCCTGTCCCCCGGGCTGACCAGCGGAATCCTCGCGCTCGCGGCGGGTGGCATCCTCGCCATGCTCGCCGACACAATGTTTCCGGAGGCGTTCGAGCATGGCGGCCCGAAGGTTGCGCTGGCGACTGCGGTGGGTTTTGCCTGCGCGCTGCTGTTGAGTGAGCTGACTGCCAGCTGACGGCGCCGTCGCCTACCCCGGCCCTCACGGCCACTGCTTTCCTGGAGCGGTTCACCTGCGCGTGTACCCGGATAGGCAGGACTGGGACCTGATGATCAGAGATCCGCCGGTTCATCAACGGCTGGAACCAGCGCAAGCACCCGTTCGTCTGGACCTGGACCTCCGACGAGATCCTCGAGAAAATCAACCGCAAACGCAAACGTCTCAGCGACGCCACTAGCCAGTTCTAGGTCCGCCGTTGCCGTTGCTGTGCTCGGGCCGGCTAAGGGCGCGGGTTTCGCCGGGCGGGAAAGCGAGCCTCGGCCGACCCGGGCTTGCCGCAGTACACTGACCTACCGGCTGAGCGAACCAATGGCTGCTGGTGGCTGTCGCCGCCTTGTGATTGGGACACGAGGCCGGTTGGGGCTGACACCAACGAAGCAACGTGCAAAGAACGTCTGATGCCGAGAATGGAATGGCTGGCTTGGTCGGTGAGAAGAGGTCGGCCAACAAATCAACCGCAAGCGTAAATGCGTGTCCGCGACGGCCCTAGACCGGTGCCTGGGGGCCGTCACCCAAGGATCGAGGCGATCAACTCGAGGGCGGCGGCGCTTGGATGCCGGGAACGGTACCCGTTCGGGCTAGTTCGGCGGCGATGTCGTGGAGTTTCCGGTTGGTGTTCTGGCTGACTCGGATCAATACCAGGAACGCGCGTTCGGCGCTGATGTTGTAACGCTCCATCAAGATGCCTTTGGCTTGCCCGATCAGGTCGCGGCTGCCGACGGCTTTGGCGAGCTGGGCCTCCTTCCGGACGCCGGCGTAAGCGACCGCGGCGTGGGAGGCGAAGAGCAGCCCGACCTGTTCGGACTCGTCATCGAATGCGTTAGGTCTGCGGGAGTAGAGGTTCAGCGCCCCGAGGTTGTCGCCTTCCACATACAGCTGCAACGACAACATGCTCCCCGCCCCGGCTTCACTGGCTCGCCGTGCGAACTGCGGCCAACGGTCCTCACTCGCCATGTCAGCGACCCGGACGGTCAGTTGCTCGAAGGCCGCGTCCAAACACGGCCCCTGCCCGGTTACTTGCTGGAGGGCGTCGACCTGAACCGGGAGGTCACCGGTGGGAGCCTGGGAGCCGACAACCGAACGGGCGGTGACCACGCTCACGGATCCTTCGTCCGCACCGGGAACCATGGCCACTGCGGCAGCGACGATCTCAGCCAGAAGGACATCCGGATCGTCATGCTCCTCTAGGGTACGAGCCAGATCACCGAAGTCTTCGGCGAGCTGGTTTAGATCTGCGGTTCCGGTGTTGGCGGTAGAGGGCTGACCCTTACCACCGGTGCCGGACCGGATGTCGGACATAGATCATCCCTGCTTCCTGCGGTTGCGGTGCCGCCACCGCGCGGTGTCGTACAGCCTCAAGTAGACCCAACCTAGGCGCAAGCGATCGAATTGGGGGTCTAGGTATCTGAGCAGTCCGCCTCGACGTTCGGTAGAGACGCCGTCGCGCGGTAACAGCTGCTACGGCCAACAGCGTCCAGAGACGCTTTCCCGACCTCTGTTGCATGGTTCAGAACCGCCCTAGCCTTAGCCCGTGTCGGCCCGGATGCCAAGTCGAATACAGGCCCAGGAAACTGGCGGGAGCTGCACACTGAGAGTCCCCTGCTGTGCTTCGGCGTGAAGTGGAGTAGGAATAACGCGGTTCGGGTCGTGTTCCGTGTTGGCGGCTGAGGGGTCTGGACCGGCGAGCGCGACAGCCTCCTGTACCCCGACCGGACCGAGGGCCGCAGTGTTCACCTCCAGCTGCACCGGCTCATCCTGGTGACGGTTGAGCACGAAGATTGTGATGTCGCCGCCGTCGGGATCTCGAGTAGCGGTCGCGTCGAGGACCGGCACGTCGCCGTAGAGCGAGGTGGAGTAGGTCGGTGCGGTCGGCTCGACCCGCAGCACATCGCCCCTGGCGTGCCGGGCCGTGAGCGCAAAGGGGTAGAACGTGGCCTGCCGCCAGGCCGGACCCGCTGGTTCGGTCCGGATCGGCGCGATAGTGTTCACCAGCTGAGCAAGGCAGGCCGAGGTGACCCGATCGGTGTGCCGGAGCAGGGTGATCAGCATTGACCCGACGACAACGGCATCGGCCAGCGTGTAGGCGTCCTCACTGATCCTGGGGGTGGCCTGCCAAGGCGAGTCCTGGCCCGGAACACGACTCAAGTACCAGACGTTCCACTCGTCGAAGGAGACGTTGATCCGCTTGGTCTTGTTCAGCCGTGCCCGAACGAAGTCGGCGGTGGCGACGACGTCGGTGATGAAGAGATCCATGTTGACCGAGGAGGCAAGGAAGCTCGCCGTGTCCCCCTTGTCCTCGTAGTAGGCGTGCGCCGAGATGAAGTCCACCTCGTCGTAGGCGTGCTCGAGGACGGTTGCCTCCCAGGAGCCGAAAGTTGGCATTTGGCGGTGCGAGCTGCCGCAGGCGACCAACTCCAAACCGGCGTCGAACTGACGGAGGGCGCGAGCGGTGGTGGCCGCGAGCCGGCCGTATTCGTCGGCCGACTTGTGCCCCAGCTGCCAAGGTCCATCCATCTCGTTGCCCAAGCACCACATCCGTACGCCATAGGGCTCTGCTGCGCCGTGCCTCCGGCGCAGATCCGACCAGGAGGTCCCGCCCGGGTGGTTGCAGTACTCCCACAACTCGACCGCCTCCTGGGTGCCGCGGGTCCCAAGATTCATGGCCAACATCGGCTCAATGTCGGATTTACGGCACCACCGGATGAACTCGTCCAACCCGAACTGGTTGCTCTCCACACTCCGCCAGGCGGGGTCGAGCCGGGTCGGGCGGTCCTCGGCGGGACCCACGCTGTCTTCCCAGCGGTAGCCGGACACAAAGTTGCCGCCTGGATAACGAACGACGCTGATCCCGAGCTCGCGGATGAGGTCGAGGACGTCGGTCCGGAAGCCGTCCTCGTCCGCCAGCGGGTGGCCCGGCTCGTACAAGCCGGTGTAGACGCACCGGCCCATGTGCTCGACGAAGCCGCCGAACAGCCGCCGGTTCACGGGCCCTACGGTGAAACTCGGTTCGAGCACGACCGAAGCGGTGAGCATGTCACAACCTTCCGACCTCGTGATCAATCCGGAACGCCGTGACGCCCAGATGATCTTGGTAATGGTGTCGACCGCCGCCGTGAACCTTCCGACGGCATGGTCCAGCTCAGGGCCTCGCGTGACCGGAACCCGGGGCCCCGACGGAGGCCTCGTTGGCCCTGACGCTACATCGTTACAACGGCGTTGCCAAGGCACTGCCGCCGGGGCGGCGGCAGCGAGCAACGCTGTCGCGCTCCATCAACCGGAAGGCGATGGTTCGCGACGTGATGGGCGCGCTCGGATCGGCAATGCGAGTGGACAGCCGATCCAGCACGGCGTCGGCGAAGGCCTGCTTGTCGAAGCCAACCGTGGTCAGCGGGGGCGCGTAATGGGCAGCTTCGGGAACGTCGTTGTAGCCCACCACGCTGACGTCCTCGGGCACCCGAAGTCCAGACTCCGACAGTGCGTGCAAGGCACCGAGAGCCAGGGAGTCGGTGAAGGCGAACAACGCCTCAGGAGGCTCATGCTCGGTCAGCCATGTCCGCATCGCCTCGTAGCCGCCGTCAGACGTCCACTGAGGGCAACCAATCTCCATTGCACCGTACGTCGGCAGGTTGGCCGACGCCAACGCCACCCGGTACCCCTGTTCGCGTAGTCGCGAGGTGGCGGAATTCCTCACCCCCAGGATGGCGATGCGCCGATGGCCGTAGGCCAGGAGCAGCTCAGTTATCGCCCGCGCGGCAGCGATATTGTCGATCCAGACGTGGTCGGCGCCCGGTTGGTCCACCTCTCCGATCAGCACAACGGGGGGAAGCGAGACCGCCCGCTGGACAGCGCTGGTCTCCAGCAGAACCGGGCTGAGAATGAGGCCGTCGACGAGATTGGCCCAGGCCCTCGACAAGAGTTCAGCCTCGCGCCGACTGCCGTGCCCGGTCTCCTCGATCTGCACGCTCCAGCCGCGCTCGGTGGCGGCGCGGACTATGTGGTGGGCCAGCACCGCGGAGTACGGGGTCGACAGATTGGGCAGAGCGAGGGCGATCACGCCGCTGCGCCCGTTCCGCAATCCACGCGCGGAGAGGTTGGGAACGTAGTCGAGCGCAGAGAGGGCTCGCTCGACCCTCACCCGCGTCTCGGGACTGACTTGAACTAGCCCGTTGACGACGTTGGACACCGTCGTCGGTGAAACGCCGGCCAGGCGGGCCACGTCTCGAACCGTCGCTCGCACGGCTCAACGGTACTCGGGGCTCGACTTCGCCGCGCACCACAATTCGAGAAATCGCCTCTGCAACGTTGCAACGAGCCCGCCCGCGTCCTTAGAGTGGCTCTCGTAAGAAGGCGGGGAGGTACTCGTGAGAGCCACTCATCTCGGTGATGTCCCGTCGGTCCAGAGGACCGTTTCTCGTCGCGCAGTGCTGCGAGGTGGCCTCGGAGCCGCCGCTGCCTTCGGCTTGGCCGGTGGCCTGAGTGGCTGTGGTACCGCCTTGTCGGCCGGCCTGGCCGGCACGCAGCTCGATCCCAACACGGTTACCTACTGGAACCTGTTCGGTGGCGGCGACGGTGCCCGAA
Organism: Propionibacteriaceae bacterium; assembly: GCA_035641455.1. Classification (GTDB taxonomy): domain Bacteria; phylum Actinomycetota; class Actinomycetes; order Propionibacteriales; family Propionibacteriaceae; genus Microlunatus. The sequence goes on along the minus strand of DASQUD010000177.1, from coordinate 5,146 downwards.
TGCTGACCATGCTCGATGAATACCGGGCCACTTATCCCAATGGCCTGGAGGCGGCGACGTTCACCTGGGGGAATCCGTACTACACCAAGGTCTCGCTGGCCACCCTGGGCGGCGCGCCGCCCGACGTGGCGATCGCCCACCTGACCCGCCAGTCGAATCTGGCCGAGGCCGACCTACTCACTGAAATCACCGACGACATGCTTGCCCTGGTCGGGCTGAAGCCGAGCGACTTCAGCCCGAAGCCGTGGGAGGCGCAGAAGGTGAACGGCAAGACGTACGCGATCCCGTTCGATCTACATCCATTCGTCCTCTACTACAACGTCGACGTCTGCGACAAGGCCGGGCTGCTGGACGCTTCCGGTCAGCTCAAGCCGATCCAGGGGACCGACCAGTGGGAGTCCGCGCTCACGGCCGCCAAGGAGGTAACCGGTGCCTACGGCGCCACGGTGGCTACGATCGACGAACCGTCGACACCCTGGCGCTGGTTCCAGACGCTCTACTCTCAGCAGGGCGGCCCTCCCTGGCTGGCCGACGGCGGGCAGCAGCTCAGCTATGACCGCGATCTGACCTTGAAGACGATCGCTTATATGCGTTCGTTGACCGAGAGCGGACTGATGCCGGAAAACACCGACTACGCCGGGTCGCAGACGCTCATGTTCACTGGCAAGTCAGGCTTCTACATGCAGGGCGAATGGGAGATCACCACTGCTCAGGAGGTCGAGGGGTTGAAGTTCGGCATGGTGCCCGTGCCCACGCTGTTCGATCAGCCCGCCACGCAGGCCGACTCCCACACCTTCGTGCTACCCAGGATGGACCGGGACGACGGGCAGGTCCGCCGGGCGATGGAGTTCATCAAGTCGATGCTGGATCAGAGCCTCGCCTGGGCCAAGGGCGGTCACATCCCGGCCTACCTGCCGACGTTGCAGAGTCAGGAGTACGAGGAGCTCAAGCCCCAGGCGGACTACGCGGCCGCGGCCGACACGGTCGTCTTTGACGCGCCAGCCTGGTACTCGGGTTCGGGATCGGCCTTCGAGCGCATCGTCGGTGCACAGATCGGGCTCGTCCAGCAAGGTCTCGCCTCTCCGGAGGCGGCGCTGGAGAGCATCCAGTCGCAGCTGCAGACCTACGCCGACACGAAGAGTCCACTGCTGTGACCGGCCGACGCCGTGGCAACCGTCCGCAGCGACCGAAGGACCGCCCATGACCGCCCAAACCCTGGCCCCGAGGCAGGCCGTCACCCCACGACCCGGCCCAGCCCGCCGCCAACCACGTGCCGCGCTCGCGGCGTGGCTCTTCATCGCTCCCTTCGGCCTCTTCTACCTGCTGTTCCTGGTCTGGCCGGTCATCTACATGTTCATCAGCAGTTTCCACGACACAACCCTGGTCAGAACCGGGTTCGGCAACTTCATCGGCTTCGAGAACTACCGGCAGATGCTCGCCCAGCCGGAGTTCTGGTCGGCGCTGTGGCACACGATCCAGTTCACCCTCTACACCGTGCCACCGCTGGTGATCTTGGCCTTCGTGTTCGCCGTGCTCGCGAACCGGGTCGGTCGCGGACAGACCCTCTTCCGGCTCGCCTTCTTCCTTCCCTTCGTCCTGCCGTCGGCAGCGATCGCGTTGATCTGGTCCTTCGTCTACACGCCCGAGAGTGGGTTGTGGAACTCCTTCCAAAGCCTGCTCGGCGTCGACGAGCCATCGCCCGTGCTGGCCAGCCCGACGCTCGCCATGATCGGGATCGCCGTGACCACCGTGTGGTGGACGATCGGATTCAACTTCATCCTCTACCTCGCCGGGCTGCAGGACATCCCGCGCGAGCTGTACGAGGCGGCGGCGGTCGACGGCGCGTCGCAATGGCAGCAGATCCGCTCGATCACGATCCCGCTGCTGAGCCGCACCACCACGCTCGTTCTGCTGCTGCAGATCATCGCCAGTCTGAAGATCTTCGACCAGGTGTTCCTGATGACCGAAGGCGGACCAGGCCAGTCCACCCGGGTCCTGCTCCTGCTGGTCACCGAGACGGCTTTCACCGACTACCGGGTCGGTGCTGCCTCGGCCGCCTCGGTGCTGCTGTTCATCCTCATCCTGCTGGTCACCGTGGTCCGTCAGGTGGCCCAGCGCGTCCAGGACCGGAGGGAGGCCTGACATGAGCACTGAGACCGCCGAACGGGTCCGGCGCAGGCAGCGGAACGGCGTCTCCGCCGCCGCTCCCGCCGCGCCTGACCACATCGCCGGAGCCGGCGCCTCCGACCGGGCGTTCACCATCGTCGCCTGGGTCGTGCTGGTGTTCTGTGCAGTTCTCTGGCTGATCCCCAGCCTGTGGGCCGTCAAGACCTCGCTGACCTCGAACTCGACGTCCGCGATCGGCGCGGGACCGATCCTGACGGACTGGAGTCTGACCCTTGAGTCCTATACAACGCTGCTCAGCGAAGGCGATATATGGAACTGGTACCTGGCGAGCGCCATCACCTCTGTGCTGACGGTGCTGCTCGTTGTGGCTTTCGCCTCGATGGCTGCCTACGCCCTGTCCCGCCTCAGGTTCCCCGGGCGTCGCCTCGTCTTCGCGCTCGTGATCGGCGGGATCCTGATTCCCCCACAGGTACTGATCGTGCCGATCTTCCAGGAACTCAACGCCATGGGTTTGCTCAACACCTACTGGGCTGTGATATTTCCCCAGGTGGCGGCGGTCGTCGCGGTCTTCGTCTTCAAGCAGTTCTTCGACGGGCTGCCTCGTGACTTCGAGGAGGCGGCCCGCGTCGACGGGGCCGGATTCTGGACCATCTACCGGTCGGTCGTCATGCCGTTGTCCCGGCCGGTGATCGGAGCCATCTCGATCATCACCTTCATTGACGTCTGGAACAACCTGATCCTCCCACTGTTCGTACTCTCCAATCCCAAGCTCATGACTATCCCCGTCGGACTGGCCACCGTGCAGGGGTCGTTCGGCCAACGCCTCTCCGACATCCAGGCGTCCGCGATTCTCGGGGCGCTGCCGCTCGTCATCTTGTTCCTGATCTTTCAACGCCGAATCGTCGAGGGTGTCGCTGGCAGCGGCCTGAAGGGCTGATAACCTGCGCTGCAGGCGGGCGTTGCCTTGATGGTGATCCCCTGCGTCGTCGCCCTATGTGCTGCTGCAGCGCTACTACGTCAGCGGGATGTTGAGCGGCGCACTGAAGTAAACGATCACCCTTCGCCAGGCCGGGCGCTCCCAACCGCCTCTTCTCCAGACAGGGGACGTTCAGCATGCTTTTGTCGCCGGCCCAGCCGGGCCCCGTGCGCCTCACCCGGCACAGCCGGGTGAGCTTCTGGCCCGCCAGCCGGGCAGCCATTGCCGGCGGCTTCTGGGCCGAACGCCGTCGAGTGAATCGTGAGGTGACGGTGCCGTCGGCATGGGATCAACTGCACGAAGCCGGCAACTTCCGCAACCTGGAGCTGGCCGCTGGTGTGGGCACCGGGGAGTACTCCAGCGATCTTTGGTTCCTGGACAGCGACCTGTATAAGTGGCTGGAGGCCGTCGGGTGGACGTTCGCCGATCCGGAGCTGGGGGCTGAGGCGGCGGCGCGCCTGGAGGAGCAAGTGGATACCTCCTGGAAGCTGCTTGCTCGGGCGCAGGCTGAGGACGGCTACCTCGACTCCTATTTCCAAGTCCGCTACCCAGGCACTCGGTTCGAGGACTTGCAGTGGGGCCACGAGCTCTACTGCGCGGGCCACCTGATCCAGGCGGCGATCGCCCTGCATCGCACCAGCGGTGATTCGCGGCTGCTTGAGGTGACCCGCCGGATGGCCGACCTTGTCGTCCGGTCGTTCGGGACCGGGGAAGGCCTGATCGACGGGATCGACGGCCACCCGGAGATCGAGACCGCGCTGGTGGAGCTGTACCGGGAGACAGAGGAACGTTCCTATCTCGACGCCGCGATCTACTTCATCGATCGGCGTGGGTACGGGCTGCTCGGGCGAGGCAGATTCGGAGCCCACTACTTCCAAGATCACGTCCCGGTACGCGATGCGGCTTCGGTTGAGGGTCATGCCGTGCGCCAGCTGTACCTGCTGGCAGGGGTGGCCGATGTGTACATCGACACGGGAGACGACTCTTTACGCCAGGCGGCCGAGCGTTTGTGGGAGGAGATGGTGTCCACCAAGACCTACCTCACTGGTGGAATCGGCACCCACCACAGCGACGAGGCCTTTGGCGACCCGTACGAGCTGACCAATGAGCGCAGCTACTGCGAAACGTGCGCCGCCATCGCATCGGTGATGTTTTCCTGGCGCATGCTGTTGGTGACGGGGGAAGCGCGATACGCCGACCTGATCGAGCGGACCCTCTACAACGGCTTCCTCGGCGGGCTGTCGCTGGACGGGCAGCGCTACATCTACGCCAATCCCCTTCAGGTTCGTGAGGGGCATCTCTCTGGCGGCATCGATCAGGACTACGCCCGCAAGCCATGGTTCAAGTGCGCGTGCTGTCCACCCAATGTGATGCGCACACTAGCCTCGCTGGAGCACTACGTGCTGATCAGCAGCGCCGAGGAGGTCCGGTTGCACCAGTACATTTCGGGCCGCTACAGCGGCAGTGTCGGCGAAGGCGAGACGACCCTGGAGGTGGAGACCGACTACCCATGGAACGGGCGGGTGCGGGTCGTGGTGGTCTTTGTACCGGGCGGGCGTTGGAGCTTGGCACTACGGGTGCCGCACTGGGCCGACGATGCCAGCGTGCGAGTGAACGACGAGCAGCTGTCGGCTGCGGTCGCCGACGGCTGGCTGCACACCGAGCGGGACTGGAAGCCCGGTGACGAAGTGGTCCTCGAGCTCCCCCTGGAGCCACGATTTACCTGCGCGGACCCTCGCGTCGACGCCGACCGCGGCTTGGTCGCCGTGGAACGCGGGCCCCTGGTCTACTGCATCGAGGCCGTTGATCATCCGGACCAGCGACTCGACGATCTGGTGATCGACCCACACAGCGCACCCGAGCTGGCCGGTCCCGTCGCCCAGCTCGGCCCCGTAACCGCGCTCAGACTTCGGGCCACACGCCGAAGCCGCAGCCAGGACTCGTGGTGGCCGTACGCGGCGATCTCGTCCACATCGGAGTCCTCGGCGGGCAGCACCACGCTGACGGCGGTGCCCTATTACACCTGGGGCAACCGTGGAGAGG
>DASQUD010000176.1:0-10742 GCA_035641455.1 Propionibacteriaceae bacterium | reverse complement strand
TGGACGAGCCAGTCAGTCGCGGCGTGCTGCGCAGCGTGCGTCAGTCACTTGCCTTGATCGGAGTCGCCGCCGTTGTGGCGCCGTTGCTCTTCGTTGCGGGCACCGTTCCGGCGATCGGCCAGACGGTTGTCCCCGTGACCTCGGCGGTGTTCGGCGGCTGGATGCTTGGCATTGAGCTGCTTGGATCGCCGTTCGAGCGCCGCGGGCTGCTGCGGCTCGGCGAGCGGCGGGCGGCCATGCGGCGGAAGCGGTGGCGGGTGCTCGGCTTCACCGTCCCGACCTTTCTGCTGCTGGCGATCCCGTTCGCTGGCGTGGTGGTCTTTCCGGTGGCTACGGCGGGCGGCACGTTGTTGGCCAGGCAGCTGCTGGCCGAGCCCACCTGAGCGAGGGTCAGCGCACTGACTCGGCGATGGCCAGGGCACGCCCCAGGCTGAGGTCGCCTTCCAGCCGGAGCGTCACCTCAGAGCCACTCGCCGTGCGCTGCCAGACCAGAGAGGGGCCGGAGATCCGGGCCGACTCCGTGCGCTCGGTGCCCGCGCGATCGACATAGACGATGGGGTGCGACTTGGCAAGCCAGACGGCGTCCCGACCAGCCACCGCGGTGGGCGTCACGTCTACCCAGTACTTCTTGACGTACACCCACGACAACGCCCCGTCGAACTGATCGAGGTGCACCCGCGTGGCGCCCGAGCCCCAGTCCATCGACACGACGCGCCGGTCCTCAGATACGCGGACAGAAGCCGGCGTGCCCAGCTCCTGCGGAATGCCCAGCGGGAAGTCGACCAGGCGTTGAGCCTCGTCGACGGCCACCGTCGGTCCGCTGGTGGGCGGTGGCTGTGGAGTCGGCGAAGTACTCGTAGCGGGGGGCGGCGCAGTCCTGATCACCACGCCGCCGATCCGCAGCCACTCCAGGACGGTCGCTCGTACCGGCGGGGTCAAGCCCAGCGCGATGATCGCCGCGGCGATGATCATGGCGACCAGCCGGCGCCGGGATTCGACCAGCCAGTGCCAGAAGCGCCGAAGTGGTCCAGGCCGCTCCGCCAGCACACGAGCAAGAACTCGCTCAGCAAGATCATCGGCGGGCGGGTCGACATTGATGCTGCGGCCGAGGTCTCGTAACTGCTCGTCGAGATCGGCGAGATCAGTCATGGCTCACCTCCGTTCGCAGCGTGCTCAGCGCCCGATGGAGCCGCGACTTCACCGTGCCGGCCGGCACCCGAAGAGTGACCGCTGTCTCGGCCTCCGTCAGTTCGAGGAGGTATCGGCACGCCACAACCTCGCGGAGCTCCACCGGCAGCTCGCGGATCGTCGCCAGGAGCCGGCGTCGGCGATCGGTGATCATCGCCTCCTCCTCCGGATCGGAGATCAACAGATCATCGGGCAATTGAGCCAATGACTCCCGGGCTGCTCGCCGGCCTCGGCCGCGGTGCAGGTTGCGCGTCTCGTTGTGCACGATGCTCAGCAGCCAGGGCCGGAACCCACCCGTGCTGCGGAACCGGGCCAGGGCGGTATGGGCTTTGACAAACGCGTCCTGAACCACGTCATCGGCATCGGCGCCCGCTCCCCACAACCGCGCCATCCGCTTGGCGATCGGGGCATGGCGGTGCACCAGGTGGGCAAAGGCGGATGCGTCACCGGCCAGCGCCTTCGCCACCAGGTCAACGTCCGAGACTTCGCTGATCGCCTCGTTCCTCACCACTTGCCTGTCCTGGGTGGATTGGCCCGCATCTGCTCTACACCGGAGCAGTCGGGGTGGTTCATCTCGGCCCGACGGCTTTCGTACAGTAGCCAGGGTCCCGTCGATTCCATGGAGGCTCAACTGTGCCGGAACTATCGCTTCAGCTCTACACCCTTCGTGATGCCTTGGCCGCCGACTTCGACGGCGCGCTGGCGACCGTCGCGGCCATGGGCTTCAGCCGGGTCGAGCCATTCCGTCTTGTCGATTTCGCGGATGAGCTCCGGAGCGGACTGCGCGGACACGGTCTGTCTGCGCCGACAACGCACGTGAGCTTGCGGGCGGGTGATCAGGATGAGACCTTCGCTCTGGCCAGCGAACTCGGCATCGAGACGGTGATCGATCCGTACGTGGATCCCGCACGCTGGCAGGCTGAGGCGGACATCGCGCAGATCGCAGGCGAGCTCAATGCTGCCGCCGGGCTGGCCGCGAACTACGGCCTTCGAGTTGGATACCACAACCATCACTTCGAGCTGGAGTCGAGAATCGACGGCCGTCACGCCCTCGAGGTCTTCGCCGACCACCTGGCGCCCGAGGTGGTGCTTGAAGTCGATACCTACTGGGCCTACGCCGGTGGAGCCGATGTGCCCGCGCTGTTGCAGAGCCTGGGCGATCGGGTGGTCGCCCTGCACGTCAAGGACGGGGACGGCAGTCTGGAGGCCAAACGTCAGGTCGCGGTCGGCTCGGGAACGGTGCCGATCTGGGAGATTCTGAGCGCGGCCCCCGATGCACTCCGGGTGATCGAACTGGACGACACCGAAGGTGACATGCTGCAGGCGGTGCGCGACAGTCGCGAATTCATGCTCGCGGGACGGCCGTGACCGAGGCCCGGACGGGACCCGTCGGCGTAGGGATCATCGGCGCTGGGGTCATCAGTGACACCTACCTGAAGAACCTGACCAGCTTCCCGGACATCGACGTCCTTGCCATCGGCGATCTGATCCCTGAGGCGGCTTCGGCCAAGGCTGTAGAACACTCGGTGCCAACCAGCGGAGGAGTCGCCGCTGTCCTGACACATCCGGACGTCGAGATCGTGGTGAACTTGACGATCCCGGCCGCGCACGCCGAGGTGGCCAGCCAGGCCATCGCCGCCGGCAAACACGTGTGGAACGAGAAGCCGCTGTCCCTCGACCGGGCCAGCGGCGAGGCCGTGCTCAAACAGGCGGATGCTGAGGGCCTGCGAGTGGGCTGCGCGCCCGATACCTTTCTGGGCGCAGGCCTCCAGACCGCACGTCGGCTGATCGAACGCGGAGACATCGGCACACCGCTGACCGCGCTGGTTCTGATGCAGTTGCCGGGACCTGAGTCGTGGCATCCCAATCCGGCGTTCCTCTTCGCAGAGGGCGCCGGCCCGCTGTTCGACATCGGGCCGTACTACCTGACCGCTCTGACATCCATACTCGGGCCCATCAGCTCCGTGGCCGCGATCGGATCCAAGTCGCGTGAGACCCGGGTAATCGGTTCCGGCCCGAAGTCTGGCGAGTCGTTTCCGGTGACGGTGCCCACGCACGTGAGCGCTTCGGCACAGTTCGCATCGGGACAGTCGGCGACCATGATCTTCTCCTTCGACTCGCCGCGGCGGCGGGCAGTGTTGGAGGTGACCGGAACCGAGGCCACGATGGTGTGCCCCAACCCGAACATGTTCGACGGCGAGATTTCGCTACAGCGGCGGGACGATGAGGAGCCTTCGGTGGTAGCCACCACCACGCAGCTGTCCTCGCGAGGGACCGGAGTGCTGGACATGGCGCGCGCCATCCGCAGCGGAACTGCCCACCGAGCGCAGGGCCAGTTGGCCTTCCACGTGCTCGACACGATGATCTCGATGAGTGAGGCGATGACTGCCGTCGCCTACGTTCCGGTCAACAGCACGGTGGATGTCCCGCCATTGTTGCCGGATGATTGGGACCCGTCGCGCCGGACGTTGTAGGCAGGCTGCGAGCTACGCTGCCCCGGTGAGCGAGGTTCGTGATCTCTACCGGCCAACGGAGGAGCACGAGGCTTTCCGCGCCGCGGTCCGGGAGTTATGCGAGGAGAAGGTCGCGCCGAACGCTGCGGAGGCCGACGAGCTGGCAGAGTTCCCCAAGGCATCCTTCGAGGCGCTGAAGGCGGCCGACTTCCACGCCCCGCACATCCCCGAGGCGTACGAGGGGGTCGGCGCCGATGCCCTGGCCACGGTGATCGTGATCGAAGAAATCGCCCGGGTCTGCGCATCGACCTCGCTGATCCCCGCGGTCAACAAGCTCGCCACCCTGCCCTGGCTCCTGGCTGGCAGCGACCACCTCAAAGAGGCGTACTTGCCCCCCGTGGCGCGTGGCGAGGTTATGGCTTCCTACTGCCTGTCGGAGCCGGAGGCCGGCTCGGATGCGGTCAGCATGAAGACCAGGGCCGTACGCGACGGCGACCACTTCGTGCTGAACGGAGTCAAGCGCTGGATCACCAACGCCGGCGTTTCCGACCTCTACACCGTGTTCGCAGTGACCGATCCCGGCGCGCGATCCAAGGGGATCAGTGCGTTCCTGGTGGAGAAGGCCGATCACGGCGTGTCATTCGGCGCGCCCGAGAAGAAGCTCGGCATCAAAGGATCACCGACCTGCGAGGTCTATCTGGACTCAGTGCGGATACCCGAAGCGCGACTGATCGGGAACGAGGGCACCGGCTTCGCCACGGCGATGCGGACCCTCGACCACACCCGCGTCACCATCGCCGCGCAGGCAATCGGAATCGCACAAGGCGCGTTGGACTACGCGCTGGGTTACGTTTCGGAACGCAAACAGTTCGGCAGGGCTATCGCGGAGTTCCAGGGACTGCAGTTCATGCTCGCTGACATGGGCATGAAGCTCGAGGCTGCTCGGCAGCTGACGTACGCTGCCGCGGCGAAGTCAGAACGCGGCGACGCCGACCTGACCTACTTCGGCGCCGCCGCCAAGTGCTTTGCTTCCGACGTCGCCATGGAGATCACCACCGACGCAGTCCAGCTGCTCGGTGGCTACGGGTACACGCGCGACTATCCGGTGGAGCGGATGATGCGGGATGCCAAGATCACCCAGATCTACGAGGGCACCAACCAGGTGCAGCGGATCGTGATGGCCCGCCAATTGCTCGCTGGCCTGAGCGCCTGACCTACTTCTCGTACTTCGATAGCTTCGTCGTGTCGCCGCGGGCGATCTCGGCGAACATCGCTTTTGCCTTGGCGTCGTCCCAGAGCACGGCCGAACCAACGGGTGTGGAGGCGCTGGTCGTGGCCACCGGCACGGTGAGCGTCAGGCCGTTACCGCCGGCGATCTTGCGCATCGCATTGGCCAGCAAAGCCGTCTCCACGAACGTCGTATCCTCACCCAGTCGCACTGCCTCCGCGCCAGAGGTGTTCAGTCTCCAGTAGCGCACCGGGTTCAGCACCGTGGCCGGCGTCGCCGCCTTCTTGGCTACTGCTCCCAAGACGGCGCGCTGGCGCTCCACACGGCCAAGATCCCCCCGAGGGTCGGCCTTGCGCATCCGGACGTAACCAAGAGCGTTGACGCCGTCCAGGGTCTGGCAGCCCTTCTTGAGATTCAGGTGGCTGTCCCGGTCCTTGATCGCACTGGGCAGGCACATCCTCACGCCACCAACAGCATCGACGATCGAGACGAAGCCGCCGAATCCGATTTCGGCATAGCCGTCGATCCGCACGCCAGTGTTTTGCTCGACCGTCTGGACAAGTAGCTCCGGGCCGCCGAATGCGTACGCGGCGTTGATCCTGTTCTGGCCGTGATCGGGGATTGGCAGGTATGAGTCTCGGGGCAGCGAGATCAGCGCCGGTTTTCCACTTGGCGGCACGTGGACGAGCATGATCGTGTCGGTGCGCTTGCCCGCGGTGCTGCCGGTGCCCAGTCTCTTCTGCTCCGCCTTGCTCAAGCCTTCGCGGGAGTCGGAGCCGACCAGCAGGAAGGTTCGGCCAGGCTGGTCGGCGATCCGCTTGCCGGCCGGCACGTCATCGACACGCTTGACTTGGCTCCACGCATAGACCGGAATCGCGATCAGGCCGATGATGAAGACCAGCAGCGCAACCAGCAACACGGTGAAGAAGGTTCGCACCTTCGACCGACGCTTCCGCGGCCTTGCCGGCGGCATGGCAGTCGGTCCCCGGCCAGGACCTCCGGGCCCTCGCGATCCGCCTCCGGGGGCCGGGCGGAGGTAGGGCTCGCCGGCCGAGTTACTGCCGTATCCAGGCGCAGGGGGGTAGCCACTCGGCGCTGACCCGTAGGACGGGGGCGGAGGGGTTGCTGCTCGCGGAGGGTTGCCAGAGGGTGGTGCAGTTCGCGGCGGCGGCGGCATCACCTTGGTGGGTTCTGGTGCGTAGGGACCGGGCTGCTGCGTCCGGTCACGGCCGTAGAGCCAGTCCAGGTCGTCCTCGCGGCTGGGCGGCATGGCTACGAGGGTACGCGAATCTGGAGCGCCCGGCCCGGCGTGGCACGGCGCGGCCTGTGCCTCCGGCCGGTGATACTGACACCGTTCTCTCTGCTCAGAACTTCCCCCTCAGCAGACCTGAAAGGCCCAGGGTGTCTGTTCGCACCACCGAAGCCGTGCGCCATCTCGACCCCTCGTCGCACACGGCGCAGCGCAGTTCACGCGTCAAGCTCCGCCGAGCAGTGACCTTCATGGGGATGACGCTGCTTCTTCCGGGCTCGGTGCAAATGGCCGCCGGCAACAAGCGAGTTGGCCGATTGGCGCTCCGGATATGGTCCGGGCTGATTGCTGTGGTGATCACGGTCGGTATCCTGGCCCTGCTCTGGCCCAGCGGCGCGGTGGCGCTGTTCACCTCCGGTGCCGTCCTGCGGGGAGTTCAGGTCGGATTTGTCCTCCTCGGCCTCGGCTGGGCCCTGCTGCTGGTCGACGCCTGGCGCATCTCCCGGCCACCTGATCTCGCTCGTAAGCATCGGATCTACATCACGGTCGTGAACCTGGTCTTGATCATCGCCGTAGTCAGTGGACTGGTCGCCTCGGCGTCCATGTTCTCCGCTCAGCGCAAGCTGGTGACCACCGTCTTCACCGGTGGCGGTGACACGACGGCCAAGGCGGGCCGCTACAACATTTTGCTGATGGGCGGCGATGCGGGCAAGAACCGCGTCGGCCTTCGGCCGGACAGCATGACCGTGGCCAGTGTCGACGCAGAGACGGGCCGAACGGTGCTGATCAGCCTGCCGCGCAATCTGGAGCGAGTGCCATTTCCTCAAGCGTCACCGATGCACAAGGCCTACCCCCAGGGTTTTTACTGCTCTGATCGCTCCTGCATGCTCAACGCGGTCTACACCTATGCGATGGCGCACCGCGAGCTGTATCCCGGCGTTCAGAATCCAGGCGCAGAGGCTACGAAGGAAGCAGTCGAGGGCGCGACCGGGCTACCGATCAACTACTGGGTCCTTCTGGACATGAAGGGCTTCGAGTCCCTGGTCAATGCGGTCGGCGGCATCACCATGGACGTCTACCGGCGGGTGCCGATCGGTGGCGGCTCGACGCCGGTCTCGGGCTACGTCGAGGCGGGCAAGAACCGCCACCTCAACGGTCGGGAAGCGCTCTGGTTCGCCCGCTCCCGGGCTGATTCGTCGGACTACGACCGCATGGTCCGGCAGAAATGCGTCATGAACGCCATGCTGAATGAGCTTGATCCGCTGACCGTGCTTACGAAGTTCAACAAGATCGCGTCCGCCGGTAGGGAGATCATGGCAACGGACATTCCGGCCTCAGACCTCTCCACCATGGCCCGTCTCGCCTTGGCGGCGAAACAACTCCCGGTGTCCAGTGTCGCCTTCATGCCACCACTCATCGAGCCCGCCAACCCAGACTTCAGCGTCGTCCGCGCGACCGTGGCCGCGAAGATTGAGCGGGCCGAAGCCGCAGATCAGAAAGCGGTCCAGCCGACGGAGACGACCAAGCCGTCGGCGGCCGCCCAGCAGTCGGCGGCCGCACGGCCGACTGCGGCGGCCCAACCGACTGCCGCCGCCCGACCGACCGCCGGCAGCGCCGCGACGCCGCAGCGGACAAAGCCGAAGCAGCCGGAGCCGTCAGGAGCCCAGACCCGAGGACCCGTGGCGAATGATCTGAGTGAAATCTGCACCGCCTGATCGGGCTGCTCCTGGCAGTATGTCGGGGGTGGCCGCTGCCCAAGACACAATGACCTCGACGTGGCCCGGTGTCACCGTGGTCATGCCGGTACTGAACGAAGAACGCCATCTGACTGCCGCCGTCGGCAAAGTATTGAGCCAGGATTACCCGGGTGAACTCGAAGTGATCTTGGCGGTCGGACCGAGCCGGGACCGTACCCGCGAGATCGCCGACGAACTAGCCGCGGGCGACCCTCGTATCCGTGTGGTGGAGAATCCGGCCGGGAAGACTCCGCATGCCCTGAATCTCGGCGTCGCCGCGGCACGACACGACATCATCGTCCGCGTCGACGGACATGGCGAGTTGACGGACGGCTACATCGAGAGGGCGGTGGAACTGCTCGGCGAAACCGGCGCCGCGAACGTCGGCGGCGTCATGGACGCCCGGGGCAACACGCCTTTCGAGCAGGCGGTCGCTACCGCCTACACCACGAAGCTGGGCCTTGGCGGTGGCGCGTTTCACCTTGCGGCCTCGCCCGCGGGGGAGGCTGAGACGGTTTTCCTCGGCGTCTTCCAGAAAGAGGCACTGCAAGCCGTCGGCGGGTTCGACGAGACGCTGCACCGCGCGCAGGATTGGGAGCTCAATTACCGGCTTCGCAGCGGTGGTCACAAGATCTGGTTCTCACCCGAACTGAGGGTGACCTACCGACCGCGGTCCAGCCTTCGGGCGCTTGTGGCTCAGATGTACCAGACCGGGAAGTGGCGGCGAGAAGTGCTCCGCCGCCACCCGGGGACCGTCAGTGCCCGATATCTCGCCCCACCAGTAGCCGTTCTCGGTGTCGGGATCGGGACCAGCGCAGGGCTCCTCGGCCTTCTGACGTCGTCTCGCGTGCTGCGAGCGGGATTCGTGGCCCCGGCCGGCTATCTCGCCGTTGTCCTGGCCGGTTCGGCGGCTGCTGGCCCAATGTCCGCGGCAGCCCGGCTGCGGTTGCCAGTCGTACTCGTGGCCACGCACATGGCCTGGGGAGTGGGGTTTCTGGTCGGGTTACGCCGCCCGAAGAGGCCTCAGCCGAATTGACATTATGTCCTTACAAATCATATTCTAAGCGCTTTCTGGACGGACACCCTTCCCGGACAACCGGATGCCCTGACATTCATGACTCGCTTTCTCGAAGGAGAACTATGAGCAGCGCTTCTGCCGGTGTCTCGGGCCAGCCCGGCGGTCGGCTGGAAGTGCTGACCTTCGGGCGGAGCGGGGTCGACATCTATCCGCTGCAGATCGGCGTCGGCTTGGAGGACGTCGCGACGTTCGGCAAGTATCTCGGCGGTACGACTGCCAACGTCGCCGTTGCCGCTGCCCGCCTCGGCCGCCGGGCCGCGATCATCACTGGTGTGGGCGACGACCCCTTCGGACGATACGTTCGTCGAGCTCTCGGTGAACTTTCCGTGGATGACCGCTACGTGGTGACCAATCACGACTATCCAACCCCGGTCACCTTCTGCGAGATCTTTCCGCCAGATGAGTTCCCGCTCTGGTTCTACCGCAAGCCCACCGCTCCCGATCTTCAGATCAAGCCGTCCGACATTGACTTCGACGCTGTGCGCGCCACGGATCTGATGTGGATGTCGGTGACGGGACTCAGCGAGGAGCCCAGCCGCGAGTCGCATTTCGCCGTCTTGGAGGCGCGGAACCGCACACCGTTCACGGTCGTGGATCTCGACTACCGACCGATGTTCTGGGAGAGCTCGGCCGCCGCTACCGAGCAGATCCGCAAGGTCCTTCCGCAGGTCACGGTCGCGGTCGGCAACCGGGAGGAGTGCGAGGTCGCGGTCGGGGAAGCCGATCCTGAGAGGGCGGCGGACGCCTTGCTCGACGCCGGGGTCGAACTGGCGATCGTGAAGCAGGGACCCAAGGGTGTACTCGCCAAGTCCCGTACGGAGCGGGTCGAATCACCGCCCATTCCCATCCGGCCCCTCAACGGGCTCGGGGCGGGAGACTCGTTCGGCGGCTCACTGTGCCACGGTCTGCTGGCCGGCTGGCCGCTCGCCATGGTGCTTCAGCACGCGAACGCCGCCGGCGCGATCGTCGCCTCCCGCCTGGAGTGCTCCACGGCCATGCCGACCCAGGCCGAGATCGAGACGTTGCTGGCCGGTGGCGATCCGAACGCCGATCGGGCCGATCAATGGGAAAGGGTGGTCGCTCGATGAGCGGCATGACCGCCGCGCCACCGTCGCCGCAGTTCGTGGCCGCGATCGCGGACATCAACGAGGTGCGCGGCCGCGATCCGCAGCGGATCTCGAGACTGCTGGCGTCCCGCCGAAGGCGATCGCTGTTCGGCGATGACGGCAAGTTGATGATCGTAGCCTGCGATCATCCCGCACGAGGTGCTCTCGGCGCGGGTGGGAACCCCACGGCCATGGCCAGCCGCACGGAGCTGCTCGAACGCCTTCTGACCGCGTTGTCCCGGCCGGGAGTCGATGGGCTGCTCGCGACCGCCGACATCGCCGAAGACCTGCTCTTGCTCGGAGCGCTGGAGAACAAGCTCGTCTTCACCTCCATGAACCGCGGCGGACTTCAGGGCGCATCGTTCGAGATCGATGATCGCAACACTGGTTATGACGTGCAGGGGACTATCGAGTCGGGCTTCGAAGGAGCGAAGATGCTGCTCCGGATTGACTTGAGTGATCCGGCCACGGTGGCCAACCTGGAGCAGTGTGGTCGGGCGATCACCGAGCTGAACCGTGCCAGGCTGATTGCGATGGTCGAGCCGTTCATGTCTGGTCGGCGGGGCGGCAAGCTCGTCAACGATCTGTCACCGGAGGCCGTGATCAAGTCGGTACACATCGCCCAAGGACTGGGCTCCTCCAGCGCGTACACGTGGTTGAAGCTTCCGGTCGTGCCTGAGATGGAGCGGGTGATGGACGCGACC
>DASQUD010000175.1:0-51947 GCA_035641455.1 Propionibacteriaceae bacterium | reverse complement strand
AACCGAAGTACCAGATCCCAGCGAGAACGATCGCCGGGCCGGCGCCGAATGGTGTCAGAGCACCGAGGATGGTGAAGGAGATGATGCAGGCGATGACGACGATCGCTAGCCAGACTTCCTTCGACCAACGACGCACCTGTGGACCGAAGACCTCGTCGACCCGGGCCTGTGTCTTACCGTCCTCGGGGATCAGCAGCCAACCGGCGAGATAGAGCACCACACCGATGCCGCCGCTCAGCGCCAGCAAGGCGACACCGACCCGAACCACGGTGGGGTCGATGCCCCAGTGCCGGGCTACGCCACCGCACAGGCCCGTCAGCTTGCGATCGGTCGCGCTACGGCGGATCGTCCACATCGAGCTCACCGCTACATCCTGCCGACAGAGCTAGGATCACACCATCAGGGACGACCCCCAAAAGCTCCCGGCCGTTGGTCGCCCTCACTGTGTGGGGGCGACGGCCGGCCGCCGGTGAGGGTCGGCTCCGGGTCACCCCTGCTGGCCGGGAGAGCCTGCCGGTGTCAGGCTTGGAGGAGACATGTCTGCCAACCCGTCGCCACGCCTTGACGCAGACTCGCCGCGCCCTGAGCCGCTGACTGGTCCTGTATCTGTCGAAGGCCGGCGGTTCGACAGGGTCACCGCGCGTGACGCCGCGGTCACCGCAGCCGACGCCGAGCCCACCGCACCCGAGCCCACCGCACCTGATGCCACAGTCCCTGAGCATCACCGCGCGACCAGAGTGGCCGAGGGCGCAATGCTGGGCGGGGTCTGCACCGGGCTCGCCCGCCACCTGGGTTGGCCGGTGATGGTGATTCGCGCCGGCTTCGTCGCGTTGTTGATATTTCAGTTCCTGGGTGTCATTGCCTACGGTGCGCTGTGGCTGCTGTTGCCACCGGAGTCCGCGACCACTGCGCCCGGCCTTGAAGCGGCCAGCCGGAAGGGACTTCGCGACCAGGCAAGGCCGAGGCGCCGCGTCGACTGGGGGATGCTCGTCGCCCTGATCGCGTTTGGCAGCGGCCTGCTCTGGCTGGTGCAGAGCAGCGGCTTCGGCGTCAGCCAGCAACTCTTCTGGCCGGTGGCTTTCGCCTGCGCCGGTGCCGCTTTGGTCTGGCGACAGGCGGATTCGGCGCAGCAGAAGAAATGGCGGGCGGAAGCCGGCGGCAAGGTGTGGCTGGCGCCGTTCGTGGCCAGCGGCGGCTGGCCGGCATTGGTACGGGTCATCGTCGGCCTCGGGCTCGTGGGCGCGGCCTTTGGCATCGTGTTAGCGCAGGAGGGTCACATCGATCAACTGCCCGAAGTGATGGCGATGACCACATTGGCCTTGGCCGGCCTCGCCGTTGTTCTTGCGCCCTGGTTGCACCGTTCCCGAGCCGCCCTCAACCAGGCCCGCGCCGAGAAGGTCCGTGCCGACGCGCGCGCCGATATGGCGGCGCACTTGCACGACTCGGTGTTGCAGACCTTGGCGCTGATCCAGCGCCATGCTGAGGATCCGAAGGCGGTTTCCCAGCTCGCCCGCCGCCAGGAACGTGAGCTTCGGAGCTGGCTCTACGAGGAGGAGCTGCCGGAGACGACGTTGAAAGCAGCGCTCACGGCTGTCGCGGCGGAAGTGGAGGACGAGCGGGGCGTGCCGGTGGACGTGGTGGTGGTGGGAGACTGCGACACATCCGATCAGGTGCAGGCATTGGTCCGAGCGGTGCGGGAGGCCCTCGTCAATGCTGCCAAACACTCGGGAGCCGACAAGATCGATGTCTACGCCGAGGTCGACGATGACCGGGTCGAGGTCTTTGTCCGTGATCGCGGTCAGGGTTTCGATCTCGACGGGGTAGGCGAGGACAGGATGGGCGTCAAGGGCAGCATCCTGGACCGGATGGAGCGCCATGGTGGCAAGGCCGGCATCCGTTCCCGTCCAGGTGAGGGCACTGAAGTACGACTGGAGATCACGTTATGAGCACGCCAGGAGCAACCCCAGCTCAATCGAGCCCGGCCGACGAGCCGATACGGCACAGTGAAGGGCGGCCTCGTGGTCCGTCCCGGGTGGTCGTGGTGGATGACCACGCGATGTTCCGTACCGGAGTCAAGGCTGAGATCGGCCGCGCCGTCGCCGTTGTCGGAGAGGCCGCTGATGCGGATTCGGCGATTAAGGTCATCCTCGCCACCCGGCCCGACGTCGTGCTGCTCGACGTCCACCTACCCGGCGGGGGTGGCATCGAGGTGCTGCGGAAGGTCCATGCGAGCAATCCCGACCAGAAGTTCTTGGCTCTGTCCGTGTCCGACGCGGCCGAGGATGTGATCGGGGTGATTCGGGCCGGCGCCCGGGGCTATGTGACCAAGTCGATCAATGGCACCGAACTCATCGACGCGATCCGCCGCGTCGCCGACGGTGACGCCGTCTTTTCACCACGCTTGGCAGGTTTCGTGCTCGATGCCTTCTCCGGCAGCATCGATCTGGCGACCGTCGATGAGGACCTCGACCGACTGTCTCAGCGGGAACGTGAGGTGCTCCGCCTGATCGCCCGCGGCTACGCGTACAAGGAAGTCGCCAAGGAGCTTTTCATTTCGATCAAGACCGTCGAAACGCACGTGAGCAGTGTGCTGCGCAAGCTGCAGCTGTCGAACCGTCACCAACTGACGCGCTGGGCGACCGATCGCCGCCTGGTCTAGGTTCGCGGTGGCGCGGATAGGGTCGGATCAGTGAGATTGTCGGCGCGAGTGGACTATGCGTTGCGGGCGGCGTCGGAGCTGGCCGCAGCGGATGCGCCACGCACCGTTGAGCAGCTGTCGGCCGCCCAGCACATACCGAACAAGTATTTGGAGAGCATCCTCGGCGAACTGCGCCGTGGTGGACTGCTCCGCAGCCAGCGTGGGCCCGAGGGCGGCTACCGGCTGGCGCGGCCGGCCGCGGAGATCAGCATCGCCGATGTCATCCGAGCCCTCGACGGCGAACTCGCCAACGTCCGCGGCAGTCGTCCCGAGCACCTGGACTACTCGGGCGCCGCATCGGCACTTCAGCAGGTCTGGATCGCTTTGCGGGCCTCGGAGCGAACGATCCTTGAAGGTGTCACCTTGGCTCATGTCTCTTCGGGTGAGCTGCCCGAGTTCGTTTCCACTCTGGTGGCGAACCCTGCTGCCTGGACCTAAGGTGCCCTGATCAGAGCAGCGGGCGCAGCGGCGTGAGCACCTTCTCAGAGAACTTCACCATCGCATGTCGGCGTTGCCACGTGGGCAGGGTCAACTCGATGGTGTTCGTGGAGTCCATCCGGAAGATCTCCTCCATCTGGCGGGCCACGTCGGCGTTGAATACCTCGAGGTTGATCTCGTAGTTTCCTAGCAGGCTGATCCGGTCGAGGTTGGCCGTGCCGATGGTGGACCACTGCCCGTCAATGGTTGCCGTCTTGGCGTGAACCATCGCGCCTTGGTAGAGGAACAGCCGGACACCGTTGCGCAGCAGATAACCGTAGTAGCCGCGCGACAGCCAGTCCGCGACGATGTGGTTGGATTCGGCCGGCACGATGATTCGGACATCCACCCCGCGCGCCGCCGCGTGGACCAGGGCGTCCAGCATGTCCTGGTCAGGGATCAGGTAGGCGTGGGTGAGGTAGATGTGGTGCGCGGCCCGGTCGAAGGCCTCGAGATACATGCCGCGGATGGGGTACACCATATTGCGCGGGATGTTGCGATGGATCCGGATGTTCGGCTGCCAGCTCCGGGTGCCGAAGTCGGGGAGTGCGGCGCGGCGTCGCCCGGTGAAGAGGTTCCAGTAGTCGATGAACGCGTTTTGAACGTCCCAGACGATGTCGCCTGTGAGCCGGGCATGTGTGTCGCGCCAGTCCGTCGCGTACAGGGACCCGATGTTGTAGCCGCCGATGAAGGCGACCAGATCGTCCACAACGAGCAGTTTGCGGTGATCACGCCCGCTGTTGCGCGGAATTCGGAAGCCGCTGGCAATGACCGGGTGCGCGCGGACCGCGATGTTTCTCGGCAGGAAGAAGAAGGATTGCGGTACGACGAGATTGGCGAACTCGTCGTAAACCACATAGACCTTGACACCCCGGTCGGCCGCCTCGATCAGAGCCGTCTTGAACGCCTGACCGACAGCGTCGCCCTTCCAGATAAACGTCTCGAAGAAGATTCGGGACTTGGCCTGGCGGATGGCGTCCAGCATGTCGGCGTAGAGGTCCTCGCCGTAGGTGTAGACCGTCACCTCCGAGCCGCCGGCCGTGACCGAGCGAGGCGGGATGCGGGGGAATCTCGCCGGTACACGATGGCGTTTGCGCCGGTAGTCCACCACGGCGAGCGCGGCCAGTGTTGCCCCCTGGACAACCAGTACGGCCAGCACGATGCGTCGAAGGATGGTGCGCACCGAGATGCGCCGGACCAGCATGCGATCCAATCTAGCCCGTGCCAGGTCACCGATCCGGGACCTGTCGACGCTGTCGGCGAGGCAGACCTGGCCGTGTCGCCGACTGCGTCTAGGGTGGTTCAGTCATGACCAGCACGCCGCACCTCGAGCCGGCTCCGGCCGCCGTTCCGGATCTGTACGCCGACGTTTCGTTTCCGGAGGTCACCGTGCCTCGCTCGCGATCGAAGTCCCGGCTCACCGGCGAGAAGTTGCTGGAAAGCCTCAACCCACCACAACGTGATGCGGTGCTGCACGAGGGCTCCCCGGTGCTCGTGGTGGCCGGCGCAGGGTCTGGCAAGACGCGGGTGCTGACTCGGCGGATCGCCTACCTGGTCAGCGAGCGTCGGGTGCACCCTGGCTCGATTCTGGCCATCACATTCACCAACAAGGCCGCGGCCGAGATGCGCGGCCGGGTGATGGATCTGGTCGGCAACCGGGCCAAATTGATGTGGGTTTCGACCTTCCATTCGGCTTGCGTTCGGATCCTGAGGTCGGAGATTGCTCGGTTCGGCATGTTGCGCACCTTCTCGATCTACGACGACGCAGACTCCAAGCGGCTGATGCAGCTCGTGGCGAACGATCTTGATCTCGATCCCAAGCGGTTCCCCGTGCGCGGCATTCTCAACTGGGTCTCTGCCTGCAAGAACGACCTCGTCGACCATGAGTCGGCCAGCTCGCGCGTACGGTCGGCCAACGAGGAGTCGTACGCGGCGGCTTACGCCGAATATCAGCGGCGGCTGATCGCTGCCAACGCCCTCGATTTCGACGACTTGATCATGACCACCGTGCACCTGATGCAGGCCTTTCCCGAGTTGCGCGAGCAATACCGGCGGCGGTTCCGGCACGTTCTGGTGGATGAGTACCAAGACACCAACCACGCGCAGTACGCACTGATCCGCGAGCTGTGCTCGGCCGAGGTCGACGGGTTGGGCGAGGGTCCGATCACCCCACCACCGGAGTTGATGGTGGTCGGCGACTCGGATCAGTCCATCTACGCGTTCCGCGGCGCCACGATCCGCAACATCAACGACTTCGACTCCGACTTCCCGGGTGCCCGGGTGATCTTGCTCGAGCAGAACTACCGTTCCACGCAGACGATCTTGACCGCGGCCAATGCGGTGATCGTGCAGAACGCTGGCCGCAAACCGAAGAACCTGTGGTCCGATGCGGGAGACGGCGCGCAGATCGTCGGCTACGTCGCCGACTCCGAACACGACGAGGCCCAATTCGTGGCGGGCGAGATCGACCGCCTCAGTGATGCCGGCGAGGGTCGCTATCGCGACGCCGCCGTGTTCTATCGGACCAACGCCCAGTCCCGCGCATTCGAGGAGGTTTTCATCCGCATAGGCCTGCCCTACAAGGTGGTCGGCGGGGTCCGCTTCTATGAGCGGCGGGAGGTCCGCGACGCCATCGCCTATCTACGGGCGATCTCCAACCGTAGCGACGACGTGTCGGTTCGCAGAATACTGAACGTGCCGAAGCGTGGCATCGGCGATCGCGCGGAGGCGGCGGTAGCCGAGTTGGCGACGCGGCTGCGAATCAGTTTCGGTGAGGCTCTGCGCCGGGTCGATGAGATCCCCGGACTGGCCAGCCGCTCTCTTCGCCTGCTGCAAGGATTCACGGACCTTCTCGATCAACACGAAGGAATGGTCGCCGCGGGGGTACCGGCAGATCAGATCTTGACCAGCGTGCTGGAGAAGTCCGGCTACCTGAACGAGCTGAAGACGTCAGCCGATCCTCAGGACCAGACTCGCCTCGAGAACCTGGTCGAGCTGGTCGCGGTGGCCCAGGAGTTCGTCACCGGAGTAGCGGCCGCTGAGGTGGAGCCTGACCTGTATGCAGAGTTTGGCGTCCTGGACAGCGATCGCGCGGCCGATTCCAGCCATTCGACTGAGTGGGAGCGCGGAAGCACAAACTCTGGACCCGTCGACGAGGTCAGCGCACCGCTTGCTGAAGACCGCCCAACTGAAGACCTCGAGCTGGCGGCGGGAGCGCCCGAACCCGACACATCACTCGGCGCCTTCCTGGAGCGGGTGGCTCTGGTAGCCGATTCCGACCAGATCCCGACCGCGACGGACAGCGCGGACTCGGGCGTGGTGACCCTGATGACCCTGCATACCGCCAAGGGCCTCGAGTTCGACAACGTGTTCTTGACCGGCTGTGAAGATGGTGTGTTCCCGCATCAACGTGCACTGTCCAACCCCGACGAGCTGGAGGAAGAGCGGCGGCTGGCCTATGTCGGCATCACTCGTGCACGTAGACATCTCTACGTGTCCCGGGCGATCGTCCGCGCCGCCTGGGGGGCGCCGCAACACAACCCGCCCAGTCGCTTTCTCAACGAGATTCCCGATCGGCTGATCGACTGGCGACGCACGGAGCGCGCGGTAAGCACCTGGCGCAACACATCAGCAACCTCGAAGGCCAATCAGCAGTGGCGCAACACTGTTGGCTTCGGCGCCGGTCGGCAGCAGCCGCGGCGCATCCCAAGCCTGGTAGCCGGTGACCGTGTGCTGCACACGACCTTCGGCATGGGCAAGGTGATCACCACCTCAGGTTCCGGCGAGGACGTCAAGGCCGATGTCGACTTCGGGTCCGCGGGGATTAAGCGGCTTTCGCTGAAGCACGCGCCTCTGGAGAAGCTTTAGCCTAGGGATTCAGAGCGCGGCTGCGCAGCCAGGGTTCCGGATTCACGGCCTGGTAGACATCGCCGGGCGTAACGCCGGCCGGATAAATCTCGAAGTGCAGGTGTGGCCCGAAGGTCCGGCCCGTCATGCCGACCGCGCCGACTACCTGGCAGGGCGATACGGTCTGGCCGACGCTCACCGATACCGACGACATATGGGCGCTGAGTGATTGCGTCCCGTCGGCGTGGCGAATCGCCACGTACGTGCCGGCCCATCCGCTGGCTGGTCCACTTCCCGCGTTGATAACGACGCCGGAGCCGGGCGCGTGGATTCGGGTGCCGACTGGAGCGGAGAAGTCCATACCGGTGTGGTAGCGCGCCCAGGGTCCCACCTGGCCGAACCGGGCGGCGATGGTGTAGCCGCCGGTCACCGGTAGGCACGACTTGCCGTTGCTCGCCAGATCACTGATGTGGCCTGCAGCCGCCGCGGAGCGGCTTCCCCCGCTGCCACTGCTCGCCGCTCGAGCGGCGGCGATGCGGACCGCCTGCTTCTGGGCTGCTTTGGAGGCATCCTTCAGCGACTTTTCTCTGGCTTGGACAGCCTTGAGCTGAGCAGCAGTCTGGACCTTCTTGTCCGCCTTGGTCAGGGCCTCTGCCCGTTGCTCGGCCCGGCTCGTGATCTTCTCTGAATTCAGCGCAGAGCGTGTCTCGTCGCGACTGGTCGTTGGGTCGCGATCGAAGCCCGATGGCTTCGTCACGCCAGACTCAACCGACACCTCGACCTTCGTCTGGGCCTCCTTGGCCGGCTGAGGCTCAGCGGCTCCAGTCAGCGCGACCGAGCCGGCCACGCCCAGACCCAAGACGGACACGGCGAGTGCGGCGATGCCGTGCTGTGCCCAGCCCTTCTTGTCTTCACGAATGTCATCGATCAGGACTCGACGGGCGCTGTGGCGATCGGAGCGCAGAAAGGCTCGTGCGTGCCGGTTCAAGCGGTCGGTGATGCTGGGAGGGGTCGCGCGGCGCGCGGCAGCGTGCTGCGTGGCTCTAGCCAAGTCAGGCTCTCCTCGTACGACGGGGGCAGGTCCTGCCTCCGGCCAGAAGTCGTACGTTGCTTCTGCCTGAATGAGGCCCCGAGTGGTCTAGCGATCAAACGCAAGAACCGTAACGGAAACATAACGAAGAGCCAAATTTTGGCTAGACCACAGGTCTAGGTGGTCTCTATATGCTGCGACGGAGCCGCGTGACCCTAGTTTGTATTGATGCCTGCGGCGTTGAGCCAGGGCTGTGGGTTGATGGCCTTGTAAACGTCGCCGTACTTGACGCCCACTGGGTAAAGCTCGAAATGCAAGTGTGCGCCGAAGGCCCGGCCGGACTGGCCGACATATCCGATGATCTGACCCGCCTGGACCGTCTGGCCTGAACCGACCGCGAACGAGGACATGTGGGACGACATGGTGGTCATACCGTCCCCGTGCTTGACGGCGACATGATTACCGGCCCAGTCGCCAGAGTTGCCGGCGTAGAGCACGACACCGGACTTGACCGCGCGGATCGGTGTGCCGTAGGCGGCGCGGAAATCCAGGCCGGTGTGGTATCGAGACCACATCCCGTACTGGCCGAAGTAGGCGCCGATGACGGCACCAGGGACCGGTGATGCGGCGCCACCGCCGCTGGGAATGCTGGTGGTGCTGACACTCCTTGTTGCCGTACGAGAGCTTCGAACAGCGCTCGTCCCGCGCTGCGGCTCGGCCCGCTTGTTTTCGGCGGCAATGCGGGCAGCAATCGCGCGGCGCAGTCGTTCCTGAGCGAGTTGTACGGCGGCTTTGCGGACCGCGCGGTCGGCCGCCGCCAGGTTCTCGGCTCGAGCGTCCGTGCCGGCGTCGCGAGCCGCGCGCGAGACGTCTTCTGCGGTCTTGGACAGATCTTCAGCTCGTTGCGCAGCCCGTTCGTTGACGATCGCCGTGCGAATCTCGGGCGTACGGGAGGTTTCGTTGAGCTCCGGAGCCTTCGGCGAAAAGGCACGCAGACTCGCTGAATCGGTGACCTTCTTCTCACCGGCGCCCTTGTCTGTCAACTGTGGCCGCGCCGGCTGGCGCTCACCGAGGGTGACCGTGGAGTCGATCGGGCCATCGGCATTATTCGCCGTTTGGGCGTTGGTGGTCAGGGCAACCGAGCCGGCGACGGCCAATCCCAAGCCGGAAACCAGGAGAGCCGCAACCCCGTGGGAGAGCCAGCCGCGGCGCTCCTCAGGATCGAGATCGACAGCAAACGCCCGGCGCGCAGTTCGCCTGGACTGTGCTGCCACGGACAAGCTCCTCACCGTCGACCATCTGTACGCGCGCGGGGGAGCAGAGCGATAGGGCCGCCGTTGGCCTGTTGCTCGATCAAGCAGCCCTGAGGCGGATCCGATTCGGCAACGTGGACGTCCGCTTCGATCCCCCGAGATTTCAGACGCTGAGGAGAACATAACGGACAGGTAACCAAACCTCAAACAAGGCACCACTATGTGAGAGCGGTGTCGTTTCTGTTACTCGGTGGAGCCAAGTCTAGATTCCGCGCCAACAACGATCCCCTGATGCGGACGGAGCTCGCGTAGCGCCAAGGCGATCTGGAAGGCAATCCGGCCGTTGTTGGGCATGGAGAGATGGCCCACGCCGCGTACCGCGACGTTACGCGCACGCAGATCTGGATGGTCGATTCGGGCGTTCCGGCTGGGCACCACGAGATGGTCCAGGTCGCTGTAGAAGGCAACGGCGAACGTCGCGGGTGAGCAGCCCGTAGTCGAACCGCGAGAGGTTGCGGAAGCCCCGGCGGCGGAGGGCCCGGTCCAGCACGGCGAAGATCGAATGGTTGTCCGCGACGCCGTGAACCAGCAGGATCGGCGTCGACGCGATCTCGAGTCCTTCATGCACGATCGCCCGCTGCTGCGGATTCAGGCCGGAAAAGGGCCGCCTGGGGCGCACCTTTAGAGCCGGCTCAGTGAGGACTCCCAGGGGTACATGATCAGATGTGCGCTGATCCAGGCCGCTTCAACGGCGACTCCGGAGGCAATCCGAGGTATCCCACGGGTCCACCGCGAAATGCCACCAAAGGCCCCGTTGATCACGCGGCCAGATTACTGCGCCACTACGCTGGTCCTCGTGGCCGCGGAGCAGCGCGATCTCGGGGACGTCGGTTCTGGTGCCGAGCTGGCGCGGGGGTCGACGCCGCTGCGGATCGTGGTGGCCAAACCGGGCCTGGATGGTCACGATCGCGGCGCCAAGGTTGTGGCCCGGGCCCTTCGTGATGCCGGCATGGAAGTCATTTACACCGGGTTGCACCAGACACCGGAGCAGATCGTGCGCACGGCGCTCGCCGAGGATGCCGACGCCATCGGGCTGTCGGTCCTTTCGGGGGCGCATATGACGTTGTTTGCCCGGGTCGTCGAGCTCCTCAAGGCCGAGCGAGCCGACGACATCGTCGTCTTCGGCGGCGGCATCATTCCCCAGGCGGATCGGGCGCCACTGTCAGAAATGGGCGTGGCTGCAGTCTTTACACCAGGCTCGAGCATGGCCGAGGTCGTGGACTGGGTCCGGGCCAATGTTCGCCCTCCTCGGACCGCAACCTCCTGACCTCCTCCGCCGCCGCGATCGGCGACCATTAGGCTCGTTTTCGCTCGAGCCGTCGTCTCAGCAGGAGGTCAGGGTGGATTTGTACGAGTACCAGGCGCGTGACATCTTCGAGACGTACGGCGTGCCTGTGCTGCGCGGCATGACCGCGACCAGGCCGGAAGAGGCCAAGGCGGCCGCCGCCGAACTCGGCACCCCGGTCGTGGTGGTCAAAGCGCAGGTCAAGACCGGCGGCCGTGGCAAGGCGGGCGGCGTCAAGATCGCCAAGACGCCGGATGAGGCGGCCGCGCGCGCCCAGGAGATTCTTGGCCTGAACATCAAGGGTCATGTCGTCAAGACGGTGATGATCACCGAAGGCGCTGACATCGCCGAGGAGTACTACTTCTCGCTGCTGCTCGACCGAGCCAATCGCCGCTACTTGGCGATGTGTTCCCGCGAGGGCGGCATGGACATCGAGACGCTCGCGGTGGAACGGCCCGAAGCACTGGCGCGGGTCCCGGTCGACCCGAACACCGGCATCGATCAGGCCAAGGCCGACGAGATCGTGACCGCCGCTGGATTCGAAGGCGACGATGCGGCAAAGATCGCCGACGTTCTCCAGCTGCTCGCCAAGGTCTACACCGAGGAAGACGCCACGCTGGTCGAGGTCAACCCGCTGATCAAGACGGCGGACGGCGCCATGATCGCGCTGGACGCCAAGGTGTCTCTGGACGAGAACGCTGTCTTCCGGCACCCGGAGCACGAGTCTCTCGCCGACATTGCCGCAGAGGACCCGCTCGAAGCGGCGGCCAAGGCGAAGGACTTGAACTACGTCAAGCTCGACGGCTCGGTGGGGATCATCGGTAACGGTGCGGGACTGGTGATGAGCACCCTCGATGTCGTCGCGTACGCCGGGGAGGAGTTCCCGGGTTCGCCCAAGCCGGCCAACTTCCTCGACATCGGCGGCGGCGCCAGTGCCGAGGTGATGGCGAATGGCCTGGAGATCATCATCGGCGACGATCAGGTGAAAAGCGTGTTCGTCAACGTCTTCGGTGGGATCACGGCGTGTGACGCGGTGGCCAACGGGATTGTGCAGGCCTTTGAGCTCCTGGCCAGCCGGGATGAGCACGTTGACGTGCCACTGGTGGTACGGCTTGACGGCAACAACGCCGACTTGGGACGAAGGATATTGACCGAAGCCGGGCTGCCCGGACTTGAACAGGTCGACACGATGGACGGTGCCGCCCGTCGGGCTGCCCAGCTGGCCGCTAGCTGAGGGGCGTCAAGAGATGGCAATATTCCTGAACTCCGAGTCCCGGGTCATCGTCCAGGGCATGACCGGCTCCGAAGGCCGCAAGCACACCCAGCGGATGCTGAAGTCCGGGACGAGCATCGTCGGCGGCGTGACTCCTGGCAAGGGCGGTCAGATCGTCGAATTCGATGCAGCCGGGGTGCCCGTCTTCAATTCCGTCGCCGAGGCTGTCCAGGCCACCGGCGCCGATGTGACTGTGATCTTCGTTCCGGCCAAGTTCACCAAAGCTGCGGTACTCGAGGCCATCGGAGCCGAGATACCGCTGGCGGTGGTGATTACCGAGGGAGTACCGGTCAAGGACACCGCCGAGTTCTTCGCCCTGTCGCAAGGCTCTTCGACGCGGTTGATCGGGCCCAATTGCCCTGGGCTCATCTCACCCGGCCAGTCCAATGCCGGCATCATTCCCGCGGACATCACCAAGGCTGGCCGGATCGGCCTCGTCTCGAAGTCGGGCACGCTGACCTACCAGATGATGTACGAACTCCGCGACATCGGCTTCTCCTCGGCGGTGGGCATCGGAGGTGACCCAATCATCGGCACCACCCACATCGATGCGCTGCAGGCGTTCTCACTCGACCCGGACACCGACGCCATTGTGATGATTGGTGAAATTGGCGGCGACGCGGAGGAACGAGCAGCTGAATTCATCTCGGGCAGCGTTAACAAGCCCGTGGTTGGCTACGTCGCCGGGTTCACTGCCCCGGAGGGCAAGACCATGGGACATGCCGGTGCCATCGTCTCCGGCTCGTCCGGCACGGCCGCAGCCAAGAAAGAGGCATTGGAGGCTGCCGGAGTGAAGGTCGGCAAGACGCCCAGCGAAACCGCGCAGCTCGTGCGAGACGTGATGACAGAGCTCGCCGCTAGCGCTGGGTAGATCGTCGCCGCGCTAGTTGACCTGAGAAGCGCGCTGCCCGGCGCGAACGGCGACAGTGCGCCATTCGTCGTCGCTCAGGTCGAATTTGCCCTTCGGACTGAGGAAGGTATAGACCACCTTCGGACCGGCGGCCACTGCGCCGACGCGATACTTCAGAGAGCCGTTAGTCAGCTTCTGCGTCACTGTGACGGCCCAGCCGTCGATCTTCGTTCCCTTGGCACCCGGGCCCGAGACGGATTTCGGCGACGGCACGCTCGCGGTGAGCTTGCGCTTCGGGCACCTGTCGACGGTCGTTCGAAGATCTGAAACGAACTTCCTGGCGGCCTTGTCGTTCTTCATGGTCAGAATGATCTCGTCCAGGCCGAACCCGGGATCTGCGCCGTCCTCGAGGAGGTAGGTACGGGCGGTTCGAGAGGTGGCCGGGGTCTTGGCCCAGTCCACGTTCTCACACTGCGCCCCGGCGAAGTCCGCGCGTGGCACGTCGGGGACATCACCCACCCACCGGGAAGCCGTATCGCCCACCGGCGGCAGGTCGCCGGCAGCCAGGAAGCCTGGTTGGTCCCCCCCGATGGGCGGCGGACCAGGCTTGACGGTCAGATCCTCCGGGCAGGCGCCGCCGGCGTTGCGGCATTGAGTGGTCGTGGCGGCAGCCAGCGCCTTGGCCACCTTGGCGATGTCAACGGGTTCGCCGGTCTGAGCGACATCGACGACGTTCGTCACCCTGCCCGTTCGGTTCAGGACGACGCTGTGATATATGGCCTTGCCCTCTTGTTCGATGACCACCACCAGACCGACCGCCTGGTCGCCGAGGCCGTTGACACTCGAACCGGATCGGACGTATCCGCCGGCATCGGCGCAACCGCCGAGGGACCTTGCGGCGACGGCGTACGCCTGCCCCGCCTCATCCGCGGAGTTGAAGGCGGAGGCTTCGTGCAGGACGCCGGGCGGCTCCTTGCCGTTCGCGCTGAGCAGTCGCAGCATAGTCAGCGCCGACACCGGTTGGTCTTGGTCCGGGTCGCCCCCCAGACACGCGGGCTTGGCCGAATCTGCCGACGCGCCGCGCTGAGTCTGTGCGACCTTCCAGGTGCGACGGGAGGCGACCTGCTTCGCGTCCTTGGCGTTGATCAGGGAGTCGTCATTCAGCAGCTCACCGGACGGCACGCCCGACTGCGCCGTCGTGGGCGCAGTCGACGGGGGAGTCGGCGAGGTGGTCCGACTGTGGCCGATATCGAACACGGCGTAGCCGATGGCCAGGCCGACCGCGACCACGGCAGCGACCCCAGCGATCAGCAGCGCCAGCTTGGTTCTCTTCCCGAGACGGGACCCACCGTCGTCAATGTCAGAGAAATCATCGATCGAGTCCTGCCAATCACGGGTTTTCCGGGACCCGGAAGAGGTTCGCGCCAGGATGGTGGTCGCTTCCGGATCGGGTGATCGGAAGCGGCGGGGGGCGCTCGCCAACGCCGGCCGGACCCACGTCTGCCGACCGGTGTCAACGTCCGCATCGTCAGAATCCGGCTCTCGAAGGGAAGCAGTGCCGGTCGTGGCCTCGTCGGAGATCCGCGGTGACCGGCTGTCGTCGCGATAAAGCGGCGGGGCTGCTTCGTCGTTGTCCAGGTCGGCGAAGATACTGCGGCGGGAGGCGGCCCAGCCAGCGCCGGTGTCCTCGATGGTGGTTGCTCGGGGCTGGATCAACGAGTCTGGAGTGGCCGCTTCGGGCGGCTCCGCCTCCACGGGTTTACTGGCTGGCGGGGGGTCCGAGGAAGTCCACGAATTCGATGACTCCACCGGTTTGCTGGATTGCGAGGGTTCAAGGGAAGTCCCGGAGTCTGATGACTCCGCTGGTTCGGGCAACACCCGCGAGCCGGCGCGGCGGGCCCGGCTGCCGTTGACCGCACGCTCGGCGGAGACGTCGGATGAGCTGTGAGCATCGGATGCAACCGGCTCGTCTTCGCTCGGTTCAGGCTCGAGAAAGGCGCGCCGGGGGCGGTAAGCTCCGGGGTCCGGATCGACCATACGTGAGCGACTCCTCATTGCGAACAGTCCCACGCCGGCACCGGCCTGGGACGAAGATCACCGAAAACCATACCCGCTGCTGGCGTGTCCGGCCGATCCTGAGCCAAACGCTGGGTCAGCATGGGAGGAATATGGCTTCGCTTCTCTCTCCCCGGCGCGCCGATCCTGCGATCTCGTTGCAAGCCACCGTGCGGCAAAGCAGGCGGCGCGGGGCAGATCAGCGGGACCCTGACCAGTCGTTGTTGGGCTGGTTCCCGTTGGGGTTGGCTGGCGGAGTCCTCAGTTCGCTCACGGGATGGGTGCTGATCGCTGGGACGGTGGTCTTGGGCTGGCTCGCGGCCGAGCCTGGAACCCTGGCTCAGTCGCTGGATGTCGGGACCAGAGCGTGGCTACTCGCCAATGGTGTGGGGACGCGGCTGGGGTCGGCCGGCGTGACCATTGTGCCCTGGGGAGCGACAGCCGTCTTCGCTCTCCTGGTCTGCAAATCGGCGGCCTTCGCGGCCCGCCGAGCCAAGCGGCGATCGACGGCTCGCCTTGCCGCCATCAGCGGAGCGACCGCGGCGGGCTATCTGGCACCGGTGGTCGTTGTGGCGCTGGCGCATGGCGAGGGGTGGTCCTCCCTCTCGCGGCTCGGCGTGGTGCTGCTGTTGATCTGCCTGTCGGCCGCTCTGGGAGTCAGCAGAGCCCGCGACGAGGACCTGACCGGCCGCTGGCCGCCATGGGCGTCGGCTCTTTCCCGCGGTGTCATCGGCGCTCAGCTGGTGATGCTGATCGCCGGATCAGCGGTGCTGGCCTCCGGGCTGATTCACCACATGTCTCGGGTGGTCGAGTTCACGAACGCGCTGAACACTGGGGTCGCCGGAGGAGTGGCCCTCCTAGTCCTGCAGCTGGCCCTCGCACCCAACGCCGTGATCTGGGCCGGTTCGTACGCGCTCGGAGCAGGTTTTTCGATCGGCTCGAGCTCGGTGGTCGCTCCAGCTGGCACGGAGCTCGGCATCCTACCCGGTCTGCCGCTGCTGGGAGCGTTGCCGGCGAGCGGGGCCGGCAGCTCTGCTCAGCTGTGGTGGTTGGCCGGCGGTGTCATCGCCGGCGCCGTGGCGGCTTGGGCCGTGATCGGTCGTGGTCCGGCGCCGCGCTTCGATGAGAGTGCGCTGGTGGGGGGTTTGTCCGGAGTGCTCGCCGGTCTGGTGTTCGTCTGCCTGGCCTGGGCCAGTGGGGGCGATCTCGGAGCGGTTCGCCTGACGGCGCTGGGACCACGGCTGGTGCCGTTGTTGATCATGGCGCCGACCACAATGGGCCTGGCCGGGATGATCGTCGGATTCCTGCTGGGATTGCTGCGACCTCGGCGCCGCTGACTTCGGGGGAGGCGTGATGAGTGTCGTGCACGGAGCCCCGCTGCAGGTCCGCCCGCTAGGCTTCCGGCGTGCCGCTTCCACCCGACCCGCTTCGGTTGGTCGTGTTGATTTCCGGTTCGGGCACTTTGCTGCAGGCGCTGATCGATGCGTGCGCCGCACCCGACTTCGGCGCTCAGGTCGTCGGCGTCGGCGCTGACCGGGACCAGATCCCGGGCCTGCAGCGGGCGGAGAGAGCGGGCATCCCGACGTTCGTGCATCCGCTCCCCGCCGGAGCGGATCGAGTCGAATGGGATCGGCAGCTGACTGACCTGGTCGCAGCGTTCAATCCCTCCCTCGTGGTGATGGCCGGCTTCATGAAGTTGGTGGGTCCGCAGTTTCTTGCGGCCTACGGGGGACGGCTGATCAACTCCCATCCGGCGCTGCTGCCCTCGTTTGCTGGCATGCACGGCGCTCGAGACGCCCTGGCGTACGGGGTCAAGATCTCCGGAGCGACGATTTTTCTGGTCGACGATGGCGTGGACACGGGCATCATCGTCGACCAGGTAGCCGTGCGGGTGGAGGACGACGACTCCGTCGAGGACCTGCACGAGCGCATCAAGGTTGCTGAGCGCAACCTCCTCGTTCAGACGGTGCACCGGCTGGCCAGCCGGCGCTGGCGTCTGAACGGCCGACGACTGCGATGGAGTGACGAAGACATGAGCGAGACAATCTCTGCTGACCGCCGCCCGATCCGGCGAGCCTTGGTGTCCGTGTCCGACAAGACCGAACTCGCTTCGATCAGCCAGGCGCTGGTCGACGCAGGAGTGGAGCTGGTGTCCACCGGTTCCACCGGACAAACGATCGCCGAAGCCGGGCTACCGGTCACTTCGATTGAGGATGTCACTGGTTTCCCAGAATGTTTGGACGGGCGGGTCAAGACCCTGCACCCGAAGGTGCACGCGGGGTTGCTGGCGGACGTACGGTTGCCCGCGCACCGCGACCAGCTCGCTGATCTTGGCGTCGCGCCGTTCGAGCTGCTGGTCAGCAACCTCTACCCGTTTACCGCAACCGTCATGTCGGGTGCGACGCAGCAGGAGTGCATCGAGCAGATCGACATCGGGGGACCAGCGATGGTCCGCGGTGCCGCCAAGAACCATGCCTGTGTGGCCGTCGTGACCTCGCCGGCGCAGTATCCGCAGCTGCGCGCCGCACTGGAAGCCGGCGGCTTTACGTTGGCCGAGCGGCAGGCACTCGCGGCGGCGGCGTATATCCACACCGCAACCTACGACGTCACCGTGGCGAGCTGGATGGGCAACGCGGTCGCCGACACCAGCGACGGGACCGGATTTCCCCGCTGGATCGGCGGGACTTGGGACAGAGCGGCGGTGCTTCGTTACGGCGAGAATCCCCACCAGCAGGCGGCGCTGTATCGAAACGGGTATCTTCCAGCCGGTCTGGCCACCGCGGAGCAACTGCACGGCAAGGAGATGTCCTACAACAACTATGTCGATACGGACGCGGCCCGGCGCTCAGCGTATGACTTCACCGCTCCAGCGGTAGCCATCGTCAAGCACGCCAACCCATGCGGAATCGCCATCGGCGCTGATATTGCCGAGGCACATCGGCGCGCACACGCGTGCGATCCGGTGTCGGCGTACGGGGGGGTGATCGCCACGAACCGGCCGGTCAGCGTGGAGATGGCACGGCAGGTGGCCGATGTGTTCACCGAGGTCGTCGCTGCCCCGGCCTACGACAACGCAGCGATGGAAGTGCTCGCGGCGAAGAAGAACCTGCGCATCCTGGTGGTCGAGCCCTACATCTCCGGTGGTCCCGAGACGCGGCGGATTGACGGCGGGCTGCTGATGCAAAGTTCCGACACCGTCGATCGCGATCATGATCAGCCGGCCAACTGGCGATTGGTGGCAGGGCAACCAGCCGGCCCGGAGGTGCTCGCCGATCTGGAGTTCGCCTGGCGCGCAGTTCGGGGCGTGAAGTCCAATGCGATCTTGCTGGCCTCCGGCGGAGCCGCGGTGGGAATCGGGATGGGTCAGGTCAACCGGGTGGATTCCTGCCGGTTGGCGGTGCAGCGCGCGGGGGAGCGGGCCGCGGGAGCGGTGGCGGCCTCGGATGCGTTCTTTCCGTTCGACGACGGGCCGACGATCCTGTTCGACGCCGGTGTGCGGGCTCTGGTACAACCGGGCGGATCGATGCGCGACGAAGAGGTGATCGCCGCAGCGACCAAGACGGGCACCGCCATGTACTTCACCGGCGCCCGGCACTTCCTCCACTGATCCGCCGAGGAGATGAGAGAGCGATAGACATGACGGCACAGGTACTGGACGGCAAGGCTCTGGCGGCGACGATCAAGGCGGAGCTTCGCGATCGGGTAGCGGCGTTGGCTGAGCGCGGAATCACTCCCGGACTGGGAACAGTGCTTGTCGGTGACGATCCCGGCAGCCGGTCGTACGTGGCGGGCAAGCACCGCGACTGTGCGGACGTCGGTATCGCCTCCATTCAGGTTGAATTGCTCGCATCGACCAGCGCGGCCGAGCTCGAGGCCACGATCGGCGGGCTGAATGCGGACCCTGCGTGCACCGGCTACCTGATTCAGCTGCCGCTGCCCGGAAGCCTCGACGATGCCTGGGCACTCAGCCTGGTGGATCCCGCCAAGGATGCCGACGGTCTGCACCCGGTCAACCTGGGACGCCTCGTTCTCGGCGCTCCGGGGCCGTTGCCCTGCACGCCGCGAGGC
This sequence comes from Propionibacteriaceae bacterium, assembly GCA_035641455.1. Lineage (GTDB taxonomy): Bacteria > Actinomycetota > Actinomycetes > Propionibacteriales > Propionibacteriaceae > Microlunatus. The sequence continues at coordinate 33,052 of DASQUD010000175.1, read as the reverse complement.
ATCGTCGAGCTGCTTCGCCGCAACGGTGTCCAGGTCGGTGGCGCCGATGTGTGCGTGGTCGGCCGTGGAACCACCGTCGGCCGGCCGCTCGGGCTGCTGCTGACCCGCAAGAGCGAGAACGCGACCGTGACGCTGTGCCACACCGGCACAGTCGACCTGGCGGCACACACCCGCACGGCGGACATCGTGATCGCTGCGGCGGGCCGCCCGGGCTTGATCACCGCAGACATGATCAAGCCCGGCGCGGTGTGTGTCGACGTCGGCATCACCCGGACCGTCGACGGTCTGATCGGTGATCTTGACGGCAGCGTGTCCGACGTCGCGAGCTGGGTAGCGCCGATGCCGGGTGGCGTGGGCCCGATGACTCGCGCCATGCTGCTCAGCAACGTCGTGGACCGAGCCGAGCAGCTCGCCGTCGACAACTCATACCGGCGGTGATCGACGATCAGCACCGGTCTGCAGTGAGAAGGCCAGCAGGCCCCTCGATGCGGCAGTGGCCACTGATGATTGTCGTGATCGGTGTTGCGGCCGGGTTGGGTGTTGCCGTGATCGGGGAGGACCGGTGGCGATTAGGTTGCCTGATCATCGGGGCGTTCCTCGGGGTCGGAGCGGTGACCAGGGCCGTGTTGCCGCGTGGAGAGGCCGGGCTGTTGCAGGTGCGGAGCAAGGCTTTCGATATTGCGGTCTTAGGGGTTGCCAGCGTGGCGATCATCGCCCTGGCGATTGTGGTTCCGTCAGGTCGTTGACCGGCGGACGGGCGCAGCCAGGTTAGCGTGCGCCTTGCGATGCGGCGACGAAGGCGATGATCACAAAGAAGATCCCGATCACCAGACCGATGATGGCCAGAATGGTGAAGATGATGCCCAGCGTCCGGCCGATGACGATCTGCTGTTGATTGTTGTACGTCGCTCCCGACGCCTTGATCTCCTTCAACGCTCTGCTGCCGAGGTACCACGCGATCGGGGCGCAGATGGTGAAGAAAATGCCCACAATTCCCAGGACCAGGATCGTCGTCCCCTGCGGATGATCGCCTGCGGATGCTGAGTAGCCCTCCCCGTATGGCGCCGGGGCGTAGCCGCCCGAGTCTCGGCCATAGCCGCTGGGGTTTTGGTCGTAGCCCGCTTGGCCCTGGTCGTTGCCGGGCGGGTTCTGGTCGTAGCCGGGCGGGTTCTGGTCGTAGCCGGGCGGGTTCTGGCCATATCCCCGCGGGTTTTGCTCAGGGCCGCTGGGATTCTGCCCGCGGTCCGGGTCGGATGGATTGCTCATAGGGCCATTGTCCCGCATCCACCGCCGGTGACGGCAGTCTTCTTTTCCTCAGGCGCCGAGCGCGCCGGCGAACCCGAGGATGACCAGCAGCACAAAGAGCACGATGAGCGCCACTGAGACGACGCCCAGCACAAAACCAGCGGTCGCCATCCCACGACCGGTGAATTGGCCGGGCGCCGCATCGATCTGCTTACGTGCCTTGTTCCCGATGACGAGTGCGGCGATGCCGACGAACGGGCACACAGCCAAGCCGAGGATGCCGAGGATCAGCGCCAGCGTGGCCTGCGGATGCTGCACCGCAGGGGCGCTGTAGCTCGACATCCCGTACGGACTGCTGCCCCCGAAGCTGGCCTGGTAGGGACTCGCCTGGTACGGACTGTCGCCGTAAACCGGAGCGCTCGGATAGGGCTGCTCTTCCCCGTAGGGAGGCATGGTCGGATAGGGAGCCGCGCCGTACGCGGATTCGTCGGGCCTCGATCCGTACGGGGATCCGGGCGGCTGGTCGAACCCTGGGCCTGAAGGCGTGCTGTTGTTTGGTGGCACCGGCTGATAACCGCCTTGTGGCGCTTGCGACTCGCCGGTTGATGGGTCAGGCGAGGGATTCTCGCGGCTGAACGGATTGGGCGGTTGATCGGCCGAAGTCATACGTCAAGTCTGGCGCACGCTTTCATGTTCGGTCACTGATCAAGCCAAGTCCTTTGACGGCGTCGCGTTCGTCGGCCAGTTCCGCGACGCTGGCGTCAATTTTGGTTCGAGAGAAGTCGTCGATGTCCAAACCCTGCACGATCTGGTAGCTGCGACCTGAGGTCGTGCACGGAAAGGAGGAGATCAAGCCCTCCGGCACTCCGTACGAGCCGTCGGAGGGCACTGCCATCGAGACCCAGTCGCCCTCGGGGGTGCCCAGGACCCAGTCGCGCATGTGATCGATCGTGGCGTTGGCCGCACTCGCGGCGGAACTGGCCCCGCGCGCTTCGATGATCGCGGCACCGCGCTGTTGAACGGTGGGTAGGAAGGTTGATTCCATCCATGACTGGTCATTGACCAAAGTGGCGGCGTTCTGGCCATTCACCAGCGCATGGAAGAGGTCCGGGTACTGGGTGGCGGAGTGGTTGCCCCAGATGGTCATCTGGGTGATGTCGTTGACGGCCGCTCCGGTCTTCGCCGCGAGTTGTGCTTTGGCCCGGTTGTGATCGAGCCTGGTAAGAGCGTTGAAGCGCTCGGCGGGGATGTCGTGGGCATTGCGCATCGCGATCAACGCGTTGGTGTTCGCCGGATTCCCGGTCACCAGCACGAGAACATCGTCGGCGGCGTGGTCGCTGAGCGCCTTGCCCTGAGGTTGGAAGATCGCTCCGTTGGCCTCCAGCAGGTCGCCGCGCTCCATGCCTTTGGTCCGGGGCCGGGCACCAACCAGGCAGGCGAGATTGACGCCGTCGAAGATCATGTTGGCGTCGTCGCCGATCTCGACGCCGGCCAGCAGCGGGAAGGCACAGTCATCCAGCTCCATCACCACGCCCTCGAGCGCATTGAGCGCGGGCGTGATTTCGAGCAGCCGCAATTCGACCGGCTGGTCAGGGCCGAGCAACGCACCGCTCGCGATGCGGAACAGCAGGCTGTAACAGATCTGGCCAGCTGCCCCGGTGACGGCAACCTTGACCGGTGTGCTCACTACTCCTCCTCGACAGCCTTTGAACCGCCCGATGGGTTCGTAGGCTGACGCTAGCAACCTGCGGGCAGCATCGCGGGAGGAGGTGAGGTGCCGCGGATGAGGAGAGCCGATGCAGCCGAATGGGTTCGCGACCGGCTCGCGGAACGGACCGGGACCCGCTGGGTCGGCATCGACGGCCTCGGGGCGGCTGGCAAGACCAGCTTCGCTGCTGAGATCGCCGCCTTGGTGCCAGGAGCGCGCATCGTCCACATCGACGACTTCGCCCGACCACTCATCGTGGGCTGGGAGCGGGCGCGCTTCGTGGCCGAGGTGCTCGAGCCGCTGCTCAGCGGCCGTCCGGCCCACTATTCGCGCTGGGACTACTTCACCGATCAGCGACGGGGATGGGCCGACGTGCCTCCAGGTGTGCCGGTGATCGTCGAAGGTGTGTCGGCCACCGACGAACGCGTACCGGTGCCCTGGGATGTGACCTTGTGGTTGGACGTACCGGAGGAGGTCCGGCGGCGCCGGATCCAGGATCGAGACGATGAGCGCCTACTGCACCGCTGGCACACGGACTGGTGGCCGAGTGAGCAGGCGTACCTGCGGGAACAGCGGCCCACGGACCGGCCCGGCATGATCATCGTCGGCGAGTGAGGAGTCTGCGGTGAGACGCCCACTCGGTGTCTGCTGATGACCGCCACGCTGCTACCACACGTGCGGCGGGCGCGTGACTACATCGACCGCCACTACAGTTCGGCGCTGACGCTGGAGCAGCTTGCGACCGTGGCGGCGATCTCCAAGTTCCACCTGGTCCGGTGCTTCGCAGCCACCTATGGCGAGACCCCGATCCGCTACCTCACCCGGCGGCGAGTAGAGCGCGCCCAGGATCTCCTCCGAGCCGCCAATCTCACCGTCAGCGAGGTCTGCACCGCGGTGGGCTTCGCCAGTCTTGGCTCGTTCTCGGCCCGCTTCAAGCAATTGGTCGGCGAAACACCGACTGCGTATCGCGATCGGTGGGCCCGTACGGGTGCGCCGCACGTTCCCGGCTGCTATCTCTTCATGCGCGGGGTCGTCGATCTGCGGGTGGCCACCGACCTTGATCCGCCGGTCTGAACAGCGCAATCTGAGAGAAGCGCCGGCTGCGGATCCGTCGGTATGGTCCTGTTCATGATCACCAATGTTTCACTTGTCACTGTCTACTGTCTCGATCAAGATCAAGCACGAGACTTCTACGTCGACGTTCTTGGTTTCGAGCCTCGCACCGACGTCACGATGGACGACGGCTATCGGTGGGTCACCGTCAGCCACACCAACCAACCGGAACTCGAGCTCACGTTGATGACGCCCGGACCGCCGCTGGACCCCGATGCTGCAGACTTCGTGCGTCGTCAACTGGACAAGGGCCAGCTGGGGGGCGTTGGTCTGCAGGTCGATGACTGCCACCAGACCTTCACCGAGCTCAGTGGTAAGGGCGTGACCTTCTTGCAGGAGCCGGCTGACCGCCCGTACGGCGTCGAAGCTGTCATGCGCGACAACTCAGGCAACTGGCTGGTCCTGGTCGAGCCAAAGGACAGCAGTCGGACATCGCCCTGACCAGGCGGGGTTGAATGACTCCTGACAGAGTGCGGCGGAGATGACCCGCGCGGGTTGATCCGGCGGCGGTTCGATAACTTGAAGCAGGCATCCCGCCGCTCATGCCGATCACGTCGGAGGTTCGCGCCCATGGCGAAAATCAAGGTCGAAGGTACGGTCGTGGAACTCGACGGTGACGAGATGACCCGGATCATCTGGCAGTTCATCAAGGACCGCCTGATTCACCCGTACCTCGACGTGAACCTGGAGTACTACGACCTTGGCATCGAGCATCGCGACGCCACCGAAGACCACGTCACGATCGATGCGGCCAACGCGATCAAGCGGCATGGCGTTGGCGTCAAGTGCGCGACCATCACGCCCGACGAGGCGCGGGTCAAGGAGTTCGACCTGAAGAAGATGTGGGTCAGTCCGAACGGCACGATCCGCAACATTCTGGGCGGCGTCGTCTTCCGGGAGCCGATCATCATCTCCAACATTCCGCGGCTGGTGCCGGGTTGGACCAAGCCGATCGTGATCGGCCGTCACGCTCACGGGGACCAGTACCGGGCGACGAACTTCAAGGTGCCCGGCGCCGGCACGCTGACGATCACCTTCACCCCTGAGGACGGATCCGATCCGATCGAGCACGTCGTCGCGAAATACCCGTCGGACGGCGGCGTCGCGATGGGGATGTACAACTTCAATGCTTCCATCGCCGACTTCGCACGAGCCTCGTTCTCTTACGGGCTGCAGCGCCACTATCCGGTCTACCTGTCGACCAAGAACACGATCCTGAAGGCTTACGACGGATCGTTCAAGGACATTTTTGCCGAGGTCTTCGAGAACGAGTTCAAGTCAGACTTCGACGCCGCCGGCCTGACGTACGAGCACCGGTTGATCGACGACATGGTCGCCGCGGCGATGAAGTGGGAGGGCGGCTACGTCTGGGCATGTAAGAACTACGACGGCGACGTGCAGTCCGACACCGTGGCCCAGGGGTTCGGCTCACTCGGTCTGATGACCAGCGTGCTGATGACGCCGGACGGCAAGACGGTCGAGGCGGAAGCCGCGCACGGCACAGTAACCCGGCACTACCGCCAGCACCAGCAGGGCAAGCCGACCTCGACGAACCCGATCGCCTCGATCTACGCCTGGACCGGCGGACTGAAGCACCGAGGCAAGCTGGACAGCACTCCTGAGGTGATCAACTTCGCCGACACGTTGGAGAGCGTGATCATCTCTACTGTCGAAGGCGGGAAGATGACCAAGGACCTGGCGCTGCTCGTGGGGCCTGACCAGGAATGGCAGACCACCGAGGACTTCCTCGGCTCGTTGGACGAGAATCTCGCCGCCAAATTGGGCTGAACCTGCCCGCGGTCCCGCGGTCAGGTCAGGTCGGTGGGGCCGGAGCCCTCGTCCTGCCGAGCCTCGGCGATGACCTCAGGGTCTGTCGGTCCTCCGCCGGAAGGGGCCATGGTCGTGGGTTCTGCATCCTGGTCCTGGTTGTCGGCGCCGTCCTGCTCGACGCCGTCCGGATCTGACACGCTCATCGCTCTCCCTTCATCGCAGCCGACGGGTCGCCTGAACGACTCCTACCCCACAACCTGACGCCGAAACTGGTGAAAGCATCCTTCCCCGGGCCGGACTTCCGGTGGAACAGGATTAGCGGGGGCAGTCACTCGACCCGGGTGATCGCGCGGAGCCAAGGCATTAAAGCGTCCCAGCGCGACCGATCTGAACCACCTTCCAGCCAGCGTTCAGCCACGTTGGGGCGTGGAGCTTGAGCCGCCCGTCGATGATGATCCTGGACGCGACCAGGTCGCCGAGCCGTTCCGGATCCAGCTGGCGGAACTCGGGCCATTCGGTCAGGTGCAGTACGATCTCCGCGCCCCGCACAGCCTGCTCCACAGTGGTGACCTGGGTAAATCCGTCGCGTTGCGGTAAGCGGGCTTGCGGGTCATAGACGCGCACGTCGGCGCCGCGAGCATGCAGGTAGTCCGCCACGGTGAGGGCGGGCGAGTTGCGCGTGTCGTCCGTTCCCGGCTTGAAGGCGGCGCCCAGCACCGCAATCCGCTTGCCGTGCACATCGCCGCCAGCTTGGTCGATCGCCAGCTCCACCAGCTCCATACGCTGGCCTTGGTTGATGGCCTCCACCGACCTGATGAAGTCAGTCAGCACATCGACGCCCAACTCCTCGGCTCGCACGGCAAGCGCCGCAATGTCCTTGGGCAAGCAGCCGCCGCCGAAGCCGAGTCCGGCGTTGAGGAACTCCCGTCCGATCCGCTTGTCGTAGCCGATGGCATCCGCGAGCAGGGTGACGTCGCCGCCGGCGGCCTGGCACATCCGCGCCATCGCGTTAATGAAGCTGATCTTGGTCGCCAGGAATGCGTTGGCGGCGACCTTGATCAGCTCCGCGGTGGGGATGTCGCAGCGAACCACCGGAGTGGCCTCGGTCAACGGGATGGCGTAGATCTCCTCGAGCAGCTCCAGCGCCTGCCCGGAATGCGTGCCAAACACCAGCCGATCCGGTGCCAAGGTGTCCTCCACCGCATGGGCTTCACGGAGGAACTCCGGATTCCATGCGACCTCGACTCCCTCGCCGGCAGGCGAAGCGGCCCGCAACCGACGCTCGAGCTGCATCGCCGTACCGACCGGAACCGTGGATTTGCCGACGACCAGGGTCGGCTTGGTGAGCAGCGGAGCCAAGGTGTCCACCGCCGTATCCAACTGGCTGAGGTCAGCGGCGCCACTGGGGCCGGAAGGCGTACCAAGCGCGAGGAAATGCACGTCGGCCCAGTCCGCGACCTCGGAGTAGTCCGTGGTGAACCTCAGCCGGCTGCTCGCCGTGTGCCTCTCCAGCAGCGGCTCCAGACCCATCTCGAAGATGTGTGATTGACCGCTGTTCAGCGTCTTGACCCGATCAGCGTCGATGTCCACGCCGATCACCGTGTGACCGAACTCGGCCATGCCGGCGGCATGGGCGGCACCGAGGTAGTTGGTTCCGATCACGCTCACGTGCAGAGTCACCGGGGGATTTTCTCACAATCCAGCCGCAGCTCTCACGGCCTGGGCGAGCAGCACAAGGACGGAGTGGGCGTCTACGTCGAGGTTGGATCCCCGCCCGGTGGATGTAGGCGTTGCGGTCCTCGCGGTCGTACCGGTGCATTCGGCGCAGCCGGACCGACGCATTTCCAACCATCGAGACGATGATCTAGGTTATGGGCTCTCGACCTCCTGGAGCTTCCACCATGTACCCCTTGCGCATCGGCGGGCACGTCCTCGGGCCGCGGTGGGCGCCGCCACCATGCGGGCCCTGGTCCTGACCGCCCCGGGGGAGTGCTCGGTGCAGGAGGTGCCTGTTCCGGTCCCGGCACCCGGCGAGGCGGTGATCGACGTCGAGCGGGTCGGTGTCTGCGGGACCGATGTCGAGTTCTACACCGGTGAGATGGCGTACCTTCACCAGGGCCTCGCCTCCTACCCGATCCGCCTGGGTCACGAGTGGGCGGGTCGAGTCTCCGCGATCGGAGCGGACGTCGACCCCGGGTGGCTCGGGCGACGCGTTACGGGCGACACGATGCTCGGCGACGGGGTGTGCCGCCGATGCCGCAGGGGCCACCAGCACGTCTGCGAGAACCGGCAGGAGGTCGGAATCCGCGGCGGCCGTTCCGGTGCGCTGGCTGAGCATCTGGCGGTGCCGGTCGCCTCGCTGCGCGCCCTGCCCGAGGCGGTCGATGCCACGGTGGGCGCCCTCGTCGAGCCCGGCGGCAACGCCCTGCGGGCAGCCCGATCGGCCAATGCGGGAGACGGCGACCGCGTCCTGGTTCTCGGCCCCGGGACCATCGGCTCTTTGGTGGCGCTCTTCCTGCGCGCGGCCGGTGCCGAGGTTCACCTACTGGGCAAGTCGGAGGAGTCCCTGGACTTCGTCCGCAGTTTGGGCTTCTCCCATGCTTGGACACGGTCCACCTTGCCCGCCTTGCCTTTCGACGCCGTCGTCGAGGCCTCCAACGCCGTGGACCTGCCGGCACTCGCCCTCGACCTCGTCGAGCCCGCCGGCCGCGTGGTCTACATCGGGCTGGCCGGCAGCCCCACCACGATCGACACCCGTACTGTCGCCCTCAAGGACGTCACGGCGGTCGGGATCCTTTCTGCTTCGCCGGGGCTGGACCCCGCAATCGCCGCCTATGCCAGTGGCGCCGTCGATCCCCGGCCGCTGGTGGCAGCCACTGTGGGCCTGGAACAGGTCGGTGCAGTGCTGGCCGGCCAGCGGCCGGCAGGCGCTGGCCCCGGTCCGAAGATTCACGTCGACCCACAACACCGCGAAGCGAGGCGATGAAGAGGCTGCATCTTGTTTCGGATTCGAGGGCCCGAGGGAAGTCCACTACGCTTGCTCGGGTGAGCGCCAAGCCCCCCTTATCTGAACCCGAGGACGACCTGCCTCAGTGAATTCGGTCGCGTTCAACATTGCGTTGATCTTGGTGCTGGTGGGCGTCGGAGCAGTGTTTGTGGCCGCCGAGCTGGCCCTGGTCTCCCTGCGTGAAAGCCAGGTGAAGCAGCTGGCGCACCGCGGCAAGCGGGGCCAACTGGTGGCTCGGCTCACGGCGGACCCCAATGTGTTCCTGTCGGCCGTCCAGGTTGGCGTGACGCTGTCCGGCTTTCTTGCCGCCGCCTTCGGCGCTGATCGGCTGGCAGGCAGCCTTGGGCGGGCACTGGAGCGAGCCGGGCTGCCCGAGGGCTTTGCCCACACCACCGCCCTGGTCCTGGTCACAGTCGTCATCTCATACATCTCGATTGTGGTCGGCGAGTTGACGGCGAAGCGGCTCGCCCTACAGCGTGCGGAGGGATTTTCGCTGGCCTTGGCACCCTTGGTGAACTTCATAGCCCGGGTCGCACGGCCGGTGATCTGGCTACTGGGCAAGTCCACCGACGTCGTGGTCCGGCTGGTCGGAGGCGATCCGGGGGCAGCCCGCGAGGAGGTGACCGATGAGGAGATCCGGACCCTGGTCAGCGGCTCCACCACGCTAGGTGCGGAAGAGCGACAGATCGTTGAGGACGTCTTTTCCGCAGGCGAGCGGGGCCTCCGTGAGGTCATGGTGCCGCGTACCGAGGTCGATTTCCTGCCCGCAAGCATGCCGGCCCACAAGGCGGTCCGTGAGGTCATCAAAGCGCCGCACTCCCGCTATCCGGTGACGGGGGAGTCGGCCGACGACATCTTGGGGTTCGTGCACGTCCGCGATCTCCTTGACCCCGAGATCAGCACGCGGTCCATTCCCGTGGCGGAGGTGGCCCGGCCGGTGCTGTCGCTGCCCGAAACCGCCCGGGTGCTGCGCGCGCTGACAGAAATGCGCCGCGCATCCTCGCATCTGGCGATCGTGCTCGACGAGTACGGCGGCACCGCGGGCATCGTCACCATGGAGGACCTGGTCGAGGAGTTGATCGGCGATATCACCGACGAGTACGACGTCGTGGTCGAGGATCGAGTCACCCTGCGCGGCGCGCTGGTGGTCGACGGCCTGACGACCCTGGACGACTTCGCCGACGAGACGGGCTTCGTCCTCCCCGATGGTCACTACGACACCGTCGCGGGCTACTTCATGGCTCAGCTCGGGCAGCTGCCAGCCATCGGTGACGTAGTGCGGGGGCACGCTCAGCTGGCTGATGACGACGACGCTGATCCAGTGACCATCGAGCTGCGGGTGACCGAACTCGACCGGCGGCGTGCGTCCTCCTTTGTGGTTCGGCGGATCGAATCTGAAGTGACGCCATCCGCAGCAACCGGCTGACCACCAGAAAGCTGGCCGATCATCCAGGGTGGTTCTGGAACAATGGCCCGCATGCCCACCACGCTCCGGGCGCTGTCGCTCGCCCAACCGACCACGGATTCGCTGCATCTCGGCAACTACCTGGGTGCCCTGCGGCAATGGGTGCGGCTGCAAGATGATCACGAGGCGTTCTTCGGCATCGCCGACCTGCACGCCCTGACGATCGAACAGGACCCGGCGACGCTCACGCAGCAGACGCTGGTCGGGGCGGCGCAGTTCCTGGCCGCCGGTGTCGATCCCGCCAAATCCACGCTCTTCGTGCAGTCGCACGTGCCCGAACATGCCCAATTGGCTTGGATCCTCGGTTGTATCACCGGCTTCGGCCAGGCCAATCGGATGACCCAGTTCAAGGACAAGGTCACGCGCTTCGGCGCCGAGTCGGCCAGTCTCGGGCTGTTCACCTATCCGGTGTTGATGGCGGCCGACATCTTGATCTACCAGGCGCAACACGTCCCCGTCGGCGAAGATCAGCGGCAACACCTGGAGCTGACCCGCGATCTTGCCGTCCGCTTCAACTCGCGCTACGGCGACACGTTCATCGTGCCTGAGCCGTACATTCTCACCTCGGTTGGCAAGATTCAAGATCTGGCCGAGCCCACCGCCAAGATGAGCAAGTCGGCGCTGTCGACAGCCGGCGTGATCAAGCTGCTGGACGACCCCAAGATCACGGCTCGCAAGATCAAGTCCGCGGTGACGGACTCGGGCCGGGAGATCATCTTCGATGAGATCAACAAGCCGGGCGTGTCCAATCTGCTGACGATCTTGTCGGCGCTCACGGGCGACGACATTCCTGCGGTCGTTGAGCAGTTCCGCGGTCGCGGCTACGGAGAGCTCAAAGCGGCCGTCGCCGACCAGGTGGTCGCCTTCGTCACGCCGTTCCGGGAGCGAACGCTGCAGTTGCTCGACGAACGCACCGAGCTGGAGTCGATCTTGGCCAGCGGCGCCGAGCATGCCCGAGATGTTGCCAGCCGAACGCTGGCGGACGTCTACCGCAAGGTCGGCCTGCTCCCGGGCCGCTCACCGTCACCCGAGGGAGGCCAAGCTGGCACCGCCCCGGTAGGCGTGCCACGACGAACCGAAGCAGACGAACGGTACGTACGGGCCTGACGCCGTCGCGGACGCCAACGCGGACGCCGAGTCGACCCCGGTGACTAGCCTCCGGTGGTAGTCGGCCATCACTCTGCCCGCCAGATCATCCGCCACCTGTGCCACGCCCGCCACCACGCACTGCGCGCCGAGCTGGAGCAAGACCCGGGTCAGGCCGAGCGCTTCATCGCCCGGTCGGGTGGTCGCTTGCCCAAGCTCGCAAGCCGACAGCACGACGTGCGGCGCCACTCGCTTGTCGGCGACCTCATAGGCGAACAAGGGCCCGTCGACCAGTTCCAGCGAGGAGAACAAAGGATTCTGGCGTACGTGAGAACCGTGGGCGGCGACGTGCACAACGGTGTCAGAGACCAGGGCTTTAGCCAATGTATCCCGGGTGGCCGAGTCGTCTCGATGCGATAGAGCGACCTGGGCGGTGGACTGCCAAAGCATCGCTACTTGGTCAGCTTCATCCGTTGCCGTATCCAAGCCCGGTCCGGAGAAGGCCTCCACCCTTACCGGCCCCTCGTTGTCGATCGCCTGCACACCTGCGAGCCATGAGGTCGCGGTGGGGGATACCTCGACCGGACGGCCTCGAAGGCTGGGTAGGCAATTCCACGGCAGCGTGGCGATCGGGCCGGTCGGCACGATGACCAGAGGCTGGTCACCGACTCCCAGTGGGGCGATCAGGAGTCCGTCCAACGTCGCGAGCGCCCGGCTGAGCGACGACTCCGCGGCCTCGCGCAGCTCCTCAGGGATGCTGGCGTAGGCCAGCACCGTGAGGTCTGCTTGGGCGCGCCGAGCCAGCTCGATGACGCGCCCAGCGAAGGCGGTTCCGGTGCTGCCACCGGACGAATTTTCCCCGAGCTGGACCAGCCGGGGTCGTCCGTCTCCCAGCACCACCGCCGCCCACCGGTCAGGGCTCGGGCAAAAGCACACCACCGCCTTGCCTTCGACGTCCGCCGCCGACACCACGGATGCCATTGCTGCGGGGTGTGCGACGTCGCCGGCGCCGATAGCCCGCCAGGAGATGGCGCTCAGCTGGTGCTCCAGTCTGGCCGCACGCTGCCGAATGCCTCGCGCCTCACGCGCGGCGGTGGGGTCAGCACCGATCACCTTGAGCATCTCCGTCAGAGCTCGGAGCTCGGCTAGCAAGTCGGCTGACTCGCCGGCGGGTGGCGTCACCGCGGTTAGCCGCCGGGAGACCGCCCGGCCGCGCTCGATGGCGTCGAACACGGCAGCCGGCCGCCGGCTGGCGAGGCTCATCTCGAGATCCAGCCGCACCAGCGCTCGCCCGTGGATGGCGCTCGCCGTCTGCAGATCGATACTTCCGAACTGCGCTTGATGTCGGCTCAGCTCACCAACACCTAGCCGAATCTGCCGGCCGGCCGGGGCCAGCTGACCGAGACGTCGCTGCAGCGTTGCTAGCACTGTGCGGTGCTGGAGTTTTGCGGAGATGGGGTCCGTCCGCCGGATCGGAGGAAGCTCAGCGAGCAGCCGCTCCGCCCGATCCAACTGACCGGACGCGGTCAACGCTGCGCAGGCGATCAGCGCGGCTGTCCGAGCTTGCAGCGCCAAGCCCTGCTCGTGAAACTCCCCAGCCAGCCGCTGCGCCGGTCCGATCAGGCGAGTCGGCGGGCGCCCGTCCGCAAGATCCGCCGACAACAACGTCAGCTCGGCGACTCGGCGCCAGCGGTCATTTTCCCGGCGGGCGAATCGGGTCCGTGCCGATCCGGCGAACGCCCGCGCCGCCTTGAGATTGCCCGCGAGAATTGCGCATTCGGCGCGAGCCAGCTCTGTCTCGGCCAGTTCTTGGTACAACCGGCCCCGGCGGAACTCTTGCTCGGCGCCCAGCAGCGTGGCGTCGGCCGCATCGCTCAGACCTGCCTCGAGCAGGACCCGGGCCTTGTCCAGGGCCGCGATCGCTAGCGACGCGACGGTCGGGATGGCCGCCGCTTCATCCATCAGCTGCAGTGCGAGCGGCAGGTTTCCCGCCAGGAATTCGAGGTATCCGAGATTGTGCCGAGCCATGAATTCTGACGACTTGACCCGGCTGTCGCTCGCTTCCGTGTCAACCGCGACCGCGAGCGCGATGCAACGGTTGAGATCGCGCCGCGCGGCCGCAAGTTCCAGACGTTGCAGTCGTAGATTGCCGCGGTTGAGATAGAGGATCAACGCGTCATTGACCGATGCGTCTGCAACGTGGCGTTCTGCGGCCTGGAAGCGATCCAGGGCCTCTTGGTATGCACCGTGGCGCAGGGCACGCAGGGCAAGCGAATTATCCACGGCGAACGCAACGGCGGGATCGTTGAGTTGATCAGCGATGAGCCTTGATTGGGCCAACAAGTTCTCAGACTCATCTCGGCGCGTTCCCCGGCCACTCACTTCCACTTCGACCATGGAGAGGGTGGTGAGCACCCGGACTTTCAGTGCAAGCGCGGACCGGTCATGGGCAATGTCGTCACGGTTGAGATACTCGAGCGCCTTTCGGAGGCCTCGGTCGGCCAGGTCGAGGCGGCTGCCTTCGGATTGGACGAGTGCACGCTCATGTAACTGCGCGGCCCGTGCAAACGGATCCATGGCCCCCCAGCGTGTCGTCCTAAGGCGACTCTAGAGCTCGATCGTGGGGGTGAGAACCGTGGCGACCTCAGTTCCCCGCGGCACGTACAGGGCGAATTTGGCCAGGCCACAGGGCACATTGTCGAAGACGAATCGGCCGTCGGAGTCGGCCTGGGTTTCAAGGGACCCGTCTGCAAACAACACCTCGACTCGCAACCCGGCGCCCGGTGCGGCCCAGCCGTCTACCCGCATGGTTCCGTACGGCTGGGGTGTGAGGGTGACCATGGTGGTCAGAGTTTCGCTGGTGAAGGTGATGGTCCGTACCGCTTCGGGGGCGGCGCTGCGCACGTGGGCGGTGGCCATGTCCATGGTGATCAGCGTGGCCACCTCGGCGTGCAGCGCATCGAGAGTCAACTCGAATTCGATGCGATCGACCAGACCGTCCGGCACCGGATCGTGTTCGTCGTAGTACGCCCGCAATGAGTTCAGCAGGGCGGCATCAGCGGAGTCGAGCGGTTCTGCAGCCAATGCGGCTTCGCGGTCGGCGTCGGAGGCGGTCATGAGATCTCCCAGGAAGGATCGTTGGCGAGCAGTAGCCGCAGCTTGGCCAGGCAGCGGCCCCGGGTGGGCCCGATGCTTCCCTGAGGCATGTCCAGGGCCTTGGCGAGTTCGGCATAGTCGGGCCGGTCCGCGAAAGCGATCACGCGGAGTAGGGCCCGGCATCGTTCTGGAAGCTCTGCGATGTGCTGCCAGAGCCGGTTGTAGGTTTCGGTTTGCATCACCTGGTCTTCCACGGGATCCGCGATGACTCCGTCGGTCGGCCTGTTCGCGTCGATGTCTTCCGGCCGCACCTTGGCCTGGCTCCGAGCCACCCGCCACGCCTCGCGTTTGGCGGTAACGACCATCCACTGGAGAACCGCCAGGGGCTCGGTAATCGTGTCGGCCTTGCGGATCAAAGCCAGCCACACCGTCTGCAGGACATCTTCCGCTGTGGCCGAATCCAGCCGTGAAGCGCGCACCGTGTGCCACAAGATCGGAGTGAGCATCCGCACCAGATCGCCCATTTTGCTCGTGTTGCCCTCTCGGTACGCGGCAAACAGCCGGCCGGCGCGTGCCGCAAGACTGTCTTCCACCGTGCCGGTCATTGGGCTCGACCTGCGGCGTCTCTGGCGTCCTCGGCCCCGTAGCCCGATTTCTGTCCCGGCCGCTGCAGCGTAGGCACTCGTGCGCCGATGGCTTCCCAACCGCGCGTCACGGCGTGATGTGGATCAACGTCGTCGGCTGGCAGCAAGCCCATGGCGCTGAGGTGTGCGGCGACCTCAGCGGCCAGGATGGGTGCAGCGAATGAGCTGCCACTCCAGACCCCGAAACCCGCCGTGAAGTCGTCGGGGTCGAGGGTGGAGCGAAGGTTCTTGCCATACGGCTCGCGCAAGGCTGGTTCTTGGACCTCGGTCTCGAATTCGACGCTCGGTGAACCTGCAGCGTCGGTGGGCGGCAGGGTGCTCACCAAAGCCGCTCCTGGGCGGTGGGCACGGACCCAAGCACCCTCGTTGGAAAACAGCGCGACCGAGCGGTCGGGATTGCTCGCGCCGACCGCGACCACGGGAAGCTCGTCGGGCAGCACGTCAGAAATCACTCCGTCCGGATACGGGGCGAAGGCGGCCGGGTACATCGGGCGGGTGGTGGCATCGTTGCCCGAAGAGACGATGATCGCTACGCCCAGCTGGGCCAGCGCCCGGATCGGTGCGAGCAGTAGGGGATCGAAATCCAGGTCCGCGTAGTCCTCGTGGTAGTAGCCGAGTGACATGGAGACCACGTCGATCAGGTCTTGCGGCCGGTCGTTGATGATCGCCAGTTTCTGCCGTAGCCACAGCTTGTTCAGGGCTTCAAGGAGGTCTGCCTCAGCCACGACTCCGTCATCTTGGATCACCTGCACGGACAGGATGGTTGCGGTTGGACACTTCTGCCTGATCAGACCGGCAATGAACGTGCCGTGGCCTTCGGTCGGGCCCAGCTGTCCGTCTAAGCGAATCCGCCGGTCGGGCTCTTCCATCGCGCCGTCGGAGTGGTCACGGAGGCCGATCGAAAGATCGGCGCAGCGGACGTCGCGGACGACAATCCCTTCCGGGAACCAGCGGTGGTCGGCGATAGCGGTATCCAGCACCGCAATCACCGGCCAGCGCTGTCCGTCAGGCGGATATTCCGGCCGCTTCGCCGGCTCCGGGCCCACCCAGGCCACCGGCGCCCGGCCGCCGAATCCGGGCGTCGCGTACTCGGCGACTCCACTTGGCACATCGAGGTATGGGTTGCCACTGGGGATCTTCCAGTACGGATTACCGACAGTCCCGGGAATCTTCCAATACGGCGTGCCGATGATGCTGTCACTGTGTGAGGTGAGCACATGGTCAAGCTGCACGGCCGTTCGCTGGGGCGCATTCGCTGGATAGCTCGCACGGAATCTCTGCAGGACCGGCCAGGCGTCTGGTAGTTGCACCAGCCCCTCTTCTGATCGTGGGATCAGCTCGATCCGGCGGAGCAACGGCTGGGGTTCCTGCGGACTGATCCCGGCCTCTCGGGCTAGCTGGCGTAGACGCTCGTCCTCAGCGTTGACCTCGACATCCAGGTCGAACTCGCTGGCGACCTCTCTCAGCCTTTCCAGCACGGCATCCTCATCGACGGTTGGCCGAACGAGCAGCCTGGACCCGCCGTACACGGTGGGATGCACCTGCTGATCGCGGAAGCGGACGGCTGTTGTCGGATCGAGCGTCCGGCTGGCGTGCCGGATCAGGAGATCGAAGTCAGGATCCGTACGGCGCGGCTGGGCCGCCATTCCTCTGGTATCGAGCGGAGCGGTGGGGTCCTGATGTTCTGACGTCATGCGAGCCGCCTCTCAGCTCAGAGAATGGTGATGAGTCGGCCCGGCGAGCCGTCAGGCCATGCATGTCTGGAAAGAGACCGGTTCAGCGCACCCTGATACATCCATCCTGGCGGTTGGGACGACGGTTGTCGCCGGTCGGGCCCCGCTCACCCGATCCGCTCGTCGAGAAAGCACCAGCGCCAGGACTCGCCTGGCTCAAAGCTGCGGACAACCGGATGGCTGCTGTTGCGGAAGTGCCGGGTGGCGTGCCGGGCGGGCGAGGAATCGCAGCACGCCACCTTGCCGCAGCTGAGGCAAATGCGCAGGTGAACGGTACGGGTGCCTTCGCGGATGCAGTCCTCGCACACCTCCGGACCAGCGGGCGATTTCTCGAACGGCGCGGAGGCCAAATGGTCGCAGGCTCCCTGTGGAGTCTGTGGCGTGGCGACCGTTTGGATCTCCTCCAGCTGCTCGGCCCGTTGGGCCGATATCGTCAGCATCGACTCCTCGACATCGAGGGCCGCGAGCACCTCTTCGATTACATCGTGGTCAACCGTTCCGGACGATCGGATCTGCAAGACCTGCTCGCGCTCGATCGCCAGCGTGGCCAGCCGCAACCGGCGATATTCCTCGGCGGGCGTTTCTGTGCCATCCCGGCGGCCGAGCTTTTCCCACATCGCATCCGGCCGGGCGGCGATTCTGGACCGGACGAGACTTAGCGCTTCATCGGTATCACTGGGTTGTCGGATTCGGTCGAGTTCATCGATGGCGGCGTTGCTGGCGGTCTGCAGAACCGTTGCCGCCTGGAGCGCATCGGATCGTGGATCGGGTCCGCGGAGGTGCAAGGCGCGTACCAGCGCCGGAAGGGTGAGTCCCTGGAGAAGCAGCGTGCCGGCAGTGACCACCATGGCGGCAAAGATCAACGTCTCCCGGTACTCGACATCGGGTGGGATGAGCAGCGCAGCGGCGAGGGTCACCACGCCGCGCATGCCCGCCCAACCCACCACGAGACTGTGGGACCACCTCGGTGTGTGGTCGCCGACGTCGGTGTCTCGGCGAAAGAGGAAAGACCTCGCCATGGTGACCCAAACCAGGCGCAGGACGATCACCGCCGCCAGCACGGCGGCGCAAAAGCCGGCAATACGGGCAGCAGAGAGCGGCGAGTTCGCCAGCTCGGTCGCGATCCCGCTGACCTGAAGCCCGATGAGCAGGAAGACGGTGTTCTCCAGCAGGAACCGAATCGTCGCCCAGTTGACCCGCTCACTGACCCGCGACTGCGCGGACTGGATCACCGCGGACTTGTGACCGAGAACCAGGCCCGCGGCCACGACGGCAATCACGCCTGAACCGTGGAACTCGTGGTAATGGATTGCTTCAGCCGGCAGGTATGCGGCGAACGGCAACATCATCGAGACGGCGGTGTCGAATACCGGCTGCCTGATGCGCTTTCGAACCAGTATCGCCAATCCCGCCACGGCGATCCCCACGACAGCGCCACCACCTGCGGCGATCAAGAACCCAACCGTTGCGTCCGCGATCCCGACCGCGCCAGCGATCGCAGCGATGGCCAACCGAAGGCAGGTGATGGCGGTGGCGTCGTTGACCAGCGACTCGCCTTCGAGGATTGTCACCATCCGCCGCGGCATACCGACCCGACGAGCGATAGACGTGGCCGCCACGGCGTCGGGCGGCGCCACCACCGCACCGAGCGCAAAGGCGACCGCGAAGGGCACCGGCAGGATGAGCCAGGTGACCAGCCCCACGCCGAGCGCGGTGACCACGACCAGTACGACCGAGAGGTAGCCGATCGGGCGCTTGTTGGCCCGGAAGTCAATCACCGACGTACGAATGGCCGCGGCGTACAGGAGCGGTGGCAGGAAGCCGAATAGGACGATCTCAGGGGTGAGCCGCGGAACGGTAATGCCAGGAAGATAGGAGGCCGCGATGCCGACCAGCATCAGCAGCAAAGGCGCCGAGAAGCGGATCCGCTCCGCGGTGGCGGTCACCGTCACCACGACAGCTACCACGAGCAGGATGCCCAGTGCCGTATCCACGCCCCAATGCTTCCACGGCCACCCTGGACCCTCGCGAACTCCGTGACCGGTGGACAGTGCACGGGGAACGGTCAGTGTCGAGAGCGTTTGCGGGCGCGGGATGGTCCCGCGACGAGGGGTGACCCGCGTGTCACACTGAGGCGATGCAGGCTACCGTCCCGGCAGCTTCCCGCAGATCCGCGATCGCGCGGGAGACGGATGCCGTGCTCGCCGAATTGATCACCATCCGCCGCGACATCCACGCGCACCCTGAAATCGGCCACGAGGAGCATCGCACCACTGGACTGATCGTTGACTTGCTTGAGCGCTGCGGGTTGGTGGCCAAGGTGTTGCCCGTCGGGACCGGTGCCTACTGTGACGTGCTGCCTCCCCGGTTCGACTACGCAGCAGGGCTCATCGGCCTGCGCGCCGACATCGATGCCTTGCCCATCTCCGACGGCACCGCGCTGCCCTATGCGTCGGTCCACCCGGGCATCTGCCACGCCTGCGGCCATGATGTGCACACCGCGATCCTGATCGGCGTCGGTATGGTGCTGTCCCGGCTGCTGGAGCAGGGACAGCTGGTCAGAGGGGTTCGGCTGATCTTCCAGCCGGCAGAGGAGACCAGTCCGGGCGGCGCGTTGGACGCCATCGAGGGAGGCGTGCTAACCGACGTCAGCGAGGTTTACGCGCTGCACTGCGACCCGCGGACCGAGGTCGGCCAGTTGGCGTTCAAGGTCGGTCCGATCACGGCTGCCGTGGACCGGGTCAAGATCATTCTGACCGGTGCCGGCGGACACACGTCAAGGCCCCATCTGACTGCCGACCTGGTCGGCGCGCTGGGAGCCCTCGCCACGAGCACGCAACTGTTGTTGTCCCGGCGGGTCGATCCGCGCAGCGGGGTCTCGTTGGTGTGGGGCAGGATCAACTCCGGAACCGTCGCCAACGCTATCCCCGAGACCGGCACGATCGAGGGCACGCTCCGCGCGCTGGATAACCGTGGCTGGCAACTGGCCAAGCAGCTGGTGCCCGAGCTTGCCGAGCAGATCGTGGCCCCCTTCCAAGTCGGCATCAAGGTGTCTGTGACCGACGGCGTGCCGCCCGCCATCAACCACTCCGCCGGCGTTCGCCGGATGATCCGGGCGACGACGGAGATGCTGGGGTCGTCGGCGGTGACGGGAACCGAGCAGTCTCTCGGCGGCGAGGACTTTTCCTGGATGCTGCAGCAACGGCCCGGTGCGCTCGCCCGGCTCGGCGTGCGGCCCCCCGGAGTGGCGACGTGTTCGGACCTGCATCATCCCAATTTCACGGTGGACGAGGGCTGCATTCCGATCGGCTTGAAGGTGCTGGCCGAGCTGGCGACCAGCCAGGCACCCACCAGCGAGCGAGTCGTGATGTGACGGAGCACGGCCCGATATACGACAAGTGAGCATCCACCCAAGGCCGGTCGAGAAGATCGACTGGAAGGCGCTCCAAGCAGCGGCGAGTGAGATGATTCATCGCGCCTACGCGCCGTACTCGGGCTTCCCGGTGGGCTCCGCCGCCCTGACCGATAACGACCGAGTGATCACCGGCTGCAACGTGGAGAACGCCTCGTACGGGCTGGCCTTATGCGCGGAGTGCGGCGTGGTATCAGCCCTGCACGCCAGCGGGGGTGGTCGGCTCGTCGCCCTTGTGGCGGTGAACGGCAGCGGTGCGGTGGTCATGCCGTGCGGCCGATGCCGTCAGCTGCTGTGGGAGCATGGCGGGCCGGACTGCCTGGTACAGACGCCGGGTGGGATCAAGCCGATGTCGGACCTGCTGCCGAGCGCCTTCGATGCCGCCGACCTGGCAGCAGCGAGCAGCGAGGGGGAGTGAGTGGGAGTCGATCGTGAACAGCTGTGCGCCTTCCCCAAGGTGTCGCTGCATGATCATCTGGACGGTGGCTTGCGGCCCCACACTGTGGCGGAGCTGGCGGCAGAAATTGGGCACCAACTCCCAGCCACGGATTCGGATGATCTTGGCCGGTGGTTCGCCGAGGCCGCCGACTCGGGCTCGCTCCTCCGGTACCTGGAAACGTTCGACCACACGATCGCGGTCATGCAGACGCCAGCTCAGCTGCGCCGCGTCGCCCGTGAGTTCGTCGAGGATCTCGCGACCGATGGTGTGATCTACGGTGAGGCTCGTTGGGCGCCCGAGCAGCACACTCGGGCCGGGCTGTCGGCGGCGCAGGCGATCGAGGCAGTGCGCGATGGCCTGGCCGAGGGCATGGCGGCGTCCGCGCGGCGTGGAAACGACATCATCGTCCGCCAACTGGTCACCGCCATGCGGCACCTCGAGCCCACCCGCAACATCGCCGATCTTGCCCTGCGTTACCGCCATGAAGGCGTCGCGGGATTCGACCTTGCCGGCGCCGAGAAGGGGTTCCCGCCGGCCCGGTTTCTGGAATCGATTTCGCACCTGCGGCGGAACAACGCCTACTACACGATCCACGCCGGCGAGGCCGACGGCTTGGCGTCGATCGAGGAGGCGGTGCAGGTGTGTGGTGCGAACCGGATCGGACACGGCGTCGCGATCGTGGAGGACATCAGGTATGACGAGTCCGGCGCTCCGCAGCTCGGCGAGTTCGCGGCGTACGTGCGCAACGAGCGGATCTGCCTGGAGATGTGCCCGTCCTCCAACGTGCAGACGGGCGCGGCCACCTCGATCGCCGAGCACCCGATTGCCCACCTGGCCGACCTGGATTTCCGGGTAACCGTGAACACCGACAATCGGCTGATGAGCGCGACGACACTGACTGGAGAATTCGCCTTGCTCTGCGACGCCTTCGACTACTCGATCGACCGCGTGCGCTGGTTCTGCCGCAATGCGGCGAAAAGCGTCTTTGGTCCCTACGAGGTGCGCCGATCACTGGTCGACCGGATCAACAAATTCGACTGAGCCGCGACGCCGCGACACTAGGGTTGAGCGCATGAGCTCCCGCGTGCTGACTGCCGTGGCCTGGCCTTACGCCAATGGTCCGCGGCACATCGGCCATGTCTCCGGTTTCGGGGTGCCGTCCGACGTCTTCTCTCGCTATATGCGGATGAGCGGTCACTCAGTGCTGATGATCTCCGGGACGGACGAGCACGGGACGCCGATCCTGGTTCAGGCCGAGCGGGAGAACCTCACACCGAGGGAGACCGCGGACAAGTACAACCGGGTCATCGTCGATGACCTGTGCGGACTGGGTCTGTCGTACGACCTCTTCACCCGCACGATTACCCGCAATCATTACGCGGTCGTCCAGGACGTGTTCCTCGGCCTGCACAAGAACGGCTATGTCGTGCCGAAGACCGCGATGGGCGCGATCAGCCCATCGACGGGCCGGACGCTTCCTGACCGCTACATCGAGGGCACCTGCCCGATCTGCGGCTATCCCGGCGCCCGCGGCGACCAGTGCGACAACTGTGGCAACCAGCTCGATCCGGTGGACCTGATCAATCCCGTGTCCCGGATCAACGGTGAAACCCCGAAGTTCGTCGAAACCGAGCACTTCTTCCTTGACCTGCCGGCGCTGGCCGGATCCCTCGGCAAGTGGCTCGCGGGCCGAACCGACTGGCGGCCGAATGTGCTGAAATTCAGCCAGAACCTGCTGGAGGATCTGCGGCCCCGAGCCATCACCCGTGATCTCGACTGGGGCGTCCCAGTGCCGTTGGACGGCTGGCGCGATCAGCCACTGAAGCGGCTGTACGTGTGGTTCGACGCCGTGATCGGTTATCTGTCGGCGTCGGTGGAGTGGGCCAGGCGAAGCGGCGATCCGGACGCCTGGCGAGAGTGGTGGATCAACCCCGACGCCCGCGGCTATTACTTCATGGGCAAGGACAACATCGTCTTCCACTCCGTGATCTGGCCAGGCATCCTGCTCGGCCACAACGGCGAAGGTGATCATGGCGGCACGGTCGGGCCACGAGGCGAGCTCCGGCTGCCCGACGAACTGGTGTCGAGTGAATACCTGACGATGAGCGGCTCCAAGTTTTCCACCAGCCGCGGCCGGGTGATCTACGTCGGCGACTTCCTGCGCGAGTTCGGTCCGGACGCGCTGCGCTACTTCATCTCGGTGGCGGGACCGGAGACGACGGACACCGACTTCACCTGGGATGAGTTCGTCCGGCGCACCAATTTCGAGCTGGCCAACGAGTGGGGCAACCTGGTGAATCGGTCGATCTCCATGGCGCACAAGAACAATGGCGCGATCCCCAGCCCCGGCACCACGATCGACATCGATGCGGACCTGGTGGCGACGTCGCGCGCCGCATTCACGACGGTTGGGGAATTGCTCGGCCGGAACAGGTTCCGGCAGGCCATCAGCGAGGCCATGCGCGTCGCTGGGGCGGCGAACAAATACATCTCGGACACTGAACCGTGGAAGCTCGGCAGTGATCCGGCGCGCCGCGACACCGTACTGCACACCGCGCTGCAGGTCGTCTCTGACGTGAACACGTTGCTCACGCCGTTCCTGCCGCATGCTGCACAAAAGGTGCACCAGGCGCTGGGCGGCACTGGCGTATGGGCAGCGCAGCCCGAGGTACGCCAAGTCAGCGAGGAGGGCGCGCCGGATTACCCGGTGATCATGGGGGACTACGCGGCCGAGCAGGCGTCCTGGGAGTCCCGCCCGATCCAGGCCGGAACACCGCTCGACAAGCCGACGCCGCTGTTCGCCAAGCTCGACGAGAAGTTGGGGAAGACCGGCCCCTCCTGGTCGCCGATCGATCCTGAGTCGACGCGAGCGGTCGCTCAGTAGGAGGGCCGGTGCAGATACGTCGGCCGGCGATCCGTCAGGGAACCCAGCAGGCATCGGTCACTCCGCTGGAGCTGTTCTTCGACCTGGTCTTCGTCTTCGCCCTCACCCAGGTCACCGCCTACATGACCAACGAGCTGTCCCGGCACGGCGTGCTGCGCGGCGTACTCGTGGTCATGGTGCTCTGGTGGAGCTGGACCGGCTTTGCCTGGGTGGCCAACGTGGTGAGCGCGGACGAGGGTCAGATCAAGCTCGTGATGCTGGTCGCGATGGCCGCGATGTTCCTTCTAGCGCTCTGCATCCCTGAGGCCTTCGACGATGCGCCCGGTGGTCTCTCGGGGCCCGTCGTGCTCGCAGTCTGCTATCTGATCTTTCGCCTCATGCACTTGGTTCTCTTCTGGATCCTGTCCCAAAATGATCGCGGCTTGCGCCAGCAGGTGCTGCGGTTCGCTCCCAGCGTGCTCGGCGGAACAACGCTGCTGCTCATCGCGACGCGCTTCGATGGGTGGACGCAGACTGCGCTCTGGGTTGCGGCCCTGGTGGTCGACTACGTCGGCACGGCGCTCGGCGGTGCCTCCGGTTGGCGCCTGCCGGCGCCCGGGCACTTCGCGGAGCGCCACGGGCTGATCATCATCGTGGCTCTCGGCGAGTCGATCGTCGCCATCGGCGTCGGCGTGGCGGAGCGCCCGATCTCAGTGCCGATCATCGTCGCCTCCGTCTTGGGGCTTTTGCTCGCATCGGCGATGTGGTGGGCCTATTTCGACGTCAGTGCCCTGCAAGGCGAGCATGCCCTCAGCTCGGAACCGATCGAAACCCGTCCCCGGCTTGGACGCAACGCATACTCGTTCGCCCACCTCCCGTTAGTGATCGGCGTGGTCTTGACCGCCTTTGGCATAAAGAAGGTCTTGGAGTACGTCTCGGATACCACAGATCACACGTTGGCGGACCCACTCAAGGGGGTCGCTCTGGGCGCCCTGGTCGGCGGCGTCGCCCTCTACCTGCTGGCACACGTCGTCTTCAAGTGGCTCACCGTGCACAACCTCTCAGTGATCCGGCTCGCCGCCGCCGCAATCATTCTGCTGGCCGTGCCGCTGATCGACTCTTGGCCGGCGCTCGGACAACTGGGGTGCGTCGCCGGTGTCCTCACGCTGACCCTGGTGGTCGAATCCATGATCTGGGCGGAATCTCGACACCAGATCCGAGCGGAGCTCGCGCGCCACTAGCTAAAGGCGTTCTCTCCAGTCAGCGCCTCGCCGATGATCAGTTGATGCACCTCGGACGTGCCCTCATAGGTCAGCACGGACTCGAGGTTGTTCGCGTGCCGGAGGACCGGATACTCCAACGTGATGCCGTTCGCGCCGAGGATCGTCCGGCACTCCCGGGCGATGGCAAGCGCCTCCCGGACGTTGTTGAGCTTCCCGAGGCTGACCTGGCGAGGCGTCAGCCGATGATCATCCTTCAGTCGCCCGAGATGCAGTGCGAGCAGGAAACCCTTTTGAAGTTCCAGCGCCATGTCGGCCAGCTTCGCCTGCGTCAGTTGGAAGGATGCCAGCGGCCGATCGAAGACCTCTCGGGTTCCCACGTAGTCCAAGGCAGCGTCGAGGCAATCCCGCGCGGCGCCAAGGGCGCCGAAGATGATGCCGAACCGCGCCTCGTTGAGGCACGACAGTGGACCGCGGAGCCCGACGACGTCGGGCAGTACGGCGTCGGCTGGTAGCCGCACATCCTCCAGGACCAGTTCCGAGGTGATCGACGCCCGCAACGACAACTTCTTGGTGATCTTGGACGCTGAGAAGCCTGCGATGTCTGTGGGGACGACGAAGCCGCGGATGCCCTCATCGGTCTGGGCCCAGACGATCGCGACGTCGGCCACGGATCCGTTGGTGATCCACATCTTCGTGCCGTTGAGCACCCACTCATCGCCGTCAAGCTTCGCCCGGGTCCGCATGCCGGCCGGGTTGGAGCCGAAGTCAGCCTCGGTGAGACCAAAACAGCCGATTGCCTCGCCGGTGGCCATCCGTGGCAGCCAGGTGTTCTTCTGGTCCTCCGTCCCGAACTTCCAGATCGCGAACATGGCCAGTGATCCCTGCACCGAGACCATGCTTCGCACGCCGGAATCGCCGGCTTCCAACTCCAGGCAGGCCAGTCCGTACGAGACAGCATTCGCCCCGGCACAGCCGTAACCCTCCAGGTGCATGCCCAGCAGTCCGAGGGAGCCCGCCTCCTTCATCAGGCCGAGATCGACCTCGCCCCGTTCATACCAATCTCCGATGGAGGGTTTCACCCGCCGCTCCACGAAGTCGCGCACCACCGCTTGGATGTCGCGCTCGTCGGTCGTCATCAGATGATCAACGTCGAGCAATTCGAGGGGGCCGGTCATAGGTTCTCCGTTGAAGACACGTGCAGGGCTGCTTTCTCAATCTCAGCTTCGCTGAGCAACACATGGTCGGCGGCCGGGCCGAGCGGCACGAAGCTGTCGCGGCTGGCCACCCGCGCAATCTGACCTGTGAAGCCGCCCTCGACCAGCGCCGCGATCACCCCTTCGCCGACGCCGCCAGCGTGCCGGGTTTCGTCCACCACGAGCACCCTCCCAGTCGCTCTAGCTGCGGCGAGCATGTCGTCGATTGGCAGTGGAGCCAGCCAGCGGAGGTCGAGCACGTCCACCGCGATGCCGCCCTCCGCGAGCCGCCGGGCGACGCGGAGGCTCATCGGCACACCGTTGCCGAACGTGATCATGGTTAGCTCCGCGCGGCTCTGGGAGCGCTTCGACGGGCTTAGGGCGGCGTCTTTCGAACCGCCGGAACCCGCGTCATTTTGGTACAGTCGCGCGCTGCCGATAGGGACCGATCCACCAGGATCAGCGGCCAGCCAGCTGCCGTCGCCCTCTTGGTGAAGGTCACGACGGTGGTACAGCGCGATCGGCTCGAGGAAGACCGCGACGCTGGAGTCGACCCTGGCCGCCGCTACGCACGTCCGGAGCATGCCGGCCGCGTCATCCCCGCGGGCGGGACAAGCGACGACCAGCCCCGGAATATCGCTCACCACCCCCAGGGCGTTGTCGTTGTGGAAGTGACCGCCGAACCCCTTCTGATACCCCAGACCAGCGATGCGCACCACCATCGGATTCCGGAATCGGCCGGTGGAGAAGAACCGCAGCGTGGCTGCCTCACCGCGAAGCTGATCTTCTGCGTTGTGCAAGTAGGCCAGGTACTGGATCTCCGGGATCGGGATCAGGCCGGCCAGTCCCGCCCCCAGGCCGAGTCCGAGGATGGACTGTTCATCCAACAAGGTGTCGAAGACTCGTGCCGCGCCGAACCTTCGGGCCAGGCCACGGGTCACGCCGTAGACGCCGCCCTTGACGCCCACGTCCTCACCAAAGACGATCACTCGCCGGTCGGCAGCGAGGATGTCTCGCAGCGTCGCATTGATTGACTCCGCAAGCGTGCGAGGCGGGCCGCTGCTGCCCGCGGTCAGTACTTCGGCGGACTCGGCCACCCGTTCCGGCCGTCGTGGCGCCAACGGAGCCATGACTTCTGACGCGGAGCTCAGCCACGGCTCGCCTTGCAGCTGCTCCGCCTCGGCCTCGACCTCGGCGCGAATGGCGTCGTAGCGGCCAAGCAGGTCGTCGGCACTCACACCAACGGCTCGCAGCTGGTTCGCTGTCGCCAGCAATGGATCGCGGTCATAATCGTCTGCAATGTCCCGAGGCTTGCGGTAGCTGATCTCCGCATCACTTCCGGCATGACCTCCGAACCGCACGGTTCTCAGGTGCAAGAAAGCCGGCTGGCGGTGGCCGCGGACCAAGTCGACCGCCTCGCTGATCACCGACCAGGCCATGGCCGGGTCGGCGCCGTCGGCCGCGAAGTACCGCAGCCCCGACCGCGACCCGTACGCCGACTCGATCCAGCCGGCTGGCGTCCGCACCGAGATGCCGAAGCCGTTGTCCTCGCAGACCAACAGGATCGGCACCGGTAGACCTCGATAGGCGGTGTGGATCGCGGTGTTGATGGCCCCAGCCGCCGTCGAGTGGTTGGCCGACGCATCGCCGAAGGAGCAGATCACCACGGCGTCTTCGGGCCATTCACACTCAACGTGGAGGCGATGCGCCCGATGCAGCGCTAGCGCCATGCCCACCGCTCGAGGCAGATGGGAAGCGACCGTCGAGGTTTGCGGAATGATCGCCAGGTCGGGATGCCCGAATACCTTGTGCCGGCCACCCGCGATCGGCTCGTCCGCCAGACCGAGCAGCCCCTGCAGGATGTCGCGGATGGGGTTGGAACCTCCTACCTGGCCCGCTCTGGCCGCATAGAAACCGCCCGATCGGTAGTGCAGCAGCGCGGGATCGGTAGGCCGGGTGGCCATCGCGATCATGGCGTTGCTTTCGTGGCCGGCCGAGGCGATGGTGTAGAAGCCCCGTCCCTGCTGTTGCAGCGTCCTCGCCGCGAAGTCCAGATGCCGGCTGGTCGCCTGAGCCTCGAACAAGGCCCAGAGGTCGAGGGGCCGCGCGGTGAGCTGGTCGAACCGCGCCCCTTCGAAAGGCTGCGGGCCCGAAAGGCGGGTACGGAAGTGAACGTCGAGTGGGTGCATCAGACCTACAGGCGGAACGTGGTATCCGGGGAGAGTTCGGCAATGTCCATCTGCGCCTTCTGCAGCCGGCCGGAGTAGTCCCAGTTGACCGCCTGCCAGCGAGTGAATTGGTCGAGCACCCACACTCCGGATTGCCGAGAACCATTCCCCGACTTTCCGTTGCCGCCGAAGGGCAGGTGTGCCTCGGCTCCCGATGTCGAGTTGTTGATCGACACCATGCCCGCGCCGATCGAGCCTGCGAACGCGAAAGCCTCCTTCGGATCAGTGGTGTAGATCGCGGACGAGAGCCCATAGCCGGGCGCATTGGCCAGCTCGAGTGCCTGGCTGAAGGCGCCGTACGTGGCCACCCCGACGATCGGTCCGAAGGTTTCTTCAGCGAAGATGCGGTCGTCCGGACGGACCCCGTCGACGACGATCGGGTGGTAGAAGAGGCCGCTGCTCGGATCCCCGACGAAGCCATCCCGCGGGTTTTCGGCGCTGATCCGGCCGGTTGGGCCGTGCACCACGTGATGCGGCTGGATCCAGGTCAGGTACTCCTCGAAGCGGTCCGCGAACTTCGCGTCGAGCAGTGGGCCCATCAGCACGTCTTGCGTCGGGTCGCCGACTCTCGCCCGAGCGACCGCTGCCGTGAACTGCGCCAGGAAACGATCATGAACGGACTCGTGCACCAGAACTGTGCCCAGGGAGGTGCAACGCTGACCAGCGGTGCCGAAGCCGGAAAACAGCGCCCCTTCCACTGCGAGATCGAGGTCGGCGCTGGGAGTTACCACTAAGGGGTTCTTGCCGCCCAGTTCCAGGCACGCGGTCTGCAAGTGGCGCCCGGTCAGCGCGCCGATCTCGCGGCCGACCGCCGAGGATCCGGTGAAGCCCACCTTGTCGAGGAACCCGCTATCCAACGACTGCTGCAGCCCGGCGAACGTGGCGGCGCCGTCGGCGTGTACGAGGTTGAAGACCCCGTCCGGAAGGCCGCCGCCCCGGACGAACAGTTCGTGCAGCGCCGCAGCAATCACCGCCGAATACTCAGCCGGCTTCCAGACGACGGTGTTGCCGGTCACCAGCGCCGGCACGATGTACCAGGCCGGCACGGCGACGGGAAAATTACCCGCCGTGATGACCGCGACAGCCCCGACCGGCCGCCGATGGGTGAACAACTGTTTGTCGGTCATCTCGCTGGGCACAGTCTGGCCGTACAGCCGACGCCCTTCGCCTAAGAAGAAGTCACAGGTGTCGACGATCTCGCGGACCTCGCCGAGTGCCTCGGCGTACGGCTTTCCGATCTCCGTCGTGATCAGCCGCGCGAGCGCTTCGGTGTTGTCCTCGATCAGCCGACCGATGTGGGCGATTGCCCGACCGCGCATCGGAGCCGGCACGCCGGCCCAGCTCGGCTGCGCCTTGCTGGCCGACTCGGCGGCCTGCACGAAAGTGCCGGCATCCGCGAACGACACCTCACCGACCACCTCGTCCAGGCGCGCCGGGTTGGTGCTCTGCACGGTCCGTGCGCCGGGAACAGGGGCACCATCGATAATCGAGGTCACGACGGTGTTCATGAAACGACTCCAAACCCGACTCGTGCGCATGCCCGGCCGATCGCCTGGATGGCCTCGTCGATCTCATCGTTGCTCACCGACAGCGCGGGGCGCAGCCGGATCGAACGCTCTCCACAGGGCAGCACGATCACTCGCTCCGCTTTGCGAAGGCGCAAGATCACAGCGTCGCGCTCTGCCCGGGATCGCAGATCAAAGGCGACGAAAAGTCCGCGTCCCCGCACGTTCGATATGCCGGGGGCGTCATGTCGCAACCCCATCAGCCCCTCCACCAGTCGGACCCCCTTCGGCCCGGCGGCCTCGATCAGGCCCTCAGCTTCGATGACCTCCAGGATGCGCCGCGACCGCACCATGTCGGTCAGGCCACCACCCCATGTGGAGTTGATTCGTCCCGAGACGGCGAAGACGTTGTCCGGCACCTCGTCCACCCGTCCACCGGCCATGATCCCGCCAACCTGAGCCTTTTTGGCGAACGCGATGATGTCCGGCTGGACGCCCAGCTGCTGGTAGGCCCACGCCGTACCGGTGGTACCGACACCGGTCTGCACCTCGTCAAAGATGAACAGCGCGTCGTTGTCGTGAACGATCTTCTTCAGCTCCGCGAAGAACTCGCCGCGGATGTGGTTATCGCCGCCCTCGCCCTGGATTGGCTCGGCGATGAACGCCGCGATGTCATGCGGATATGCCGCAAACGCTCCGCGGGCCTGTTCCAGGGCCTGCCGCTCGGCCGCGACGACCTCCGGTAAATGATCATGCAGGGGGAAGGTGATTGCCGGTACATCGATCCGCGGCCAGGCGAAGGTCGGGAAGCGGTCGGTCTTGTTCGGTTCGGTATTGGTCAGCGACAGGGTGTATCCGCTGCGGCCGTGGAAGGCGTGGCGGAGATGGAGGATTCTGGTTCCCAGCTCGCGCGGCCGACCCGCGGCCTGGTTCTTCCGGCTCTTCCAGTCAAAGGCCACCTTGAGGGCGTTCTCCACCGCTAGCGCACCTCCCTCGATGAAGAACAGATGGGGAAGCGCTGGATCGCCTAGCACGCGGACGAAGGTTTCGACGAACTCGGCGTAGGCGGTGCTGTACATGTCCGGATTAGCCGGCTTGTTGGCCGCGATCTGCGCCAGGTCGTTCATGAAGGTGGGATCGTCGACGATGCCAGGCGGATTCATGCCCAGCGGCGCCGAGGCGAAGAACGTGTACATGTCCAGGTAGCGCTTACCGTTGCGAGCATCGACCAATCGCGAGCCGCGGCTCCGCTTGAGATCCACGACGAGCTTCATGCCGTCGGTCAGCACGTGTCTGGCCAGGGTTTCGTGCACTTCCGCCGCCTGGATATGAGTCTGCTCGCCCATGGCTCCCCCTGAGTGTGTGCACAACATCTTTCTGCACCAGCTAGTGCGTACAGAAGATCTTAGCGCGCAATCAGGTTAGGAGCGACGATTAGGCCACTGATCTGAGTGTGGTCAGGTTGTCGTCGGTAAGCCGAGGGCGTTCACTAGCTCAGCCCGAAGCATCCGTACCATGGAGCGCGCGTGCTGGCGTGCAGACGACATGTCGGCGCTATCGGGCGGCGGCAGGCGCGCCTCGAGATAGCACTTGAGCTTCGGTTCGGTGCCCGAGGGGCGCACCACGACGGAGAGGGACTCACCGACCATCCGGATGGCATCGGTCGGCGGCAACTGATCGCTGCCCTGGAGCAGATCGGTGATGGCCACCGGCTGACCACAAAGCAGCTCGGGCGGCCGCGCCCGCAGCAGCGCCATGGCGTCGGCGATGATCGTCAGATCGTCAACTCGGACGGACAGTTGATCGGTCTCATAAACGCCGTACTGGCCGGCGATGGCATCGAGCCGGTCGGCCAGCGAGGAGCGCTGCGCCTTGCACTCCGCCGCCAGAGCTAGGGCCCGGATCAGGGCGGAAACGCCGTCCTTGTCCGGCACGGCCGCCGGGTCGACGCAGTACCCGATCGCTTCCTCGTAACCGAAGGCCAGCCCCGGCACCCGACCGATCCACTTGAAACCGGTGAGGGTGGAGGCGAACGGCTGCTCGTGCGCCGCGGCCATGGCCGACAGCAGCGAGCTGGAGACGATCGAGCAGGCGTAGGTGCCACGCACTCCACGCCGCAAGGCGTCGTCGGCCAGCAGAGCGCCAAGCTCGTCACCGCTCAGCATCCGCCATTGGCCGCCGATCGGAGCCGCCACCGCGCACCGGTCCGCATCCGGGTCATTGGCGACCACCAGATCTGCGCCAATCCGCTCTGCCTGGGTCAACGCGAGATCGATGGCGCCCGGCTCCTCCGGGTTGGGGAACGCCACAGTGGGGAAGGAGGGATCCGGTTCAGCCTGCTCAGCGACGACGCTGGCCGGCGGGAAGCCGCTGACCGCAACCGCCCGCGCCACGACCGCAGCGCCGACTCCATGCAGCGGGGTATAGACCCAGCGCAGATCCCGGGGAGCGTCCGCCGGCACCAACGACGCAAGCCGCGCGAGATAAGCGGCGACGAGATCGTCGCCAAATATGGCGTAGCTCGTCGACCGTGGCACCTCCTCGAGCTGATGGCGCGAGATCTCGGCGATCCGGGCCGCGATGTCTGCGTCGGCGGGCGGCACGATCTGGCACCCGTCCCCCAGGTAAACCTTGTAGCCGTTCTCTCGTGATGGATTGTGCGACGCCGTGACCACAACCCCAGCGACGCAGCAGAAGTAGCGGATGCCAAAGGCCACCACGGGGGTGGGTAATGGCCGGTCGGCGAGCCTCGGCTTGAAGCCCGCACCGGCCATGATCTCGGCTGTGTATCGGGCGAAGGTGCCTGAATTGTGCCGGGCGTCGTAGCCGATGATCACCGGGCCACCGGCCAGGCCGGAGTCGAGCAGATAGCTGGCCAGTCCGGCGGCGGTCTGGCTGACCACGACCCGGTTCATCCGGTTGGGCCCAGGACCGAGCGCCCCGCGCAAGCCGGCCGTCCCAAATTGGAGCCGGCCGGCAAAGGCGTCGGTCAGTTCCACCACCGCTGCTGAATCGCCGGTATCGGCGGCGACGAGGAGGTCCTCCAGCTGCGATCGGGTGACCGGGTCCGGATCCTGCTGGATCCAGGCGGCGATGGCCGACAGCAGCTCATCGGCGAGAGCCGAGGGCGCCGTCACAGGGCGGCGGCGATTCCCGCGAGCAGCGTGCGCAGTCGAGGGGCCGCCTGCCGACCGGCCAACAGCACTTCCTCGTGGTTCAACGGGGTGGGGGAGATGCCTGCCGCGAGATTGGTGACGAGCGAGATTCCGAGCACCTCCAAGCCCACTTGCCGGGCGGCGATGGCTTCCAGAGCGGTCGACAT
>DASQUD010000174.1:0-4994 GCA_035641455.1 Propionibacteriaceae bacterium | reverse complement strand
GAGGTCGTTTCGTTCGCCGTGCTCAACGACGCCTCACCGAGGACCAAGGAACTCATCACCTACATGATGAGTGACGGCTACATCGACTGGCTCAAGATCGCGCCGGAGGGCAAGGTTCCGACCCGGCTCGGTACCGCGAACAATCCCAATGAGTACTCCGACGCTTGGGGCAAGCTGGAGGCCGGCGTCGACAAGAAGGAACTGCTGTCAAACATCTACCCCGCGGAGGTGCTTCAGGCCGTCGCGGCAAGCCCAGGCTCCTTCGATCGCTGGGGCATTCCACAGGGTCAAGGCTCACTGGCGGCCGCCGTTGGTGGGCAGTTCGTGGTGCCACAGGCTCTGGCGAAGATGATCAACTCCGATGCGAGCGGAGCCGAAGCGGCTGAGGAGGCCCAGAAGGGCGCGGAGGAGATCAAGAAGGATCTTGGGGGCTGACCGACGCTGATCACTCCCGGACCTCCTGGCCCGGGAGTGATCATCAAACTGGCCGACGCGGCACGCGCCGGACGTCGAATCAAGGAGCACCGTGTGTCCACAGCGGTAACCGACCAAACCCCTACCCCAACCAGGACAAGCGCACCAAAGAATCGCAGGACCCTTACCCAGCGTGACGCTCGGCTGGGGCTGTGGCTGATATCGCCGACCATGCTGATCGTGCTGGCGATCGTGATCTTCCCGCTGCTCTGGGCGATCTTGATCTCCTTTCAGCGGATGCGACTGATCGAGATTGGGCGGGCCGACTTCTTCAAGCCACTCACCCTGGCCAACTATGAACGCGTGCTGGGCTCCAGCACCTTCTGGAACAGCCTGCTGATCACCTTTGTCTACACGTTTGGCTCAGTGGTGCTAGCGGTCTTGCTCGGGCTCCTGGCGGCGATGGCCGTACGGCAACCCTTCCGCGGCCGAACGTTTGTCCGCGCCGCATTCTTGCTGCCGTACGTCGCGCCCGTGGTGGCGGTGACCTTCATCTGGCGCACCATGCTCAATCCGCAGTTCGGGATCATCAACCAGATAGGCCAATCGGTGTTGGGCTGGGAGGAGCCGATCGCGTTCCTCTCTCAGGCCCAGGGAACGTGGAACCTGTTTGGGCTCGAAATCCCCGTGCCTACCGCACTTCTGACCACCATCGCGTTCGAAGGATGGCGTTACTTCCCGTTTGCGTTTCTCTTCTTGATGGCGCGGCTGGCGGCCATGTCCACCGAGCCTGAAGAGGCGGCCCTGGTCGACGGGGCGACGCCGTGGCAGTCCTTTCGGTTCATCGTGTTTCCGCAACTTGTGCCGATCATCGGCCTGCTCGCCATACTGCGCACGATCTGGACTTTCAGCGAGTTCGACGACATCTTCCTGTTGACCGGAGGTGCCGCTGGCACCGGTGTCGCGAGCGTGCAGATCTACAACTACCTGACCGTACAGCGCAATGTCGGCGCCGCGGCAGCACAATCCGTGATCATGTCGCTGGTGCTGATCGCCATGCTCGGCGTCTATCTGCTCGTGCTGCGCCGGAGAGGGGAGCGGGTATGAGCACTCAAACCGTCATTACGCCGCCCAGTCAGGTCGCAGCGCCGCCGCAGCAACGGGCCCCTGTTGCGGGAACCATGCACCGTGTCCAGAGCCGGATTTTCCGCGTTGGCCGTTGGGTGGTGATCGTCGCTTTCCTGATCGCGACGCTGGTGCCGTTCTACTACATGCTGCTGCTGTCAGTGAAGCCCATCGAGGCGCTGTTGAGCGACCCTGGCTCCTTTACCGTCAAACCGTCAGAATTCACGCTGCAGACCTATGTCGATGTGCTGTCCCCAGTGGCGTCAGGGGGGCAGGGCTTCGGCCGCTTCCTGGCTAACAGCGCTGTGGTTGCCCTGGCTTCGGTGGCGCTGGCGCTGCTGATCGGGATCCCGGGTGCGTACGCCATTGCCCGGTTGCCGTTCGTCGGTCGGCGCAAGGTCAGCGGCATCTTCTTGGCCGCTTATTTGTTCCCGGCAATTCTGATGGCCATCCCGCTGTTCGTCGCGT
This sequence comes from Propionibacteriaceae bacterium, assembly GCA_035641455.1. Classification (GTDB taxonomy): domain Bacteria; phylum Actinomycetota; class Actinomycetes; order Propionibacteriales; family Propionibacteriaceae; genus Microlunatus. The sequence goes on along the minus strand of DASQUD010000174.1, from coordinate 2,987 downwards.
TCACCCGTATCGGGCTCCGCGGTTCGCTGGTGGGGCTCATCATCGTCTACACCGCCCAGACGGTGCCGGTGTCGATCTACATGTTGCGGAATTACTTCGAGACGGTGCCGGAATCCATCGAGGAAGCGGGTCTCGTGGACGGCCTCAGCCGCCTCGGGGTCCTGCGCCAAATCAGCCTGAAGCTGGCCATACCGTCAATCATGTCCACCGGACTTTTCGTGTTCATGATCGCGTGGAACGAGTTCTTGTTCGCGCTGCTGTTCCTGGTGGACCGGCGCGAGCGGTGGACCGTCTCGCTGGGCCTCTCCCAGTTGTCCGGGAGCGTGGAGATTCCGACCACCGTGCTGATGGCAGGCTCGGTCGTGCTCACTTTGCCGATCATCATCATCTTCTTCGCCACCGAGCGGTTGTTGACCGGAGGCCTGACTGCCGGGGCCGAGAAGGGCTAGGGCGCGCGTGCACGATCCGCTCGGTGTGGGCGATCTTCTTCAGTACGAGTACGCGTCGGGTGCGGCCTGATGGCCTACCTGGTCGAACTGACCGAACCCCGTGTTGTCGGGCTGCGGGAATACCCGACGCCGGAGCCTGGCGTGGGCGAAGTCCGGGTCCAGACCATGTACTCGGGGATCTCGGCCGGCACCGAGCTCACCATCTATCGCGGCACCAATCCCTACCTGGACAAGCAGTGGGATCCTCGCACCGCCCTTTTTCTGCCCGGTTCCCGATTCCTGTCCGGCTCGTCAACGTTCAGCTATCCGGTTGATGCGTGGGGCTACTCGGAGGTGGGCGAGGTCGACGCCATCGGCGACGACGTGTCCGGGCTCCAGGTCGGCGACGTCGTGTGGGGCATCTGGGGACACCGCTCCCATGCCGTGCTGCCGGAGAGCAAGCTGATCGGCCATACGCTGCCCACCAACCTCGACCCCCTCGTCGCCACCTTCGACCGCGTCGGTGCCGTGGCGCTCAACGCAGTGCTCGCCTCCGGAGTGTGCACAGGCGAGTCCGTGGCTGTCTTCGGCCTTGGCGTGATCGGCCTGCTGACGACTCAGCTGTTGATCAGCCAGGCCGCCGAGGTGCTGGCCGTCGACACCGTGCCGTACCGGCTCGAGCTGGCGGCGAAGTTCGGCGCAACCCCGTTCTCGACGAACGAGGGTGATCTTGCCCTTGCGGTCCGCGAGCACACCGGTGGGCGAGGAGCCGACCGGGTGATCGAATTGACCGGCGCCTATCCTGCGCTTCACCAGGCCATCCGACTGGCCGGGGTGGGCGGCACGGTCATCGCTGCCGGCTTCTACCAAGGACCGGCGACCGCACTGGCGTTGGGAGAGGAGTTCCACCACAACCAGGTGACCCTGATCTCGTCCCAGATCGCGAACGTGCCGCCTGCCTTGCGAAATCGTTGGAGCCGGGACCGGCTCCATGAGACGGTGATGCGGCTCTGCGCCGGCAAGCGGCTGGATCCGATGCCGCTGGTGAGCCGCGTGATTCCAGCAACGCAGGCGGCAGAGGCTTATCGGCTGCTCGATTCGCCCCCGGCCGAGCTGATGCAGGTGATCTTGAGCTTCGAGCCCACCCAATGAGGCACGCCCTCCGCTTGTCGGCTCAGGAGCAATACCTGCGGGGCGAGACGGCGCTTGAGAGGTGGGAGCACGCGCGTGCTCTGGGCTTCGACGGGCTGGAGCTGCGCGCCGCCGGGGAGGGTCGTTTCGCCGCCCGGCTGCCCGAATTGAAGGCGGCGGCGACCGCCGGGGTACCGATGCCGACGGTCTGCGTCGAGATGCTGCACTTCGTCGGCGACTTCGACCCCGACAAGCGTGCCGATGCGCTGGTTCAGATGAAGTCTCAGCTGTCAGTGATGGCCGAGATTGGCGGGCGACTGGCCATGACGCCCGCCTCGTACGGAATGTTCAGCCGGCGATTGCCGCCCTTCACCTCCCCGCGCACGGAGAAGGAGGACACCGAGATCCTGCTGGACGCCTTCGGTCAGCTCGCGGCCCACGCGGAGGCCGAGGGCGTGATCATCGCGCTGGAGCCGCTGAATCGCTACGAGAACCACATGATCAACACCCTGGCCGACGCCGCGTCGCTGTGTGCTCAGATCGGCTCTTCGCACCTGGGGATTGCCGCGGACACGTACCACATGAACATCGAGGAGGCTGATCCGCTGAAGGCGCTGGTTGCCGCCGCGCCGTGGATCCGCCACGTCCAGGTCAGCGACAGCAATCGGCTGGAGCCGGGTGCCGGCCACATCGACTGGTCGGCGACACTGGAGACGCTGTGGGCCATCGGCTACACCGACGAATTGGCCTATGAGTGCCGACTCTCCGGTGACGTCGACGATGTCCTCCCGGTGTCACTCCGCCGCATGCGGCAACTGGCATGGTCATGACGACAACCACGCCCACCAGCGGTATCGATCATGATCGACTCGGCCGCGCCGCGGTCCGAGTGTTGATCGAGAACTGGCACGGTCACGCCACGGTCCCTTCACGAAGCCTGTATCCCCATCAGTGGAGCTGGGACTCGGCGTTCATCGCCTTGGGTTTGAAGCACTTCGCGCCGCGGCGGGCTGCCGCAGAGCTGCTCAGCCTGTTCGGAGCGCAGTGGGGCGACGGCCGGATCCCGCACATTGCCTTCAATCCGGCGGTCGCCGATGATGCCTACTTCCCAGGTCCGTCATTCTGGCGTTCTGGGGAGATCGACGGCCATCCGCCGATCGACACCTCGGGAATCATTCAGCCTCCGGTGCACGCCATTGCCGCGGCCGCCGTCGTCCAGGGACTCGGGGCAGAAGGGCGCGGCTTCGCTGACCGGGTCTACCCGTACCTGGTGGCGCAGAACTCCTATCTCCGAGGGCGGCGAACCGTCGGAGAGCTCGCCGCGGTTGTGCATCCGTGGGAGACCGGACTCGACAACTCGCCGGCCTGGGATGCGCCGCTGCATGCCGTGCCTTCGGACCTGTCGCTGTTTCAGACCTACACCCGTCG
>DASQUD010000173.1:0-2495 GCA_035641455.1 Propionibacteriaceae bacterium | reverse complement strand
CTTCCGGTAGGCGTTCTGGATGTGGCGGTCGGCGGTCTTGACCGAGATATGGAGGGCGCGGGCCATTTGCTTGGTTTGCAGGCCGCGGGCCAAGAGACCGACGATCTGGGCTTCCCGCTCAGTCAGCCCGGCCGGACGCTCGACTTGGGGGGCGGGTTGGCCGGCTGCCTCCACCACCGCCCGGACCATGTCCGAGTCCAGCCGACCCGCGGCCGCCTCTCCGATCAGCTCCTCAACAGCCTGCTCCGCCGACAGAGGGGCGCGATGGGGCCTCGGTTCCGTCATCGCATGAAACGCGTCGGCAGCGGCGAGGAGCCGGGCGGGCGGGGACAGAGAGGCCGCCGAGACGCCACGGTGGTAGCCACTCCCCCCGAGCCGTTCGTGGTGGTTGCAGGCGATCTCGGCCAACGAGGCGAGGAACGGGGAACGAGAGAGGACCCGTTCGGTGTGATAGGGGTGCAGCCTGACCTCCTCCCATTCGCTGGCCGAGAGCAGCCCCGGTTTCAGCCAGATACGCGGAGACACCGCAACCCGCCCCAGATCGTGCAGGTGCGCCGCCCGCCTCACCCGCTCCACGTCGGCGCGGTCGAACCGGCACCGCTCAGCTGCGGAGACCGCCAGCTTCGCCACCCCGGCCGAGTGCCCGGAATGAAACGGTGACAACAGGTCGGCGAAGTCACCCATGGCGGCCAGGGCCTGGTCGATCTCCTTTCCCTGAAGTGTCAACCACGGTTTGGGCTCGACGGCCAGGGTCGCTTCCCAGGCGGATTTGGGCGCGTCGGCGGCGGCCATCACCTCGGCCGCCTGGACGGCGAATGCGTTGGCGATGTCGGGATCGAAAGCCTTGCCGGCTCGTTGTCGGATCACCTCGACGGCGTGTTCTTCCCCGGCGAGCAGGCGCTGGTATGCGGCGTCCCTGGCCACACTGTTGATACGGAGCGGAAGCGGGATTTCGTCGCCTGTGGCGCGACCCAGGATCCCCTTGCCGTCCCATCGCTCAGTCAGGTACGCGAACAGTCGGTAGATCGACGGTGGGAGACCGAGCCTTTGGGCCATCATCTCTGCCACGTCGCAGAGGGCCTCGAAATGGGGTCCCCCTGTGAGGAATCGAGCCGCCTTCGGCAGCCTTCGTGCGATCTCGTAGGCCCGTCGATACGGCGGTAGGCCGGGAGGTTGAACGGCCCGCATGACGCCGCCCAGCATTTGGGCCGTCGACCCGAACTGGACGGGAGTGATGTTCTCGGTCCTGTTTCCTCCAAAAATGGCGATGGCGATGTCGGCATCCGTGGTGCACCCCGTGTATGTGAGGAGACAGCAGTAATACGTCTGCGACATCGTCTCGGCGTCGACGCCGAGTAGACCGGCCAGCCTTTGTGCCATCAGAGTGGCGTGCAGCCCGTGCTCAAATGGAAAACCCATCCCCAGGTCCGTCGCCAGGCAGCAGGCCGCGATCACCTCGGCAGCTCGGACCTCCTCGTTGCCGGTCGGGGCCTCCTCCTTCACCCAGTCAAGCGTAGAAGCTGTGATCAGAGATCAGACGGTTGGGGTGTCAACGGCGGCCGAATCCTGAACGGGGCTGATCCAAGCGGTCAGTGCAACGCCTCGGTGAGTCGAGAAGATTCTCGATCACCTGAGGAGGTTGTGGGATGCGACCACATCTGACCGTGGAGCAGCGGCGGCTGGCGCTGCGGTTGAAGGCCAGAGGCGCCCAGTTCCAGGAGAGCTCCCGGCGACGCTGCGGGAGGCAGAACCGGTCGGCCTCGGTGGCTTCGGGGCACTGCCCGGCAAGCCCATCCTGGCGGATCGCCACGACAGCCGGGAGGTACACGCTCTCGCACCAGTCGGTGGCAACCCAATCCGGAGTGATGACGCGGCCTTCGCCACGCATGAGTTGTAGCCGTGGCTCTGGACGTTCTCAAGCATTTCGCGGAAGCCGCTCGCGCGGCTGAGGCTGACCTGCAGGTGCGGACGCGCGGCGGCGAGGCCGCTCTCCTCGAGGAACAGCCGCTCCTGCTCGACGCGGACGATCTGGGCTCTGTCGGCGATGGACGGCAGGGGCCAGCGCGTCCGCAGCTCGGTCACCTCGGCGTCGATGGCCACCATCCCTCGATGCCGGGCAAGCGCCACCCGGTGGTGGCCGTCGCGCACGAAGAACGCCTCGCCGATCTGATGGACCTGAATCGGCGGGAAGTCTCCGTACGTGAATCGCTGCGCAACCTGGTTCAGCCGGTTCCGAATGTCGGGAAGGCGGGCGAGAAAATTGCGGTCGAAGTCGCTGTGCCGGTTCTCCGTCCCCACAATCTGCGCGATGGGGATGGCCCGGATTCCGGCATAGGTGCTGCCGGAGGGGTGCTGCCGTCTCGTCACCTCATCCAGCGGCAAGAGATCGGCCTGGCTCCCGCCCGGCCAGGGCGCTCACGCGCTCGCTCCTCTCTGACGAAGCCTTCGACGTTGGCGGCGATCAACTCATGTGAACCGGCGTGTAGCCGCAAGCC
>DASQUD010000172.1:0-3089 GCA_035641455.1 Propionibacteriaceae bacterium | reverse complement strand
CATCAGCTGGGCGGGGTAGCTGGCAGCCACCCGATGGATGTCGACGGGTCTGGTCAGGTTGATGCGGTTCTGCAGCAGGCCGAAGCGGGGCCTGCCTGCCCGATCGAGAACCACCACCTCACCGTCGAGGATGGCCGTCTGGACCTCGAGCCGAGCAAGATCCTCGGCGACGTCGAAGTACGCCGCCGTGTCGTCGCGACCCTTGCGGCTGCGCAACTCCACTCGCCCTCCGGCGAGATAGGCGATCGTACGGACCCCGTCCCACTTCATCTCGAACGCCCAGTCAGTTGCGTCGCCGAAGTGTTCGACATCGGTGAGAGTGGCCAGCATGGGCTCGACGTGCTCGGGGATTTCGGGATCAGAGAGTGGTCCTTCGACGGGCTCAGGACCCGGCCCTTCGACGCGCTCAGGACTCGTGAGCTCGACAGGCTCAGGGCTCGTGAGGTCTTCGGGGTCGGTCTTCATCAGGTGGATCAGCCAGTTCTTGTCCGGCTGGTCGCTGCCGCTGCCGGTGTGGATGAGTGCGAACTTCCGGACGCCGCCGAGGCCGCCATCGGGCCGGCCGAACAAGGTGACGATGACCTCCTTGCCTTCCCGCCACTTGTGCAGCCGGTAGGTGCCCGAATCCCAGATCCGGACCTTGCCGCCGCCGTACTCGCCCTTGGGAATCTCGCCCTCGAAGCTGCCGTACTCCAGCGGATGATCTTCGGTTTGCACCGCCAGGTGGTTGATTTTGGGATCGGTCGGCGGCGCCTTGGGCACGGCCCAGCTGACCAGCACCCCATCCCGCTCCAGCCGGAAGTCGTAGTGCAGCCGGCGCGCGTGGTGTTCCTGAATGACGAACGACTGGCCGTCGTGATCTTCACCGCGACTCGAGGCAGGGACCGGTTCAGGTGTCCTCCGTGCATCGCGCATGCTGCGGTAGGTGGCCAGTCTGTCCGAGCCGGAAGGCCCGTGATCGGCCATCGGCGCCATCAGGTCGCCCACCTCTCCGATCCGGCTATGCATCTCGGTGTAGTTCAGCTGACCAAGATCAGCTGACGCGAGTTCCTCCCAGGTGCGGGGGGCCGCCACGGTCGGTCGCTCCCGGCCGCGCATGGAATAGGGCGAGACCGTCGTCTTGGCGCCGTTGTTTTGGCTCCAGTCGAGAAAGACCTTGCCGTCGCGCTGGGAACGTTTCATCGAGCTGATCACCCGATCGCGATGTTCGGACTCGAGGGCCATCGCGAGCTCTCGGGCGAGTTCGCTGGCTTGCTCCGTCGACAGTGAGCCGTCCAACGGTGCGTAGAGATGGATGCCCTTGCTGCCGCTGGTTACCGGGACGGGATCGTGACCGATGTCGCGCAGGATGTCTCGCACCAGCACCGCGATCTCCGCGCACTCGGGCAGCGTGACGCCGGGTCCGGGATCAAGATCGAGGACGAGCCGATCGGGATTGCGCGGCTGCCCGTCGGGAGTGAATTTCCATTGCGGTACGTGAATCTCCAGTGCCGCGAGCTGAGCCAACCAGGTCAGCGTGGCCAGGTCGTTGACCACCGGGTAGTAGTTGTCGTGATCCCGGTGCGCGATCTTGTAGCGCTGCACCCAGTCCGGTGTTCCCTTGGCGAGATCCTTGTTGAAGAAGACGGTCGGCTTCTGCTCGCCACTGCCCATCCCGTCCGGCCAGCGCTTGCGAGTGGCCGGACGATCACGCAGGTGAGGAAGCATCGCGCCGGCAACCTGCGCGTAGTAGGCGAGCACGTCGGCCTTGGTGGTCTGCGTTGCCGGGTAGAGCACCTTGTCGAGATTGGTGAGCTTGATCAAGCGGCCGTCAACGGTCACGGTCTGATCCGCGGTGGCCGCCATGAGACCAGTATCCAGCGGCGAAAGGCCCCCAGCGGGGTGCGCCTGGGGTCACTGGAGCTGTACCGTCGCAGCATGCGGGCAATCTGGAAGGGTGCCATCACCTTCGGCCTGGTGAATGTGCCGATCCGGCTTTACAGCGCAACCGAAGATCACGACGTCGATCTGCACCAAGTGCATGACAAAGACGGCGGCCGGATCCGTTACCAACGTCGTTGCGAGAAGTGCGGCAAGGTGGTCGAATACGCCCACATTGACAAGGCGTTTGCCGAGGGATCCACGACTGTGGTGCTCACCGAGGAGGATCTCAAGTCCCTTCCCGAGGAGCGGAGCCGCGAGATCGAGGTCGTCGAATTCGTGCCCTCCGAGCAAATCGATCCGATCATGTTTGATCGCAGTTACTTCCTGGAGCCGGAGAAGACCGCCGTTAAGGCGTATGCCCTGCTTCGGCGCACTCTCGAGGAGACCGACCGTACGGCGATCGTGCAGTTCTCACTGCGCCAGAAGACGCGCCTCGGCGCACTGCGCGCTCGGGACAAGGTTCTGATGCTGCAGTCTCTGCTTTGGGACGACGAGGTTCGGGAAGCTGATTTCGGCAGTCTGGACGGCGATGTACGGGTATCGGCCCAAGAACTGAAGATGTCGGCTTCGCTGGTCGACAACATGTCGACCGACTTCGCTCCCGAGAAGTTCAGTGACGAATACCAGGAGCAACTGCGACAGCTCATCGCGGCCAAGCTCGAGAAGGGCGATGCGCTGGACACCGCGGAGACCTTCGGCGAGGAGCCGGAAAAGACCTCCGATGCCGACGTCATCGATCTGATGGAGGCGCTCCGCCAAAGCGTCGAGCGGAACAGGGCGGCTAGAGCCGGTCAGGAAACGAAGGCGGCGAAGAGCGGAAGCTCTGCCCGCGGCGGTAAGACCGCCAAGGCCCCCGACAAGAAGCCGGCCGCGAACAGGGCTGCAGGCAAGAAAGCACCGGCCAAGAAAGCGCCGGCCAAGAAGAGCGCCAGGTCGGCGAAAAAGGCGAGCTGAGTCCGTCCCCGACCAGCTTGCGCCTCAGAGCCGACAAAGGCGGGGTTCCCGCGCAGGTCCGGTTTACGCCCTATCCTGAGTGCCGACAGGCCCGTCCGGGGCCTAGAGGGGGAGTCGATATGGGAATCGGCCTAGGAATCTTGCTGATCGTGATCGGGGCAATCTTTCTGTTCGCGCTGAATTTGGACATCCCGTTCGTATCGGACGACACA
>DASQUD010000171.1:0-3351 GCA_035641455.1 Propionibacteriaceae bacterium | reverse complement strand
CCAGCGCCTGGCGTTCATTGGGCGTCGAGGTCACCGTTGTGGAGGCCATGCCGCAGCTGGTGCCGACCGAGGATGCTGCCATCTCTGCTGCGTTGGAGCGAGCCTTCCGGCGCCGCAAGATTGGCATCCGTACCGGGAGTGCGGTCGACAGCTGCCAGGCGGGCGACGACGCCGTCACCGTCCGACTTTCCGATGGCACCGAACTAAGCGACGAGCTAGTGCTGATGGCGGTGGGCCGCGGGCCGTGCACCGAGGGTCTCGGCTACGCCGAGCTCGGTGTGCGACTTCGCCGCGGTTTCGTCGAGACAGACGACCGGCTGCGCACCTCCGTGCCCGGCACGTACGCCGTCGGTGATCTCGTGGCCGGACCGCAGTTGGCCCATCGCGGTTTTGCGCACGGCATCTTCGTGGCCGAGGACATCGGCCACCGAACTGGGCGACTGCCGGCCGCCCCCGTGCCGATCAAGGACAGCGACATTCCGCGCGTGTCCTACTGCGAGCCTGAGATCGCGGCCGTCGGCTTGTCGGAGGAGGCCGCCCGAGCTGCCTACGGGGAGGTCGAGACGCTGAGCTACGACCTCGCTGGCCACGGCAAATCTCAGATCCTGAAGACCTCGGGCTTCGTCAAGCTCATCCGCCGATCCAACGGTCCGGTGGTGGGGGTGCACATGATCGGCTCGCGAGTCAGCGAACTGATCGGTGAAGCGCAGTTGATCAACGGCTGGGAAGCGCACCCGAGCGATGTGGCGTCGTACGTCCATGCCCATCCGACCCAGAACGAAGCCTTGGGCGAGGCCCATCTCGCCCTCGCCGGGAAGCCCCTGCACAGCCATCGCTGATTGCGGCCGTTCCTCCTTGCCGCCCGACGTCGCGAAGATCAACAACACAGCTCAGCAGGTCCGGTCAGCAGTTCCTGCTGCCCCAGCGCCGGCGGAGGCTGGTTTAGCTAGGCTGAGGCGCAACCGACGAACGGTCCGCTCGACGAAGGAGTCCTAACACCATGCCGACTTCTGTGACACTTCCGGCGCTGGGCGAAAGCGTGACCGAGGGCACGGTCACGCGGTGGCTCAAGCAGGTGGGAGACAACGTCGAGGCAGACGAGCCGTTGTTGGAGGTGTCGACGGACAAGGTGGACACCGAGATCCCCTCACCAGCTGCCGGCGTGCTGCTGGAAATCACGGCGCAGGAGGACGAGACCGTCGAAGTCGGTGCCGTGCTCGCCGTGATCGGCGACGCCAGCGAGGCAGAGAGTGGCGGTGATGGATCGGCTGGCGCACCAGCGGTCGAGGAGCAAGCGGATAGTCAGCCCCAAGTCAGCCAAGACACCGGCGCAAGCGACGGCGCTACTCCGGCGCCCACATCGGCGGCCGACGAACAGCCGCCGGCGGAAGCAGCTCCCGAGACCGCGCCGTCCTCGGCCGGGGGCGGAGCAGCCAGCGGCACCGAGGTCACTCTGCCAGCCCTCGGGGAAAGTGTCACCGAAGGCACGGTGACCCGATGGCTCAAGCAGGTAGGCGACCAGGTCACGGCAGACGAAGCCCTGCTCGAAGTATCCACGGACAAGGTCGACACCGAGATCCCGTCACCGGCGTCCGGCGTGCTGCTCGACATTCGGGTGCAGGAGGACGAAACCGTCGAAGTCGGATCGGTGCTCGCCGTCGTTGGCGAACCAGGTTCGGCAGCCGCGCAACCGGAGCCTGAGCCACAACCCGAACCCGAGCGCGAACCGCAGCCGGAACCAGAACCCGAGCCCGAAGCTCAGCTGCAGCCGGAGCCGGAGGTACAGCCTGAGCCGGCAGCGGCACCCAGCGGCCCGCCGCCCGAACCAGATGCCCAGCGACCGGTCGCCACAGCACCCGCGCCCGGGGCATCAGGCACGACAGCAGTCTCGGCGGCCACCGAGGCCGACGCGGGGTACGTCACTCCCCTGGTTCGCAAGCTCGCCAAGGAGCACGACATCGATCTGGGCCAGGTCAACGGCACCGGGGTCGGCGGGCGGATCCGCAAACAAGATGTCCTGGCAGCAGCCGAAGCCGCCAAGAGCGCGGCGGCGGAAGCCGCCAAGGCGGCTGCGGCTCCACCGGCGGCGGAGGCGCCAGCGGCGGCGCGGCCTGCCCCCGCGGCAGTGGCCGCTGCTCCAGAAGTGAGCTCCCTGCGCGGCACCACCGAGAAGATGTCGAGGCTGCGCCAGACCATCGCCAGGCGGATGGTCGAGTCGCTACAGGTCGCCGCCCAGCTGACCGCGACAGTCGAGGTCGACCTGACGGCGATCTCGCGGATCCGCGCCAAAGTCAAGGATGACTTCAAGAAGCGTGAGGGCGCCAGCCTGTCCTACCTGCCGTTCATCACCAAGGCGGCCATCGAGGCGCTCAAGATCTACCCCAAGGTCAACGCCACCATCGACACGGAGGCTCAGACCATCACCTATCCCGATGCGGAACACGTCGGCATCGCGGTCGACACAGAGAAGGGCCTGCTGGTTCCGGTGATCAGGGACGCGGGTGATCTCAACATCGCGGGATTGGCCAAGAAAATCGGCGACCTCGCTGCCCGCACCCGGCAGAACAAGGTCAGCCCCGACGAGTTGAGCGGCGGCACCTTCACGATCACGAATTACGGCTCGGCCGGTACGTTGATGGACACCCCAATCATCAACCAGCCCCAGGTAGCCATCCTCGGCACCGGCGCGCTGGTCAAGCGTCCGGTCGTGGTCGCCGATCCGCAACTCGGCGAGGTGATCGCGGTGCGGGACATGATGTACCTGTCGATGTCCTATGACCACCGGCTGGTGGACGGGGCTGAAGCGGCTCGGTTCCTGAGCACTGTCAAAGCGCGACTCGAGGAAGGCGATTTCGGCTCCGAGTTCGGACTCTGAGTCCGTTCGGCGCATCCGCTCGCTCGCCCCGCCACGAAAAGTGCTGGGAAGTGACAACTGATCAGCCAGATCAGCTGTCGTTCGCCAGCACTTTCGAGCGAAGGGCGGTGGCACGTGAAGTGGTTGCTGGCTGGAGCGTCCGGGTTCCTCGGCAACGCGCTGCGAAATCAGCTGGCCACGGACGGCGAGGAGGTTGTCCGGCTCGTCCGGCGGGAGCCAGCTGCGCTGAGTGAGTTCCGCTGGGATCCGGATCGCGGGACTCTGGACGAGCAGGCGTTCGACGGCGTCGATGTGGTCGTCAACCTCTGCGGTGCCGCGGTCGCTCCGTTGCCTTGGACGTCGTCCCGCCGGAAGCTGATCTTGTCGTCGCGGGTGAAACCCGGTCAGACGCTGGCGCGCGCGCTCGCCGCGCGTGCCGAAAACAGCTCACCGCCGATCCTGATCCAGGCGAGCGGCGTTGCTCGGTACGGCACGGT
>DASQUD010000170.1:0-4090 GCA_035641455.1 Propionibacteriaceae bacterium | reverse complement strand
ATCATGACGATCACCAACAAGACCCTCAGTCCGCAATATCTCCTCTGGCTCGGTGGGCCGATGGCAGCGCTGTTGATCTTGCGCGGCCAAGCGACCGAACAGGAGAAGCCAACGCTCCGCCGGCTCGCAATCCAGCTCCTGCTGCTTGCCGCCTTGACGCAGCTCGTCTACCCGCTGCTGTACGACGGTTTGCTGGGCTGGAACGGCCGGGCGATGATCACCATCTCCACCGTGGTCACCACCCTGCGCAATCTCGCCCTGGCGGCCTTCACCGTCGAAGTGTGCCGCCTATCCTGGCGGCTGCTGGCGCGCGCCGACGAGCGGGTGTCGAGTTCCCTCCGCGGCCAACCTCACCCGACATGACCAGCCAGTCGGCAGCGTTTCCGGATATTTAGGTACTGTGGACAAGGACGCGCATCCGGCTCGTCGACGCGCGTCCGGTGCTCACCGAGAGAGACGCCGGCGAACCTGACCGGCTCAGCATGGAACGGAAGAAGGCGATAGTGGCCATCGCGCCCGACCATTCCCCATCCTCCAGCCCGGCGGACGACAACAGCGCGGACTTCGGGGCCAACGACTGGCTGCTCCAAGAGATGTACGAGCAGTACTCGGCCGATCCAGACTCGGTCGACGCCAGTTGGGCCGAGTTCTTCGAGTCGCACGGTGCGCCAGGCGTAACTGAGTCGCCCCGCGCGGGCGGCAACGGGGCCAGCCAGCCGCCCAGTGGGGGCCCGACTGCCAGCCAGGCTCCCCGCCGCGCCGCGGAGCAGCCTGAACTGACCCAGAACCATCCCGCTCCGAAGCCAGCCACTCAGCCTGAGCAGCGGCCGACGGCCAGGAGAGCTGCCGGGCCCGCTGCGGCGTCGACTTCCGCAGCTGGCGACCAGCAAGCAACGGCGACGCCAAGCAGCCGTCGGCAACCCACGGTGGAGCGGCCCATTCAGGTCAAGGACGCCCGCCCGGCGTCGCCGGGCGCTCGCGGTGGCGTACCCGCCGATCCGCCGAACCCGTCCAACCGACCGAATGTTGCCCTCGAGGAGCCCGTCCGCTCGGTGTTGCGGGGCGCTCCCGCTCGGACCGCGAGGAACATGGACATCTCACTGTCCGTGCCCACTGCCACCAGCGTCCGATCGTTGCCGGTCAAGCTGCTGATCGACCAGCGGGTCGTGATCAACAACCACCTTCGCCGCGCTCGAGGCGGCAAGGTGTCCTACACCCACATCATTGGGTACGCGATGGTCCGGGCGCTGGAAACCGTGCCGGAGATGAACAACGGTTACGAGATGGTCGACGGCAAGCCGACCATGGTGGTGCCGGCCCATGTGAACCTCGGTCTCGCCATCGACATGCCGAAGCCCGACGGCACCCGCCAGCTCTTGGTGCCCAGCATCAAGAGCTGCGAGCGACTGGATTTCGCTCAGTTCTGGGCCGCGTACGAGGAGATGGTCAAGAAGGCCAGGGCCGGCTCGCTCACCCTCGAGGACTTCGCTGGTACGACCATCACGCTGACGAACCCCGGCACCATCGGAACGAACCACTCGGTTCCCCGGCTGATGCAGGGCCAGGGCGCGATCATCGGCGTCGGTTCGATGGAGTACCCGCCAGAGTTCCAAGGCTCCGATCCTGATCGCCTCAGCGAGATGAGCGTCTCCAAGGTCATGACGCTGACCTCCACGTACGACCACCGAGTCATCCAGGGCGCCCAGTCGGGCGTGTATCTGGCTCGTCTGCACGCCCTGCTCCTGGGCGAGGACGGGTTCTACGACGACATCTTTGGGTCGTTGAGGATCCCGTACGAGCCGATCCGCTGGGCCCAAGACGTGACGGCCGATCACGAGAACCAGATCCCGAAGGAGGGCCGCATCCTGGAGATGATCAACTCCTACCGGGTGCGCGGCCACCTGATGGCCGACACCGATCCGCTGGAGTACCGCCAGCGCAGCCACCACGATCTCGACGTGCAGAGCCACGGCCTGACGTTGTGGGATCTGGACCGGGAGTTCCCGACCGGCTCGTTCGCGGGCGGCCAGGGACGACTGAAGATGCGCAAGATCTTGGGCATCCTGCGCGACTCCTACTGCCGCACGATCGGCATCGAATACATGCACATGCAGGAGCCCGTCCAGCGCAAGTGGATCCAGGACCGGGTCGAGCGGCCGCATGAGTCGTTGCCCCGCGAGGAGCACCTCCGAACGTTGGACAAGCTCAACGAGGCCGAAATCTTCGAGACCTTCCTGCAGACCAAGTTCGTGGGACAAAAGCGGTTCAGCCTCGAGGGCGGCGAGTCAGCCATCGCGCTGCTCGACGAAGTATGCGAGCAGGCGGCAGATGCTGGCCTGGAAGAGGTCTGCATCGGCATGCCGCATCGCGGCCGGCTGAACGTGCTGGCCAACATCGTCGGCAAGTCGTACGCCCAGATTTTCCGGGAGTTCGAGGGCAACATCGACCCGCGGACGGTTCAAGGCTCTGGCGACGTGAAGTACCACCTCGGCTCCGAGGGCGAATTCACCGCTCTCAGCGGGGCTACGATCAAAACCTCCGTCGCGGCCAATCCCAGCCACCTCGAAGCGGTCAATCCAGTGCTGGAGGGCATAGCCAGGGCCAAGCAGGACATTCTGGACCGGGGCGGCGAGTTCCCCGTGCTGCCAGTGCTGATGCACGGCGACGCGGCGTTTGCCGGCCAGGGCGTGGTGGCTGAGACGCTCAACCTGTCGCAACTGCGGGGTTACCGTACGGGCGGCACGATCCACATCATCGTGAACAACCAAGTGGGCTTCACCACCTCGCCGACCGAGTCACGCTCGTCGATGTATTGCACTGATGTCGCACGGATGATCCAGGCGCCGATCTTCCACGTCAACGGGGACGACCCGGAGGCCTGCGTCCGGGTGGCGCGACTGGCCTTCGCCTTCCGGCAGGAATTCAACAAGGACGTCGTGATCGACATCGTGTGCTACCGCCGCCGGGGCCACAACGAGGGCGACGATCCGAGTTTCACCCAGCCGCGGATGTATGACTTGATCGAAAAGAAGCGGTCTGTCCGAAAGCTGTACACCGAAGCCCTGATCGGGCGCGGCGACATCACCGTGGAGGACGCGGAGGCGGTGATGGCCCGCTTCCAGAAGCGCCTGGAAAGCGTCTTCACTGAGGTCCGGGATGTGCAAGCGCCCGATGCGTCAGAGGCCTACACGGCCGTGCCGGCCTATCCCAGGAAGTCGGCGGCCAAGCATGGCACCGCGATCACCGTCGAGATGTTGAAGAAGATCGCGGACGCGCACACGACGTTCCCCGAGGGCTTCACCGTGCATCCCAAGGTGATGCCGCAGTTGCAGCGGCGAGCCGCCGCGATGACCCAGGGGCCGATCGACTGGGCCACCGGCGAGATGTTGGCCTTGGGCTCGCTGCTGGCCGACGGCCGGACCGTTCGGCTGACCGGTCAGGACACCCGACGGGGAACCTTTGTGCAGCGCTTCGCCGCCATCGTCGACCGGATCACCGGCGAGTCGTGGGTGCCGCTCAAGCAGGTCGACGAGAATCAGGCGAAGTTCCATGTCTTCGACTCGTTGCTCAGCGAGTTCGCCGCCATGGGCTTCGAATACGGCTATTCGGTTGCCAGTCCGGAGGCATTGGTTCTCTGGGAAGCCCAGTTCGGCGACTTCGCCAATGGCGCGCAGACGATCATCGACGAGTTCATCAGTTCGGGGCAGGCCAAGTGGACTCAGAAGTCGGGCGTGGTGCTCCTGCTGCCGCACGGCTATGAGGGCCAAGGGCCGGATCACTCGTCCGGGCGAATCGAGCGCTGGCTCCAGCTGAGCGCCGAGGACGCGTTCACCGTCGCGCAGCCGTCGACACCGGCCAGCCATTTCCATCTGCTGCGGCAACAGGCTCTGGGTCAGATGCACCGGCCGTTGATCATCTTTACCCCGAAGTCCATGCTGCGGAATCGCCAGGCGGTCTCGATGCCGGCGGACTTCACCACTGGCAGCTGGCGCCCGGTGTTACCGGACCCCACCGTCGAGGACCCGAGCAAGGTGACATCGGTGATCTTGTGTACCGGAAAGGTCCGCTGGGACTTGGTCAGCCGTCGTGG
>DASQUD010000169.1:0-7824 GCA_035641455.1 Propionibacteriaceae bacterium | reverse complement strand
CCAGCCGCCGTGCATGCTCACCGCCTGGGCCACGATGGACAGGCCGAGGCCCGTGCCCGGCGTGTTCCGCGCCGTATCGGATCGATAGAAGCGGTCGAACACGTACGGCAGATCGGCCTCGGCGATTCCCGGGCCTTGGTCGGCCACTCGCAGGCGGTCGCCCTCGAGTTGCACTCGGACCGTGCCGCCGGGCGGGCTCCACTTGACCGCGTTGTCCAGCAGGTTGGTGACCGCCCGCTCCAGCGTGTCCGACTCGCCGATCACGTAGAAGGGGTTCAGCTCCACGTCGAAAGCCAGCCCGTGAGCCCGACGACGGGCCCGGTCGACGGCGCCATTGACGACGTTGCGGAAGTCGATGCGCTCTGGTGCGACCCGCTCTTCGCGGGCAAGTTGAACGAGATCGCCGATCAGAGCGGTGAACTCCTCAAGTTGCGCCTTGACGTCGGACAGGATCGCCATTCGGTCCTCAGGCGACAGCATGCCGGTGCTGGCGTCCGCGGCCAGCAGGTCGATGTTGGTGCGCAGGCTGGTCAGCGGGGTCCTCAGCTCGTGGCTCGCGTCGGCGATCAGTCGCTGTTGCCGGTCCCGTGAGGTCGCCAGCGAACGCAACATGGCGTTGAAGGCGTCGGCCAGCAGCGCGATGTCGCCCGACGCGGTGATCTCGATCGGCTGCAGATCCTCGGTGCGGGAGATCTGCTCGACCGCCAGTGCGAGGTTGCGCATCGGGGCCAGGCTGGAGCGGGCCACGGCCGCGCCGACGATGGCGGCCAAGATCACTCCAGCCACCCCGAAGAGGATCAGCACCAGCGACAGCGAGCCCAAGATCTGGTTGGTGGCGGCGAGGGGGCGGCCCAATACCAGGGCGTAATTGTCCAGCTCGGGCATCGTGACGGCGACGATCCGGTAGGGCGCGCCGTTGCTCGCCTCGCCGGAACGCGTCGACGGGCCGCTCTGCAGCTTCGAGACGGCGACCTCCTGAGGCCCTAGGACCAGCTGGACGCGCTGGCCGGGCACGTAGAAGACCGCTCCGTCGGAGCGGACCGCCGCGACGCTGATGTTGCCCGCCTCCAGCGCTCGCTCGGTCAACCCGCCCAGGGATCGGATGTCCTGCGACACCGGCACGGCCAAGGACTGGGCGACGTCGGTGAGCTCATCATCGAGTGCGTTGTAGAGCGAGTGGCGCAGTGTGACGTATCCGGCGATGCTGGTCCCGGCGACCGCCAGCGCCACGGCGACCGCCGTGAGGTAGGCGACCCGGCGCTGCAGCGGCAGCGCGTGCAGCCACTGGGTCAGGCGAGCCAGCATCGCACGTACCGGGCCGGAGCGGAGCCGGAACTGATCACGGTGGTGTCTCGCGCAGCACGTATCCGACGCCCCGTACGGTGTGGATCAGCCGCGGCTCGTCGGCGGCCTCGGTCTTTCGGCGCAGGTAGCCGATGTAGACCTCGAGCGAGTTGGCGGTGGTCGGAAAGTCGAAGCCCCAGACCTCGTTGAGGAGCCAGCTGCGTTCCAGCACCCGGCGCGGGTGGGTGAGGAATGCTTCGAGCAGGGCAAACTCGGTCCGGGTGAGATTGATCGGCCGAGATCCGCGAAGCACCTCGCGGGTCTGGGTGTTCAAGATCAAATCTGAGAACTGGAGGTTGCGGGCGGAGGGGTCAGCCGACTCGGCAACTGTGCCGGCGCGCCGTACCAGAGCTCGAATGCGGGCCAGGAGCTCGTCGAGGGCGAACGGCTTGGCCAGATAGTCGTCGGCTCCTGCGTCCAGGCCGTCCACCCGGTCACCGACCGCGTCCCGGGCCGTCAGGACCAGGATCGGCACATCGTTCCCCGCCGACCGCAGGCTGCGGGTGGCCTCGAGCCCGTCCAGCCGCGGCATCATCACGTCCATGATCACTGCATCTGGCCGCAGCACCGCCAGCCGGGCCAGCGCCTCCACGCCGTCGATCGCCGTGCTGACCTCGTAGCCGGAGTACTCCAGCGATCGCTTGAGCGAATCGCGGACGGCTTGATCATCGTCGACGACCAGGATCTGCATGCCCCAAGCGTGCCAGACCCTGACGCTCCCTGAGCCGCCGTCGGACGGAGCGATGACTCAGGCGGGACGGGTGATGGCCAGCAACAGGATGCGCAGGATGTCAGAGTCCAGCTGGCCGGTGAACAGCGCCTGCATCTCCAGGTGATTGTGAGTCGCGGTGAGCAGCTCGATTGCGACGCTGAAGTCGATGGCGAACTCCAGCCCGGTGAATCGGAGCGCGTCGACCAGCAGGGTGGCCAACTGCTTGAGGCACTCATCGGCGAAGGCCAGGTAGGGCTCGCGCAGCTCGGGCCGCCGGGCGGCGTAGAGCAGTAGCTCCTGCTGGGTCAGGATGCCTTCACGACCCGGCCGCCCGGCTTCCTCGAACGCGGTGATGGCGATCGAGACCAGGTCGGCGGGCGTGTGGTCTCCCGTGGTTGCCTTCACGGTGGCGATGGCCTGTTCGGCCGCGGCGTACTGGGCTTGCACCCTGGCCTGGATCAGGGCCAGCACGAGCTGGTCCTTGTCGGCGAAGTTGGAATAGAACGCGCCCCGGGTGAAGCCGGCGGCCTCACAGATCTCTTCGACGCTGGCGCCGGGAATGCCGCGGTCGGCGAAGACGGTGCTGGCGGCCGCCATGAGCTTCTCGCGAGTCACGGCTCGCCGTGCGCTCACCCGGATGTCGGCGGCCATCACATCGGCCACTCCCTGCCTCCTCGAATCGCGATACAGACCTGTATCGAATACAGTACTGAATCCAACGCGTCAGCGTACCCATCCGCTGCTTTTGGGCTAAAGGAAATCAACGACGTGTCCTCGTTCTTGTACGCGCTCGGCCGCTCGGCCTACCGCCGGCGCCAGCTCGTGTTGGCGGCTTGGCTCGTCGCGCTCGTGGTGCTCGGCGGCCTCGCCAGCGCCATCCGGGGGGACTTCGACGAAAAGTTCTCGGTACCCGGCACCGAGTCACAGGCGGCTCTGGATTCGCTCGGCCGCACCTTTCCGCAAGCCGGAGGAGTGACCGCTCAACTGATCGTGGTCGCTCCGGACGGTGACAGTGTTCGGGACGCCCCGGTGCGAAAGGCCATCGAGGCCGGCGTGGATCGGCTGAACACCATCGAAGGCGTCGACGAGGCCACGTCGCCCTTCGATAAGTACGCCAAGGGTGTGATCGCAGACGACGGTAGTGCGGCGATCATCATGATCCGTCTCGAGGTGACCAACGGTGACATCTCACCGGCCACCTACGGGGCGTTAGAGAACCAGACGGAGCGGCTCCAGGCCAGCATCCCCGGCTCGGAGGCCTCGATCGGCGGTGAGGCCTACAACGACAACCGCCCAGGGTTCAGCATCGTCGAAGCCCTCGGCGTGGTCGTCGCGCTGATCGTGCTGTTGCTCACGTTGGGCTCGCTGCGCGCGGCCGGGATGCCGTTGCTGACCGCCCTGCTGGGCGTGGCGATCACCATGCTGTTGATCGTCGGCGCCACCGGCATCACCACCGTCTCCTCGACCACCCCGCTGCTGGCGGTGATGTTGGGCCTGGCGGTCGGCATCGACTACGCGTTGTTCATCGTCTCCCGCCATCGCGAGCAGCTCGCGGGCGGCATGGAGCCCGAGGAGTCGGCCGCCCAGGCCTTGGCGACGGCTGGGTCGGCCGTGGTCTTCGCGGGGCTCACCGTGATGATTGCCCTGATCGGCCTGGCCGTGGCTCGCATTCCCTTCCTCACCACGATGGGCGTGGCGGCCTCGGTCGGCGTCCTGGTCGCCGTGCTGATCGCGCTGACCCTGCTCCCGTCCCTGCTGGGCTTCGCCGGCGCTCGGCTGCGGCCGAAGCCGCGGGCGTCGCGCGCCCGCCACACCTCGACCCAACGGCGCAGGACTGGCGGGTTCGCTCGGGCCTGGGTGCGATTCATCACCAAGGTGCCCGTTCTCACGATCGTGCTGGTGATCGCGGCGCTGGCCACGCTGGCCTATCCCGCCAAGGACCTCCGGATCGCGCTGCCCAGCAACGGCGTCGCCGATCCCGGAACTCCCGCTCGGGTGACGTACGACCTGATCAGCGAGCACTTCGGCGCCGGTTACAACGGCCCGCTGATCGTCTCCGCCACGATCGTGGGCTCCGACGACCCGCTCGGCGTGATGGACGGCATCGCCGATGAGATCCGAGAGCTGCCAGGCGTCGCCAGCGTGCCCCTCGCCACCCCCAACGAGAACGCCGACACCGGCATCATCCAGGTGATTCCACGCAACGGTCCGGATACGCAGGAGACCAAGGACCTGGTTCGGGACATCCGGTCACGCAAGGCTCACTTCGAGGACGTCTACGACGTGCCGGTGTACGTCACCGGCTACACGGCGGTGGCGATCGACGTGTCCGACCGGCTGGGCCGGGCCCTGCTGCCGTTCGGTTTGCTGGTGGTCGGCCTTTCGTTGATCTTGCTCACCATGGTGTTCCGCTCGATCGCCGTGCCGATCAAGGCCACCCTCGGCTACCTGCTCAGTGTCGGGGCCGCCTTCGGGGTGACGGCGGCGGTGTTCGAATGGGGCTGGTTCTCCTCGGTGTTCAACGTCGCGCAGACGGCACCAGTGATCAGCTTCCTGCCGATCTTGCTGATGGGCATTCTGTTCGGGCTCGCCATGGACTACGAGGTGTTCTTGGTCTCCCGGATCCGGGAGGCGTACGTCCACGCAGAACTGGGCAGCGGACCTCCGTCGGCGGCCGGGAACGCTCAGCTGGCCATCGAGCAGGGCTTTGTCTCCTCCTCGCGGGTGGTGGTCGCCGCCGCGGTGATCATGTTCTCGGTGTTCGCCGCCTTCGTGCCCGAAGGCGAGGGACCGATCAAGACCATCGCCTTCGGGCTCGCGGTCGGGGTTTTCATCGATGCCTTCGTCGTGCGGATGACGCTGGTGCCGGCCGTCCTGGCCCTCCTCGGGAGATCGGCCTGGTGGCTCCCGCCATCGATCGATCGCCGGTTGCCGTCCTTCGACGTCGAGGGAGCCGCGCTGACGCACCAGCTGTCGCTGGCCACCTGGCCAGTCAGTGATGATCAGCACCTGATCGTCGCGGAAGGACTTCAGGTCACCACGGGAGCCCCGATCGACATCGCCGCGATGCCGCGTGACGTGGTCGTCGTCGAGGGGCCGGCGGGCAGCGGCAAGACCGCCCTGATGCTCACCCTGGCCGGGCGGATGCGGATCGGCGCCGGCAAGGTCAAGGTCGCCGGACTCGTGCTGCCCGAACAGGCCGCGGCCGTACGGCGGCGGACTGGCTATCTGGACTGCGCTCGCACGTCGGGCATCCGGCGCGAGCTGCGCGAGATCGTGGCGGCGAAGCCTGCCGTGATCTTCGTGGATCATGCCGACCAGCTCACCGCTCATGATCAACGGGCTGCGCTGGCCAGCCTCCTCGACGACGTGGTGGTGGGCAGTCGCGAGCTGGCGGTCGTACTCGCCGTCCGCGACCGGTCGGCCATCGCGGATCTGACCCCTGCACACGTCACCACCCTCACCCTGGACGGGGTCACCGACCTCGCCAGAACGCCCCGATAGCGAACGGACGAGATATGGCATTCCGGTTGGAACGAGCGAACAGCTCCCGTGGGATCGGTCTGTGGTCGATCGTGGGCTTGGTGCTCATCCCGCTGCTGATTGCGGGCGGCTTCTTGTGGGCTACCTGGAACTCCGACACCAGGCTGACCCGGGTACAGGCCGCTGTGGTGAATCTCGACGAGATGGTAAAGGTCAATGGGCAGCCGGTGCCGTTGGGCCGGCAGCTCGCTGGCGGCTTGGTGGCCGACAACGACGACCGGAACTTCAGCTGGATCCTGACCGATCAGCAGGACGCGACCGACGGCCTCGAGTCAGGCCGCTATGCCGCGGTCGTCACCATCCCCAAGGACTTCTCCCGGCGCGCGACCTCCTTCTCGAAGTCCGACCCCGATCAGGTGCAGCCGGCAACGCTTGACGTCCGCACATCTCAGGTCACCGGTATTGCCGATCCGGTCGTTGGGCAGGCGGTCACCGCCGCGGCCACCCGGGCGCTGAACTCGTCATTGACCGAGCAATACCTGCAGAACATCTATGTCGGCTTCAACCGGCTGGGCAAGCAGTTCGGCACGGTGGCCGACGCAGCGGGGAAGCTCGACGGCGGTGCAGACAAGCTGGCGGGCGGACTGGACGGAGCCGCATCGGGATCCGAAAAGCTAGCGGACGGTCTCGTTCAGCTCGACGACGGAACGTCGCAACTCGCCGTCGGGGCGCGCCAGCTGGCCACCGGAACCTCCGGATTGGCCACCGGCCTGGGGACCCTCGCGGAGCAGACAAGCGGGCTGCCGGCCGGTGCACGGAAGCTCGCCACGGGCGCACGGTCGGCGGCCGACGGATCTGCTGAGCTGGCCAGTGGGGCTCGGAAGCTCGATCGGGGCATGGAGCAGTACACCAGCGGGACTCGGCGAAACGCCAAGGGCACAGCGGCCTACGCGAGAGGCGTCAGCGACTTCAGTGACGGGCTGGAAACCTACGCCGGCGGCGCCGGCCAATTTGCCAAGGGTCTGGGGCAGTATCGAGATCAGCTCGCCGGCTTCCAGACCATGACGGCGGAGGAACTGTCACAGGTTGTTCCGTGCCCGGCGGAATTGCCGCCGGAATCCTGTCCCGTGTTCTATGCCGGGCTCAAGGCGGGCACGGGCGTTGCTGTGCAAGGTCTTGCGGACGTCTCGACCTCGGAGGGCACCCAGCCCGGGCTGCTGTCGAGCGCGCGGAGACTGGCCACCGGGGCTGACCAGCTCGCGGATGGCGGGGAGAAGCTGGCAGCGGGCGCGGAGCAGCTCAGCAGCGGTGCGACGGCGTTGGACACCGGCGCTCGGAAGCTGGCCACTGGCGTTGATGGCCTTGCGGGCGGCGCGACAAAACTCGCCGGCGGGATCGACTCGTTGGCCGACGGTACGGACTCCTTCGCCGACGGAATGGCGCCGCTGGCCACGGGCATCGCGAAGATCGCTGCCGGAGCGCGCGAGCTGAGCGCTGGGGCCACCGCTCTCAGCAACGGCACCTCGGAGCTGGCCACCGGCACTAGCCTGTCCGCTCAAGGTGCGGGGGATCTGAGCGACGGTCTGGACAAGCTGTCCGACGGCGGGAATCAGCTCGCCACCGGCACCGACAAGCTGGCCGACGGGTTGGCCCAGGGCGCTGACCAGGTCCCGACCTACGACAAGGCGACGCGCGAGCGCCTCGCGTCCACCGTGGCTACGCCGGTGACCTCACCGGAGCCCGAGTCGGTGTTCTCCGACGTTGCGACCACGACGTTTCTCGCGGTCATCGCGCTCTGGATCGGCGCCTTGGCCAGCTATCTCGTATTGCGGGCCGTACCCGCTCGTGTCCTGACCTCGATGAAGCCGTCTTGGCGTCTTGCTCTCGAAGGTTTGCTGCCCGGCGCGATCATCGGCATCGTGCAGGCCGTCGTACTGACGGTGGTCCTGCAGGTCCTGCTGGATCTCTCCGCCGGGCAGGTGGCGGCGCTGCTGCCCTTCGCTGTCCTGACCGCTCTGGCGTTTGTCGCGATCAACCATGCGCTGGTGGCATGGTTCGGCGGTGTCGGAAGCTTCGTCTCGGTCACCTTGGTGGTGGCCGCCGCCGCAGCCGCGATCACCTCCGCCGTACCGGCGATTTTCGACGCGATCCGGCCGTTCCTGCCGCTGACACCGGCGCTGGAAGGATTCCGAGCCATCGCGAGCGACGGCACCGGAGCCGTCGGCGCAGCCGGCCTCCTGCTCGCCTGGCTGCTCCTTGGATTGGCCGGCAGCGTGCTCGCCATC
>DASQUD010000168.1:0-4319 GCA_035641455.1 Propionibacteriaceae bacterium | reverse complement strand
CGATGTAGTTATGGTTCAGCATCCGAGCCTCTTCTTGTGCCAGCACCACGACACGTCGGGCTCGGTCAGTAAACCGTTCAAACATGTTTGCTCCTCACTGCGATCCGCCGCGATGCTCCTTGCAGACCAGCTCGACGCGCTGCGTCCACTGTAGTCGGCTCGGTCCGGTCGGCTCTTCTCCGGCTAACGTCGCCAACAAACCAAACGCCCTGGGTGAACGACTCGTTCGCCCAGGGCGGAATTCGGTTCGCTTCGGCGACGGAGCTGGCTGGAGCGTGGAGCCCTTAGCCAGCAGGCCGATCGAGGTTAGGAGTGAGCCTTGTCGTATGCCTCGCGAACTTCGGCCGATACCCGTCCGCGGCTGCTGACCTCGAAGCCGTTGGCCGCGGCCCACGCCCGGATGTCGCTGCTGCTGTTGGAGCCGCCGGACGACTTGCCTCCTCGCCTGCGCCGCCCCCCCACCTTGCGTGCATGTGATGTCCACGGTGCCAGCGCATCACGAAGACTTGCCGCATTCTTGGATGAGAGGTCGATTTCGTACTCCGCGCCATCGAGGGAGAACGCGACGGTCTCATCAGCAGAACCGCCGTCGTAATCGTCCTCGAGAATGACTTGGACCCGTTGGGCCATGAGATCCTCCAGATTTGAGAGAGAGTGTGCCTGACGAGCCGAGATTACCCGATGCTTTTCGATTCGGGCACGAAATCTAGAGCGATATCCAAAATTGGCGCCGAATGTGTGATCGCGCCAACAGCCACGAAATTGACTCCAGTTCTGGAGACCGAGACGGCATCAGCCAAAGTGAGTCCACCGCTCGCTTCGAAGGTCGCAGAAGCACCAAGTTCGGCGACGACGGCACTCATCTCGTCCAGACTCATGTTGTCCAACAAAACTTCACGTGCGCCGGCGGAAACGACGGCGTGAGCTTGTTCAGGCGACGTCACCTCCACCTGGATGGGGATGTCTGGATACGCAGACCGTACGGCGTCAAAAGCGTTCACCACACCACCCGCAGCGACGACATGGTTGTCTTTGATGAGCGCCGCATCGGCCAGCGACATGCGGTGATTTGTTCCCCCGGCCACTCGCACGGCGTACTTCTGCAGCATTCGCAGGCCGGGCACCGTCTTGCGCGTGTCGCGGACCCGGGTCGTCGTGTCCGCCAGCGCATCAACCCAGGCATTCGTAGCCGTTGCGACTCCGGACATCAAGGTGAGCAGGTTCAACGCGACGCGCTCAGCACGCAGCAGAGCCTGGGCGTTCGCGGTGATCTCGATGAGACGGTCGCCTCGGGCCACCCGCTCGCCATCGTGGCATCGCAGATCGAGCTGGAAAGGTCCAGCGGCCGCAGCGACCAACGCCACCGTGAAGGCGGCGACGGGCAGGCCGGCCACTGTGCCCGGCGCTCGCGCGACGACGTGCGCCGAAGCAGTGGCGGCCGGCGAGATGGTCGCGACCGAGGTCACGTCGACTCCCGGGCTGGAACCGGCGGCCAGCGCGCCGCGGCCGCCGAGATCTTCCTCCAACGCCTCGCTCACAATCGAAGCCACGGCGTTGACATCAAGCCCGCAATTCTGGAGCAAGTCCTCAACCGCTGACAGCGTGGTCAACGTCATCGGCCGGCCACCACCAGGTCGCCCACCGGAACAAATGTGTGACGCAGCCCAGCGTCGCCCTGAGCAGCGATCAGGTGTCCTTGCCACTCCGCGCGACGCCCTTTGAAATCGTCGCGCCAGTGGGCCCCACGAGACTCTTCGCGTAGCCGGGCCGACGCCACGATGGCCGTGGCAACCGTCATCAGATTGGTCGCTTCCCACGCTTCCAAGCCAGGACGCTCGCTCCGGATCGAGGCCAGCGACCTCAGCTCGGCCGCACAAGAGTCCAGGCCCGTCGCATCGCGCAGGCCTCCGGCGTACCGGCTCATCGCCAGCTGCATGGCCGGGACCACCGAAGCATCGATGAGCCACGCCTCGCGCTGGTCGACGGCCGGCCGGCGGCGCGGCGGAATCCGATCATGGAGCAGGGCCGCGATCCGCCGAGCGAATACCAACCCCTCGAGCAACGAGTTGGACGCGAGCCGATTCGCGCCATGAACGCCGGAGCTGGCCACCTCGCCACAGGCGAACAGCCCGGGCAGGTTGGTTGCGCCATTGAGGTCGGTCGTTACGCCACCGCAGAAGTAGTGGCAAGCAGGAGCTACCGGAATAAGGTCGGTCACCGGATTGATGCCAGCGCGGCGGCAGTTCAGCAGAATGGTGGGGAAGCGGACTCGCCATACCTCCTCGCCGAGCATGCGGCCGTCAACGAACACGTGATCGGAACCCTCGGCCGTCATCTGCTTCATAATTTCCTTCGCGACCACGTCGCGCGGGGCGAGTTCGGCGAGCTCGTGCCGCCCAACCATGAACCGCTCGCCCTTGGCGTTGAGCAGCTGGCCCCCCTCCCCGCGTACCGCCTCGCTCACCAACGGAAGCTGGCCTCGTGCGCCGGGACCGAGGTACAGCACGGTCGGATGAAACTGAATGAATTCGATGTCCCGCAGCTCGGCACCGGCCCGGAGGGCGGCAGCCAGTCCATCGCCGGTGGACACGGTCGGGTTAGTCGTCACCGCGTAAATCTGACCGATGCCGCCGGTCGCCAGAATCACCGCTCGTGCGTAGACGGCTCCTACTCCGCCACGGGTGCCTTGGCCGAGCACATGGAGCGTGATCCCTGCCACCCCTGGCTGCTCGCCAGAACTGACGTCGGCGTGCAACAGGTCGAGGACCAGTGCGTGTTCGACGATCTCGATCAACGGATCGGCCTTGACAACCGAAACGAGCGCTCGCTCGATCTCTGCTCCGGTGGCGTCCCCGCCGGCGTGCGCAATCCGATCCTGCAGGTGGCCCCCCTCCCGGGTCAGCTCGAGCGCGCCGAGCGCGTCTCGGTCGAACTCGGCACCACGGGCGATCAGCTTCGCGACCTCTTCGGGTCCCTCGGACACGAGCACCCGTACGGCTTCGGGGATGCACAGGCCCGCACCTGCGACCAAGGTGTCATCGATGTGCTGCTGAACGGTGTCCTCCGCGCCTTGCACGGAGGCGATGCCTCCTTGTGCCCAGGGCGTTGACCCCGCCGCAACGACATCCTTGGTGACGACCATGACCTTGCCCAGCTCCCGGCACTCCAGTGCAGCAGTAAGTCCGGCGATGCCCGAGCCGACCACGACCACGTCCACCTCACGCACCCAGCCCGGGTTCTCGGCCGCCAGACGGCGCGGCAGCTCGGGTAGTGGGGGAAGCTGCACGAAGGTGGGCTGCCCGCCGGCGGGAGCTGCGAGCGAGGCCACGTTGGGAACCATGCGTCCATGGTTCCTCATGCCCGTCTCGTCCTGATAACCAGACACTCGACCGGGCGAGTGAGGCGTGTTTCGGCGGCGATCGACGCTTAGGGCGACGAGTCGCGGTTGCGGCGCTTGCCGGCAACTAGGCCAGCTTGCGGGTTCCTTCGAAGTTCGGCAGCACCTTCGCCTCGGCCACTTTGAGGTCCACCACACCGCCCTGCACCTCGCCGACGGCGGTTGTGGATCCATTCGGCCCGGCGTTGTGATCAGCGAGCACGCGGCGGGGCAGCGCATGGACTTCCGCGTCGTTCTCTTCCACCAGCAGCACGCGCAACTCAGCCTCGCGAGCGCGCACGGTCGCGCGCAGGGAACCAATCACGTGGTCACGACGCTCGATCTCGGCGGACAGTCGGAAATTGTTTTTCTGCGTCATCGAAAGCTGACCCTTGAGTTGGGCGATAGTCAGCTTCTGGCCCTTGATCACTCCGGCGTAATCCTGGACCCGCGAGGTCAGCACCGTCACTACTTCGGCATTGCGCTGCCGCTCGTCGGTCAGTTCCTTCCCGTGGAGCCGGTCAATGTGCAACAGCTGGCGCGCGTGAGCCCGGCGAACCAGGCGCAATTCGCGCCAAGCGAGGATGCACGCCACCACGGCCGCGACGATGGCCACGGGGATACCGATCAGAGTCGCCCACGACGGCCCGAAGGCCGACAAGAGCGAGAGGACCGTGCCAAGAATCAACACGATCGTGGCGGCGCGGCGCAGCGCGGAGGTTTCCGCGCGTCGGCTCGGCGATGAGCCAGCCAGGTCCGGGGAGGTCACGTCGTCACCTTATTGCCGCGATATCTCAGAGCTCGGGATTTCGCACGACTATTCGCCGGTGTCTTTTGCTCCGCCCTCGTCTTCGGGTTTGGGTCCGGGTACCCGACAGGCGCGCTCCAGCAGCAGCCCGGCGACGGCCAGCCCGACTCCGGCCAGCACGGCGACCGCGGAACG
>DASQUD010000167.1:0-2709 GCA_035641455.1 Propionibacteriaceae bacterium | reverse complement strand
AGGATGCGGTCTGATTTGCTAGCTGCTCTGCGTGCTTCGGCTTTCGCTCAGTATGCCTCGAGCCGCACAATTAGCTCATCTGGATAGTGCGGCGGCCTTTGTATCCTGTTGCGTCCCGTTACTCCGCCGCCCCACTGAAGACATGGCAGTTTACAACTCGAGGCGAGTCGAGATATCTATGCACACATCGTGGCCGCCGGCCAACGTCGAGCTGCCGATGTCATGAAGCGGCCCGAGAATTCCAGACACCTAGTGTGAGGGCGACCATGACGGAGTACTCCGCGGGTGGCCCGCCGGAGTCGCGTGTGCGGGCCGCGGATAGTGCGCTGGGCCGCACTGGGTACCAGTCAGAGGTCTTCAGATGCTGGCCGAGCGACTGAGACGCTAGGGCTGGGGGGCGACCATCACCAAGATCGATGTGGTTGACAAGATCACGAACGCGATCGTCAACTCGGCGCCTATGATCACCGCCAGTCCGCTCGCGCCGCCTGGCTTGCCGAGCTCTGACGCGGGCAGATGCTTGCGCGCGAAGGCGACGCGAGATGCATACATGCGTGCATAGTTGCCGATCGCCAGCATTAAACCGAAGAAAACGACCTTGACGAGCAGTACCGACCCATAGCGAGAGTTGACGAGTGCGCCCGTCCCACCGGCGACTGCGAGTGCATGAATGGGTCCGGTGATTACCAACGTGACCACGCTGCAGACCGCAACAATCGAGAATCGAGGGACCAGACGTTCAGGTTCGGGACCGTCGTTTCGCCGAATTGACACCGCGGCCAGCGCGACGAGGCCGCCCAGCCAGGCCGCTACGGCCAGCGCGTGTCCGGCCGTAGCCACAATCTTGATGATCTGCCACGACCCGCCAACGGCGTTGGACTGGGCAACCAGAGTCGCGGCCAGCACCGCGACAATGCCAAGCGCAACCCATCGCCGCCAACCGGTGATGGGCGACCGGATCAAATCCATCAGGAAGAACGCGATGCCGACGAGGATGGCCAGCCGGATGATTGCTGCAGTCCCGATGATCGGCGGGAGGGCGTCGCCCGCCTCGCCCTCGCCGAACGACATCAAGATGAGCGGAGCACCGATGGTGCCGACGACCATGAGGCCTGAGCCGATTAATGCCAGAGTCACCAGTCGACGGTCCGCCCGCCCTTCGGGCCAAACCAGAGCCCAGAATGCGAAGGTGCCGGCTAGCAGGACGTATCCGGTGTAGGCGATGATCCGGTTGAAACCGAGGGCCAGCTGAAACAACTCTGGGTTCAGCGCTATGCGTGTTGGCACGAGGGCCTCGGCGGGGTTCGTTGGACGACGATGACCGACTGCTGCCAAGGTAGCAGGCGCTGACTCGAAGATTTTGTCTTTAGCCCGATGCACACGTCTGCTCGCCAATCCTCAGCCGGGGAGTCGCCCGGTTGACAAGCGTTCGTTCTGGAACGCTGATCGGATTGGGAAGGTTCGGGCGGCACCTAGGCGACTATGAGGCGATTGCTATCGGCGTACGACGAGTAGTCGATCCGTGGTTATCCCACCGTCAGCCTGGTGGATCGGTGTCGCGGCTCACCTGGTGACGGGTACCAACTCCGCGCCTCGCTCAGCCGGCGCGTGGGGCTAGACGCTTGAGGAGGACGAGCACTGCTAGGACCAGCAGTTCAAGCCGCAACTTCGGTTGCCGTCAGGCAGAGCATCCATCGTCCAGCGTGAGCACGGAAGTGGGTCCAGCTCTAAAGGCGCTTGCCCTCATCGGCCCCTGTGGGTGGTCGCGCGAAACGGCCGCCGTCCAATCAGCAAGCCCGCAGACAGCAGCAGTAGAGCAGCACCTGTTGCGGCCAGAGGCGCAGTCAGGTCGGGCGCTGGGGTACCGCCGGTGTCGACCCCACCGCGCGCCGGATCCGCTGCGCCGGCCCCCTGGACGACGCCGCAGATAACCGGGTTGGTTACCTCCTCCGGTACACCGGCCTTCCCCAGGTTCTTTGCGAATGTCGATTCGCCCAGGGCGTCCAAGTCATACTTGCCGTTGTCGTTGGCGTCCATGCCGTGCTGCACGACGTGCATCGTGGAGAGGTGGTCCAGCAGGCCGTCGGGAACCATGTCGGGGGAGAAGGTTCGTTCGTAGTCGATCGTGCCCTCGGCGTCGGCGACCGGCATCCGCTTGGCGTCGAGCGCGTCTTTTGGCGTCGCAGTCGCTCCACCACTTGTTGTCAATGGGAAAAAGATGGTGCCGTACTCACCGGTCGCCTCCTCGTTCTGGAGGACCCCGTCACCATCTTTGTCGTTCTTCTTCAGGTCCGGGCACGCGAAGTGCCCCCCGTGAGCTGACCCGTGGATGTGCTGGGGGTGGAACACGCCCGGTACGAGGCCTTCGGTGTGGATCTCGACCTTGAGGCCACCGTTGTCGAGCGCCGTCAGGGTGGCTGTGCCGTGAGCGCCGCTGTTGTTTTGCTCCACCAGCTTTGCCTTCACAGTCGTATCGGCCGATGCGGTCGTGGGCAGACACATCAGGGCCGAAGCCGCTGTCAGTATGAGGGCGTTACGCAACTTGATCATGTATCCACTGCCTCAGGTTGGGAGCACCCGCGTGCTCGATTGCAACGTCGTGTCCAACCCGACCCCCCGTATCGGCAGCCGATGTCCTTGGACACCGAGGCACCTCCCGCATCCGTCAGTGCCGCCCCATTTGTATATCACGCCTGACCATCCCAGATC
>DASQUD010000166.1:0-4131 GCA_035641455.1 Propionibacteriaceae bacterium | reverse complement strand
ACCCACCCGTCGAGGCGGTGAGGCGGGCGGTGGCCGCGATCATGGCCCAGTTCTTCAGCCGCGACGACGAACTGGCCCGGCGGAGGACGCGCTACTCCCTGGGGGAGCCAAGGCTACGGGCCTCCTGGGCGGAGCAGGTCGATGACTTCGCACGGCTGGTCGCAGACGCATTGGCCCGAGCAGGGGGGCGACAGCCCGACGAGCTCCAGGTCCAGGTGATCGCATCGGCTCTGGTCTGGACGCTGGTAGCAGCTGTCCGTCGCTGGCACGCCAGTGGCTACGTCACCGCGCTCGAGGAAGAGTTCGACAGAGCGCTTGCCGTCCTAGAGGGCGGGCTGCAACTCGACGAATCCGAGGCTGCCGCCGCGAACGCATCCCACTGAGAGGTGCCACGCAGCTCGGCTCTGGCTGGACACAGTCTGGCAGCGGCTCGGGACAGCGAGGCGGCATCCTCGGTCGAGTCCGCAGGTTGCGGTTGGAAGACTGAGTCTGTCAGCGGGCTCGGAACCCGCACGACGATGCCGACCTCGCCGCCGACCTGTTCAAGCAGCTCCAGCCACCCGGCACGAGTAACGCGGAATGGACTCTCGTGCTCAGCGCAGGGACACGCCGAGCCAGACGGCAACCTCGCCGCCGGTCACCTATGTCGCGTCGCACCCGGCGTGCTCGTGCTCCCCGAGGGTGCGGCACCCCTGGCGCTGCTGGCGTTCACCGTGAAGAACGGCCTGATCACGAGGCTCGACGTCCTGGCCGACCGGGAGCGACTGGCACAGCTCGACCTGTCCTCACTTGGCTGACGCCGTACGCGAGACGGGGCGACTCGGAAGCCCTTGTCTCGTGGCAACTCGTTGGCGGGAGCCGGTTGAGACGCAGCACACACCGCCATCAGGTCACGACGTCAGGGGTCGTGTCGTCGTACTAGGTAGGAGGTCATTTCGTCATCGGTTGAACGGAGTCGGATGTGAACGTCCAGGAGCAGCGGATCGCCACGTCGGTGCTTGTCATCGGCACAGGGGGCTCGGGACTTCGCGCCGCGATCGAGCTTGCCGAACGCGGGGTGGACGTGCTTGCGGTCGGAAAGCGGCCTTCCGCCGACGCCCACACGTCGCTGGCAGCGGGAGGCATCAACGCCCCGCTTGCCACGACGGATCCGGAAGACACCTGGCAGCAGCATGCCGCGGACACGTTGCAGGAGAGCTATCTTCTGGCCGATCCGCGGACGGTCCAGATCGTTGCGGAGGGGGCTGTGCGAGGGATCCAAGATCTCGAGCGGTACGGCATGCCGTTCGCGCGTGAGGCCGACGGGCGCATCTCGCTGCGGTTCTTCGGTGCCCACACGTTCCGTCGCACCGCGTTCGCCGGCGACTACACGGGACTGGAGATTCAGCGCACCCTGATCAACCGCGCCACTCAGCTCCGAGTGCCGATCATGGACTCGGTCTACATAACCAGACTGCTTGTCCGCGATAACGTGATCTTCGGTGCGTACGGGTTCGACATCGGTGACGGAACGCGATACCTCATCCACGCCGATGCGGTGATCCTGGCCGCTGGTGGACACAACCGAATCTGGCGGCGGACGTCGTCACGGCGAGACGAGAATACCGGCGACTCGTTCCGTCTCGCGGTGGAGGCCGGAGGCCGGCTGCGTGATCCGGAGCTCGTCCAGTTCCATCCATCCGGTTTGATCGAGCCGGAGAATGCGGCGGGAACCTTGGTATCCGAGGCGGCCCGAGGCGAGGGTGGGGTGCTGCGCAACCGGTTCGGTGAACGATTCATGGCGCGGTACGACCCCGAGCGTATGG
Source organism: Propionibacteriaceae bacterium (assembly GCA_035641455.1). Lineage (GTDB taxonomy): Bacteria > Actinomycetota > Actinomycetes > Propionibacteriales > Propionibacteriaceae > Microlunatus. The sequence goes on along the minus strand of DASQUD010000166.1, from coordinate 2,326 downwards.
AGTTGTCCACGCGGGATCGGGTTGCGCTTGCTGCCTATTCCGAGATCAGGGACGGGCGTGGCACTCCGAACGGCGGAGTGTGGCTGGATGTCTCCCATCTGCCACGCGAGACGATCATGCGCCGGCTTCCTCGGGTCTATCAGACTCTTCTCGAGCTACAGATGCTCGACATCACCACAACACCGATCGAGATCGCCCCCACTGCGCATTACTCGATGGGTGGCGTTTGGGTGCGCCCGGACGATCACCGTACGGACGTTGAAGGCCTCTATGCCATCGGGGAGGCGTCCAGCGGACTCCACGGCGCGAACCGGCTCGGAGGGAACTCACTCATTGAGCTGATGGTGTACGGGCGCATCACAGGAGAGGCGGCCGCACGCTACTCGGCACAGCTCGGTGGTCAGCAACGCTCAGCGCCCGCGGTGGCGGCGGCGAGAGACGAGATCACCCGGCTGCTGTCCGCAGATGGAGGGGAGAACGTCCGAGCCCTGCAGCGTGCGATCCGCAACACCATGACCGAACGCGCGGGTGTCGTGCGCGACGAACCCGGTCTTCTGGCGGGACTCTCGGAGCTCGACGCCATCGAAGCCCAGGTACCACAGGTCGGCGTTCACCCGGACAACGCTGGCTACCAAGACCTGGCCCACGCCTTTGACCTCAAGGCATCACTCGTTGCAGCCCGAGCGACGCTGGACGCTGCGCTCGAGCGACGTGAGACCCGTGGTTGCCACAACCGTGCGGATCACCCAGAGCTGGACGAATCCCTGCAGGTCAGCCTCGTCTGGTCCGGACCCGGTCGCATCGAGCGCGCGGAGATCCCGCCAATCCCAGACGAGATCGCCAAGCTGATGCGCGACGTATCGGCCGATGGAAAACTCCTCGAATAGTGCCGAGTGCTCCAATTCTGAAGGGACGAAGTGATGGTTACCATCGAATCAACGATCGCGTCGCTGCTGGACGATCGGTCTCGGGCCATTCACGATAAGGACATAGACCGACTGCTGGCGTTCTACTCTGACGACGTTGTCTATTTCGATCTCGTGCCCCCTCTCCAGTATGTGGGCGCGGCCGCCCTCCGCGGACGGTTCCTGGATTGGTTCGCCCGCTGGAAGGGGGCAATCGGCCAGAAGATCGACGAACTGCACGTCACAGCAAGCGCTGATGTTGCCGTCGCACATATGCTCATTCGAGCAGGTGGAACCCTGGTTGACGGGGGCGAGGTCGGATACTGGGTACGCTCGACGAGTTCCTTCCGATTGCGGGAGAGCAGATGGTTGATAACGCACGAACACGTCTCCCTGCCGGCTGATCTCAAGAGCGGAACCGTAGTCATGGATCTTGCGCCTTGACTCCAGGGAGCGCCCCCGGGACCGATTACCTGCTCGCCGTGGCGCTGCTCGAGGCCGTCACCAATAACCGGCCCGCGCCAGGCTGTGAGGAGCGCTCTGGCACAGCGGACCTCGGCGTAGTGCCGGATCCTGACGCCGACGGCCACGCACAGAGCGCACACCTGCCGTGGGTGGGATCCAACCGGGCGAGTGCCTTCCTGCTTCGCTGGTGCTCATATCGGTCCTCCTGAGCTCCACACCTGCGCTGCCGCGCCCAGGGGCGGCTGCCACGATTATGCTTCCGTCGCACCGCCGCGATCTCCTCCGTTGCTTCCCGATGCGTCGGGCGTCGGACTCACTAATGCCACCGCTCCCTCTTGAACCTTGCTCGGCCTCTGCCCTGGGGACAGGGCCGCCACGTGATGGACGGACTCCATGCCGTACCTCACGCCGCCGACCGGGATTTGACCACCGGTGGCCTGCAGCACCTCGGCGACGCTCGCTGGGCCGAACGCTCCGCACAGCTCGATCGACTGGGCGCCGTCCGCTACTAGCTCGCGGGCGACCGCGGCTGCTCGGGACGGATCGGGAACGGCGACGATGGTCGTCGTCAGGCCGCCTCGCTCGATGACCGCTCGGTCGACGGCCGGATCCTCCTGTCCACCGAGGAAGCTGAACGCCGACTTGTTAGATGCCGCTTTCGTGTGCTCCTTCCGTTGTGTCGGGTCGTTGGGATCAGGCGACGGACGCCTCGGGCTCGAACTCGAAGAGCTTTGTCGGGCTTCCGGAACCGCTCGCGCACCGCGGCGTCCACTAGCAGTCGATGCCGGTGGATGGCTGTTGACCATGGCATCGTCGAGAACACGGCTCCGGCGATGGCTGCAGATCGCATTCTTTTCGGACCGCTGGTTTGGACTCCTGTCGTCGTCACGAGATCGCTAACCGAGCGCGGCTTGGCTGGCAAGCCATTCGGCGAAGGTCTTCGATCCGAGGCGGGC
>DASQUD010000165.1:0-5137 GCA_035641455.1 Propionibacteriaceae bacterium | reverse complement strand
GACCTCGCGGTCGGTCCGCTGCGCCGCCCGTTCGCCGCGGAAGCACCCCTGCTCGGACCCGAGGCGTGGAAGGGTGTCACGTTCCGGGTGTACAACTCGCCGGTCCAAACGGATGCGGTGCGCCTCCTCGGCGCCACGCCGCTAAACCTGGGCTTGGGATGGATGGACGAGATGCGGGCTGGCCGCCTGCGCGGCGTGGAGTTCGACATCGCGCAGTACGCGCATATGGGCAATACCACCGAGGCCGGCCATGTCACCGCCAACGTCGTGCTGTGGCCCAAGGTCTTTGTCCTGTCCATCAGCCAAGAACGCTTCGATGCGCTCACCGACGAACAACAGACTTGGGTCCGGGAGGCGGCCGACAAGGCGATGCAGGTCTCGGTCGATGCGACCTACGACGAGACCACCATCGCACAGGATCTGTGCGGAAAAGGCGCGCGCTTCGTCGACGCAAGCCCGGACCAGATCGCCGCGTTGCGCACCAGGCTGCAGCCTGTTCTGGACGGCCTCGCCGCTGATCCGGCCAACGGGGCTCTGCTCACCGAGATCCAGGCGATCGCGGCCGACCACCCAGAGCCCGACGTCCCCACCGTGCCCAAAGCCTGCCAGCAGGGCACGGCGGACGACCAGCCCACCGGCGATGATCCCGACCAGGCATCCGACCTGCCTGATGGCGAATACAGGGTGGAGATCACGACGGACGACCTCGCGGCGGCAGGATTAGACAACAATGATGGAAAGTCAGGTACGTGGACGCTTACGGTTCGCGACGGCGTGTACGAGATGCGCTGCCGGCCCATCGATGATCCAGGAATTGATTGCGGACACTCTGTCGAAGACGGCCCGCTCGAGGCCGGCTACCTACGAGGAACCGGCAACACAGTAACCTTCGTGCACGACCCCGAACTGATGTCCAAGCTGACCGGATGCAAGCTTCCTGTCTCCGAGAGACTGCCCGGTCACTGCGGGCCCGGCGGTGGCGGCCCGAAGACATGGAAGATCGAGGGCGACAGCCTCACGTTTAGTGGCGACCTCGAACCGTGGACCAAGATCCTCTAGTCCGTAACTACCGCTGTCACCGTCGTGCCGGCTCCGGGTGGACTTTCCACCAGGAGCCGGCCGCTGCGAGCGGCCAGTCGGTCGGCGAGCCCCTGCAGCCCCGACCCGGTCGGGTCCGCACCGCCACACCCGTCGTCGGAGATGACAGCCTCGATAGCGCCTTTGACCCGTCGCATGGTGATGTCAATCCGCTTCGCGGCCGCATGTTTGACCGCGTTGGCGAGCGCCTCCGAGCAGACATAGAAGAGGGCCGCTTCCGTGTCCTGGCCGCTGGCCACGTCAGCGGCAACGGTCACCGAGACCGGAACCGGGCTGCGCTGGGCCAGCGCCTGCACAGCCTCTTTGAGCCGCCCGTTCCCGAGATGCCCCGGAGGTACTCCTGCCACGAGTTCGACGATCTCTGTCTGGGCAGCGACCAATTCACTGACAACAATGTCGAGTGACTCGACGACCGCGGTATCGCCCGCTGCCGTACGCACCGCGCTCAACTCGGACTTTGCAAGCTCCAGGGACGCTCCTACGTCCTCGCGGAGACGTATCGCGGCTCGCTCCCGCTCGCGGTCCGCCGCCGCGACCATCCTCGCTCGGGACGCCTCGAGCTCGGCGAGCTGCTGCTGCTGCTCGTGTTGCAGACGCTCGTGTCTAACCGCCAGCCGGACGGCAGCCGTGACCGCTTCGGCTGTCGCCGGATCGTCCAGAGCGGACGATTGGTAAGCGACGACCGCCACCGGTCCGTCGGCATCGGCGACGGTGAGCCACCTCCGCTCGTCGCCTCCAATCTGCACTGAGCGACCCCATTCGTCGACGTAGCCCGCACCGGAGCTGTGCCAGCGGAAGACCCGCACACTGGCATCGCTGACCGCACGCCCCAGCACGACCGCGAATCCCTCAAGACCCACGAGCTGACCGTCGGCCAGCAAGCGGTCGGCAAGCCTTGCTCGGCTCCGGATGACCGCCGCGACTGCGAGCGGGAAGGCCACCGCGATCGCTAGGAGCACCAACTCATAGCCCACCAAAGCCAAGGTCGGATCGAAGGCTTCCACTCCCAGCCGCGAGACCGACCACGAGGCGACGAGTACGACCGCAACGGCGATCGCCGCGACCGTCGGGTAGCCGGTGGCAGTCTCCCGACGCCCCTCGACCAGCACAAGCAAAGCGACCAGAGCGAACACGGCTGCCACACCGATCTGCGGCAGTAGGCCGAACGCGATCGGCACAGCTAGACATGCCAGCAGCCAGCGACTCAGCCCACGTACCTGCCCGACCGGGAACGCGACCAATGACACAACCAGCACTGCCTGGTGCAGGGATCGGGCCGCGGGCAGGAATGAGGCCATCAGCCAGGCAACACCGACTGCCGCCATCAGCAAGCGTTCGGCAGATGATCCACGCGCGACAACTGCTGCAATAACGAAGGCCAGCCCAGTTGCTAAATCCAGAGTGGTCAGCCACGGGTTCGCATGTGGTGCGGCGGCATCAGCGTGTATCGCGAGGACGACAAGCACACCAAGAGCGATGGCGGCAAGGCACGACGCTGCGACCTGTTGAAGCCTGCCAGCCCTGTCGGCTCTCACGCTCGAATCCTGGCATGGCATGGCCTGAAGACCGGTGTCCAGGGCGGGCTCAAGCAGAAGGGCGACCGGTAAGGCTCTAGCCGCTTGTAACAGCAGGCGGGTCCGAGCTGGGCGATTGCGCTCATTGGGGATGGCGAGAACCCTGGTGAACAGTGGCGAAGGCTACGCGACACCTCGACCCAGCGGGCCACCGTCGAGGCGGGGGCATGATCAAGAGAGCCGCGGCTCGTCGACCTCGACGACAACCTCGTCTCCATCAACTAGTCCGAGAGCGGTACGCAAATGTACCGGGGACACAATCTCCAGGACGTCGAGACCATGATCACCCCAACCTCGGTTGTTCTTGTCGGTACGCACAATCCAGCCGGAGAGACCGCCCACCCGACAACGAACGAAACCGAGGCCGACACCGACCTCGTCGGCTTCGAGGCGCACCGTCGGCTGCTGCATTGCCCAAGGTCGATCGATCACCACATTGAGGCTGCCCGGCTCAAGCGCAACGCCAACCGCTCGCTCGTAGGCGGCGGCGTATCGGATCATCCAGGTGGCAAGATCGCCGACCCCCCCGACCACGCGGCCCCGGAATGTGGTCATCAGTTTCTTGATAGTAGCGATCCTTGAGTCGCAGAGACGGCTGCCACAGTAATCGAACAGGCACTGGCGGGTAGGCCATTACGATCGAGGCCAGATCGCCACGGACGGTCACAAAACCTAGATCAACTGTCGCAGATCACCTGGCGTAAACCGTCGTGCATCGGCTGTCGCTAGACAGGGTATGGGGCCAGACCGCCTATCCCCGTGTCTGGGTACGGCCTAACTTGCCTCCCGCCTTCGTGGGGCGGTCAGCTAGGGATCATTCTCCCTGGTCAGCATGGCGCTCTGCCATGCTGAGCGCGCAGGTGCGCACGAATTTGGCACAGGGCGTTGCCTAGATGTCACTTTCGCGGTGGCGGAGGGATTTGAACCCTCGAAGGCTCTCGCCTTACACGCTTTCGAGGTCTGGGGCCATAGCCCGACGGTAGGTCCGTTGCCGGTCGGGCCGCCTCAAAGTAGTTGAGATCGACAACTGCTGAACGCCCGTGAACGGAAGTGAATGAGACTGCCGTTGAGACTAAGCCGAAGCTGCTTCCGTCCGGCGGTCTGCACTCCTGTAGGAACACGCACTGCATGCGGGCTGCTAACTCTGGGTGGTAGCCGGGACGGCGGTGTGCTCCTCGTCGCTGACTTGCTCGCCCCAATGGGCGACGGGGTGCTCGTCGTCGACCTCGTTGATGGCGATGTGGACCATCAGCCGGTCCGGGGTGGCGCCGTGCCAGTGCTCCTCGTCGGGCTCGATGTAGATGCGATCGCCGGGGCGGATGACTTCGATCGGTCCACCCCGACGCTGACACAGCCCGATGCCCTCGGTGACGAAGAGGCTCTGCCCAAGGGGGTGGCGGTGCCAGGCGGTGCGAGCGCCGGGCATGAAGTGGACGAGGTTAGCCTGCGCCCGGGACGGGGTAGTCGCTACGGCGACCGGATCGATGTAGACGTCGCCGGTAAACCAGTCGGCGGGGCCCTTGGTGGTGGCGCCTTCGGTGGAGCTGCGGGTGATTTGCATCGGGGTTGATCCTCTGTTCTCGTTGCGACACGGTTGCGGCGGCAAGGGTCTGTCTGGCCAGCGCTGAGTGCTCCAGGTCAAGCCCGCTCGGCACCCGCCGCGGTTACGGTTCGGATGTGGGTAGCGGCCCAGCTGGCCAGCAGGGCCAGATTGTCAGCGTCGGGTGTGCCGGGCTCGGCGCTGTAGGCGGTCAGTGTCAGTCCTGGCTCGCCGGGCAGCTCGAGGGCGTCAAAGCTCAGGTGAAGGTCGCCGACATCCGGGTGGCGGAAGTGTTTGCTGCCGGTTCGGTGCAGCCGGACGTTGTGGGCGGCCCACCTGATCCGGAACTCCTCGCTGCGAGTGGATAGCTCGCCGACCAGATCGGTCAGCCCTTTGTCATAGGGATTTCGGCCGGCCTCTGTGCGCAGGATCGACACGCTGGTGTTCGCGGAGTCCGACCAGTTCGGGTGCAGCAGATGGGCACGGGGATCGAGAAACACGAAGCGGGCCAGGTTCACGGGCCGACCCGGTTGCTCGAAGGCGAGGCTGTAGAGGGCCTGCCCCATCGCATTGATGCCGACGATGTCGAGACGGCCGTTCCGGACGAAAGCCGGGATGCTTACCATGGAGTCCAGCAACCGCTGAATGCTCGGCCTGAGTTTCAGGACGGCTGGTTTCGCCGGTCGCCGGGGCGTAGCCGGCCCAGACGCGGCCTTGGCCAGGTCGAACAGGTAGACGCGTTCGGACTCGTCGAGCTGCAGCGCGACAGCCAGCGCCTCGAGCACTGCCTCGGAGGCCCCGCTGAGGTTGCCCCGTTCCAAGCGCGTGTAGTACTCGATGCTGACCCCGGCTAGCTGAGCGACCTCCGCTCGACGCAGGCCGGGCACCCGGCGGGCACCGTAGCTTGACAAGCCGGCCTGGTCCA
>DASQUD010000164.1:0-4066 GCA_035641455.1 Propionibacteriaceae bacterium | reverse complement strand
CTTGAGGGTGTCCAGTGCGTCAGAAACATCCAGGCCACGGACCAGGTCGACCACGCGGCGCACCTTGGGCGGCGAGACGCGAACTTGCCGCGCGATCGCGTACGAACCGGGACGGTCGCCGAGCAGCGCCTGCCGGCGGCTCGGGCGTGAGTCCTTGCTCATTGTGATAGTTCCTTCTCTGCGTCCGCGGTCAGCGGCCCATTGAATTAGCGCGGCGGTTCATCGCCGACGGATTGGCGCGGCGATTCATCGCCGACGACTCTTCCGGTCGTCCTTGACGTGGCCCCTGAACGTGCGGGTGGGAGCGAACTCCCCCAGCTTGTGGCCCACCATGGAATCGGTCACGAAGACCGGGACGTGCTTGCGCCCGTCGTGCACCGCGATGGTGTGACCGATCATCTCGGGCACGATCATCGAGCGCCGCGACCAGGTCTTGATCACGTTCTTGGTTCCCTTGCTGTTTTGCACCTCGACCTTCTTGGTCAGGTGATCATCAACGAAGGGACCCTTCTTCAGGCTGCGTGGCACAGTCTTCTAGCCTCCTGCTCAGCGCTTCTTGCCGGTCTTGCGGCGGCGGACAATCAGGCGAGAACTCGCCTTGTTCTTGTCGCGGGTCCGGCCTTCCGGCTGGCCCCACGGGGAGACCGGGTGACGACCACCGGAGGTCTTGCCCTCGCCACCACCGTGCGGGTGGTCGATCGGGTTCATGGCCACGCCCCGGACGGTTGGGCGCTTGCCCTTCCACCGGTTGCGACCAGCCTTGCCCAGGGCGATGTTGGACTGCTCAGCGTTGCCAACCTCGCCGATGGTCGCCCGGCAGCGAACGTCAACCATCCGCATCTCGCCTGACGGCATGCGAAGAGTGGCGTTCTTGCCTTCACGAGCCACCAGCTGAATGCTGGCGCCAGCGGAACGGCCCAGCTTGGCGCCGCCGCCCGGGCGCAACTCCACGGCGTGAATCGTGGTACCGACCGGGATGTTGCGGAGCGGAAGGTTGTTGCCGGGCTTGATATCGGCGCCTTCACCGGCCTCCACCTGGCTGCCCTGCCCCAGCCCGGTGGGAGCGATGATGTAGCGCTTCTCGCCGTCGGCGAAGTGCAGCAGCGCGATCCGGGCCGTGCGGTTCGGGTCGTACTCGATCTGCGCGACCTTCGCCGGCACGCCGTCCTTGTCGTAGCGCTTGAAGTCGACCAGTCGATACGCCTGCTTGTGGCCACCACCGATGTGCCGCGTCGTGATCTTGCCGGTGTTGTTCCGGCCGCCGGTCTTCGGGCTGGGAACCAGCAGCGACTTCTCCGGAGTGGAGCGGGTCAGCTCGACGAAGTCGGCCACGCTCGCGCCGCGGCGCCCTGGTGTGGTCGGCTTGTACTTGCGGATAGCCATGTCGTTCGTTCGTCCTTTGTCTGCGTCAGCCGGCCGGCGCCGAGAAGATGTCGATCCGCTCACCGTCGGCAACGGTCACGATCGCGCGCTTGGTGTCGGGACGCTTCCCGAAGCCGCGCCGGGTCCGGCGGACCTTGCCCTGCCGGTTGATCGTGTTCACGCCGGTGACCTTGACGCCGAAAACGGTTTCCACCGCAATCTTGATCTCGGTCTTATTGGCCTCTGGTGCCACGAGGAAGGTGTACTTGTTCTCGTCCAGCAGGGCATAGCTCTTCTCGCTCACCACTGGCGCCAGCAGGATGTCGCGATGGTTGCGGATTTTGACGCTGGTCACTTCTCGTCCTCCTCGATCGGCACAGGATCTGAACTTGTGGCCAAGGGTCCTGAGCTGGTCGCCACGGGTTGTGAGCTGGTCGAAGGAGCGGGAGGCGCTTCGACGGGCTCAGCGCGCGTATCAGTCGGCATTTCGACAGGCTCGGCGCGCGTATCCGCAGGAGAACTCAGCTGGTCGGGCTCGGTGACCTCCGGCTCCTCAGGCTGCTTGGGATCTTGGACCGGCGTTGCCGGCGGCACGGACACTTCCGAGGAGGCAATCGGAGCAGCCTCACTCTCCCTGGCGATGGCTTTCCCCGACTTTCCGGCGGTGGGACCCGCCACGAAGGCATCCAGCGCCGCAGAGGTGAAGACCACCTCGTCGTTGACCAACACGTCGTAGGCGTTGAGCTGGTCGACCGCGATGGTGTGGACCGTGATCACGTTGCGCAGACTCAGCCAGGCCAGATCCTCGTCGCGATGGATGACGACCAGCACCTTTTCCGAGTCGGTGATCCCTCGAAGCGCCGCCACCGCGGACTTGGTCGATGGCACGTCACCGGAAACCAGGTCACTGATTACGTGCACCCTGCCGTCCCGTGCGCGATCGGAGAGCGCCCCGCGAAGGGCAGCGGCGATCATCTTCTTGGGCGTGCGCTGGGCGTAGCCGTGTGGCTGCGGGCCATGCACGACGCCGCCTCCGACGTACTGCGGTGCCCGTACCGAACCCTGCCGAGCTCGGCCGGTGCCCTTCTGCCGGTATGGCTTGGCTCCACCGCCGCGGACCTCGCCGCGGCTCTTCGTGGAATGCGTCCCCTGCCGCGCGGCAGCCAATTGAGCCACGACGACCTGGTGAATCAGCGGGATGTTGGCCGTCACGTCGAACAGCTCTGCGGGCAACTCGGCCGTGCCGGTCTTGGCGCCGCTGGCGTTGACTACATCAACCGTTCGATTGGCACTGGAAATCGGAGCGGTCACGCTGCCTCTCCCTTCTTGACCGCGCTGCGCACGACGACCAGGCCCCCTTTGTTGCCGGGGATCGCCCCCCTGATCAGCAGCAGGCCACGCTCGGCGTCGACAGCGTGCACGCTGAGGTTCTGCACGGTGACCCGCTCGACACCCATCCGGCCCGCCATCCGCAGTCCCTTGAAGACACGGCCGGGGGTAGCACAACCACCGATCGAGCCCGGCGAGCGGTGCTTGCGGTGCACGCCATGGCTGGCCCGCAAGCCGGCGAAGCCGTGCCGCTTCATAACACCCGCGGTGCCCTTGCCCTTGCTGACTCCGGTCACGTCGACAACTTCGTCAGCAGCGAATAGATCGGCCGTCAGTTCCTGGCCCAGGGTGTACTCGCTCGCGTCGGCAGTACGAATCTCGGCCAGGTGCTTCCGGGGCGTGACTCCCGCCCTCTCAAAATGTCCGGCGCTGGGCTTGGTGACCTGCTTGGCCTTGATCGGGCCGAAGCCCAGCTGAACGGCCGAGTAGCCGTCGGAGTCGGGGGTGCGGACTTGGGTCACGACGCAGGGACCGGCCTGGACGACGGTCACCGGGACGACTCGGTTGTTGGCGTCCCAGAGCTGGGTCATGCCGAGCTTGGTGCCCAGCAGACCCTTCACCTTCCGGTCCGTCTTGACGGTGGCGTTGCTCATGATTTCGTGGTCCTCAGAGCTTGATTTCGATGTCGACACCGGCCGGCAGGTCCAGCCGCATCAAAGAGTCAACGGTCTTGGGCGTCGGGTCGATGATGTCGATCAGCCGCTTGTGGGTGCGCATCTCGAAGTGCTCGCGGCTGTCCTTGTACTTGTGCGGCGAGCGGATCACGCAATACACGTTCTTCTCCGTGGGCAGCGGCACCGGGCCGGCGACCTTGGCACCCGTCCGCGTGACGGTGTCGACGATCTTGCGCGCCGACGAGTCGATCACCTCGTGGTCATAGGCCTTCAGCCGAATGCGGATCTTCTGTCCCGCCACAGTTCGTCCTTCTCTCGTACCGCTGATATGTCCGACCCACGCGGTCGGGCGTGTCGCCCCACTTCCCGCGCGCACGACCCTGCTGGAGTCGTACGTGCTGGAGGAGTGTCCCGGACCAAAAGGCCGGGGCTCAGAAGTCTCGCGGTTCGGCGACCAGCCTTGGAACTCGAGTCGAGTTGTGGGCACGGCACGCCCCGGCGACCCCGTCGGAGCAACCTGACGATTCTGTCAGATGGGTAAGGCCAGATCAAATTGCGCGGGGAATTGCCTGTTGGGCACCTTTCGGCCTCGTCGCTGCTGTGCTGGGCCCAGTGCCAGCAGGCAATTTTTCGGTGCAATCCTTCTTCAGAATCTCTGACATCGCCCGCTCGGGCCTCTGGCTGATGCCACGATATGGCGG
>DASQUD010000163.1:0-3634 GCA_035641455.1 Propionibacteriaceae bacterium | reverse complement strand
GTCGGCTCCAACTGACGTGCCCGCACAGCTGTCCGTGACCGACGTTCGCCGGCTGTGGCCGGAAGTGCTCGAGGAGGTGAAGGGAAAGCGCCGCTTCACCTGGATATTGCTGAGCCAGAACGCACAAGTGGCAGACGTCCGCGACGGCACGTTGACCCTGGCCATGGCCAACGCAGGTGCCCGGGACAGCTTCGGCCGGGGCGGCAGCGAGGACATTCTCCGGGAGGCGTTGATCGTCGTTCTGGGCGCCGACTTCCGCATCGTCACCATGGTCGACGTGAGCGCAGCGCCGCCAGCACCGCCGCCACCTCCGCGCAAGGCCTGGCCCGAGCCATCCAGCGAGACGGCCGCCGCTGGTCAGCAAGCCAGGCAGCACATCCGCACCACCCGAGCTGCCTCCAGTACCGGCGAAAGTAACGGCGGAGCCGAGCCGGTCGATGATCGCGACGCCGCGGCCGACCGTACGGACGCCGAACTCGACGACTCGACCGTCTCCGACACGGACCTGTTGGCTCGCCACCTGGGCGCGGAGATCATCGCTGAGGAGGAGCACGGTGCGTAGGCTGTTCGCACACTCATCGTGAAGGAGTACCCCGCAAAATGATCCCCGAAGGCGATATGTCCGGTCTGATGGCCCAGGCCGAGGCAATGCAGCAGCAACTTCTGAATGCTCAGCAGGAGCTTGCCGAGATGAAGGTCGAGGGCACGGCTGGCGGAGATATGGTCACTGTCACCATGACCGGAGCGGGGGAGCTTGTCGGGCTGGTGATCAAGCCTGAGGCGGTCGACCCGGAGGACACCGAAACGCTGGCCGACCTGATCCTGGCCGCAGTCCGGGACGCGACCAACCGAAGTCAGGCCCTAGCGTCGTCCAAGCTGGGCCCGCTGGCCGGCGGGCTCGGCGGCGGCCTGCCCTTCTAGCGGAACAGCAGGAGAATGTACGAGGGTCCGGTTCAGGATCTCATCGACGAACTCGGCCGGCTGCCCGGCATCGGGCCAAAGAGCGCCCAGCGCTTGGCTTTCCACATCCTCGCTGCGGAGCCGGAAGATGTGCTACGGCTGGCTGCCACCCTCAAGCTGGTCAAGGACACGGTCAAGTTCTGCGAGACCTGCTTCAACGTGGCCGAGGCCACTCAATGCCGGATCTGTCGAGATCCGCGTCGCGACCAGACGATTCTCTGCGTTGTCGAAGAGCCAAAGGACGTCGTGGCTGTTGAACGCACCCGTGAGTTCCGTGGCCGCTACCACGTCCTCGGCGGCGCGATCAGCCCGATCGACGGCGTCGGCCCGGCGGACCTCAAAATCAGAGAGTTGTGCTTGCGGCTGGCCGACGGCACGGTCACCGAGGTGATCTTGGCCACCGACCCCAACCTGGAGGGCGAGGCCACCGCCACCTACCTCAGCCGGCTGCTCATCCCGCTCGGCGTGAAGGTAAGCCGGCTGGCGAGCGGCCTGCCGGTCGGCGGTGACCTGGAATATGCCGACGAGGTAACTCTGGGCCGGGCCTTCGAGGGTCGCCGTTACGTCGACGCTTCGTAGTGGTAGACACCCAACGACTCACATGCTCCGTTCAAGATCCGCTGCACCGCCAAAGTGTCGTCCAGGGGCATGATCTCGCTTTCCGTACGGCCGTCGACCAGGCACTCGGTGACCTCGATCAGCTGGTGGGAATAGCCCGTGCCACTCGGCGGACGGCGGATGACTTCCGGTTCACCGCCGGTCCGCTGCAAAAGGATGTGGTGAGGATGGTGGAAGCGGGGCGGCACCTCGATCCACCCTTCGGTGCCGTGGATCCGTGCCATGCCCGGCGTCGGGTTGCGAAGCGACATGAGCAGTGTGGCGGCACGTCCGTCCTCGTAGCCAAGTAGCAGCCCAGCCTCGGCGTCCACACCAGTAGGGGTCAGGGAACCGCTGACCTCTACCCGATCTGGATTGCCGAGGAAGTGCTGGGCGAAAGACACCACGTACACCCCGAGATCGAGCATCGCGCCGCCACCAAGATCGGGATTGAAAAGCCGGTCCTGCGGATCGAAGGGCCGGTCAACTCCCAGATCGGCGTACACCTGCCGGACCTCGCCGATCGCCCCGTCGGCGATCAGTTCCCGCACGGCGACAATCGCTGGCTGGAAGCGAGTCCACATGGCCTCCATCGCGAAAACCTGGTGGTCTCGGGCGGCCCTGATGATCTCTTCCGCACCGGCCACGGTTGCGGTGAACGTCTTCTCGATCAGCACGGCCTTGCCCGCCTTGATCGCCGCCAGCGCTGGATGGAGGTGTTGCGGATGTGGAGTCGCGATGTAGAGCGCGTCGACGTCGTCGTCGTTGATCAACTCGTCATACGACCCATAAGCCCGCTCCAGCCTGTGCTTGTCGGCGAAGGCCTGTGCGCGCTCCTTCGATCGACTGCCGACGGCGACCGGTCGCGCTGCCGGGACATGTCGAAAGTCGCCGATCACCGACTCCGCGATACGCCCTGGTCCAACGATGCCCCACCGGATCTCGTCCACGGGCTCACTCTAGGGCTGCCTGCGCTTCATCCCCCAGGACAGGAAGATCGGTATGAAGAGGATCCACCAGTTCTGCCAGCCGGTGGCGAAACAGAAGACGATGGCCAGCGTCCACGCTGTGGCTGTGACAACCGCGAAATTCCGGTGGACCGTGCTCGGGTGCTTGGCTGGGGCCGCCGATGCCAGCTGAGAGCTGGGGGCGGCCGCCGATTCCGACTGCCACGGCGGCGCCTGGAACGGCTCGCTCGGCACTAGCGTCGTGCCTGGCCGGGGTTCAGGTAGGTCGCTGAACAAGGCGTCCAGATCGGGCCCCACCTTGGCGTTCAGCGCCCGGGTCAAGCGTTCGTCGAACTCGCCGGCGTCGAGACGACCCGCCGCCATGTGCTCGCGCAGGAATTCGACCGCTTTATCGCGCTCGGCATCTCCAATCCGCTCGGCTCCTCTCGAGGCCGGATCGGGTGTCCCAGGTTCAACCGGCTCCGTCATGTCGTCCAGTATTTCAACCGCCGAAGCTCGCAGCCGATGGCCTAGAGTTGACTGCCGAGCTGGAGCGAAGGAGGCGGTGTGGGTCGCGCGACGCCGAAGGCGTCCTCGGGACGGGGGTTGCCGAAGGCGTCCCCCGGGCGAGTGATGCCGAAGGCTTCCCCAGCACGGGTCACGCCCAAGGCCTCCTCAGGACGAATCGTGCAGAAGTACGGCGGCTCGTCGGTCGCAGACGCGGACAGCATCAAGCGCGTCGCCAAGCGGATCGTCGCCACCAGGCAGGACGGTCACGACGTGGTGGTGGTGATTTCGGCGATGGGGGACACCACCGACGAATTGATGGAGCTGGCGCTCCAGGTGTCACCGCTGCCTCCCCCCCGTGAGCTCGACATGCTGCTCACGGCCGGTGAGCGGATGAGTGCCGCGTTGTTGGCGATGGCCATTCATGATCAAGGTCTGCACGCCCGGTCGTTGACCGGCTCGCAGGCAGGCATCATCACCACCGGTACGCACGGCAACGCCCGAATCATCGACATCACGCCTGGGCGCATCACGTCCGCACTCGATCAGGGCGACATCGTCATCGTCGCGGGCTTCCAAGGGGTCGCCCAGGACACCAAGGACGTCACGACGCTCGGCCGCGG
>DASQUD010000162.1:0-7808 GCA_035641455.1 Propionibacteriaceae bacterium | reverse complement strand
TACGGGGTAGTCACCCGGGGCAGCGTGTTGACCGAGAATTCGGAGGGCGGCTTCGGTGCCGCATACCGGGCGCTAAGCGCGCTGGAGGAGTCAGGCCAGTGCCGACGCGGCTACTTCATCGAAGGGCTCGGGGCTGCCCAGTTCGCCCTGACCGGTGCGGTTGACCGGTTGCGGTCTTACTCCCGCGAACCGGAGGATCCGGTAGCCCTCGTATTGGCCGCGTGCGATCCGGCGAATCCATACGGTGCCGCGCTGCCCTGGCCCGAGCGAGAAGGTCACCGTCCGGCCCGAAAGCCGGGCGCGCTCGTGGTCCTGGTCGGCGGGGCCCTGATCTTCTACGTCGAGCGCGGCGGAAAGACGCTACTGTCCTTCACCGAGGATCCCTCGAAGCTCAACCCCGCAGCAGCTGCGCTAGCGAGTGCCGTACACGATGGCCTGTTGGGCAAGTTGACTGTCGAGCGTGCCGACGGTGCTCACGTCTTCTCCTCACCAGTGGTGAGCGACGCGCTGCAGACCGCCGGCTTCAGAATGACCCCTCAGGGTCTTCGGCTGCGACCGAGCATCTGAGTCGCTGCCGATCAAGGAGCGAAGGGAAGGCGATGAGTCAGTTCAGGGTGAGCGGCTTGACGCCAGCGCGGAGTTGGCGAATGAGGGCGTTGCCGGGGATTAAGCAGCTGCCTGAGCCATGGCCCGAACGGTCGGCAGCGACCGCACTCTCTCGCCGGCGCTGATCTGCTCATGCAGCGCCATTTTCTCGCTCACGACATTGAGCACCGTGGACAGCGGGAGATCCAGGGCCGCGCAGATAGCGGCCAGCAACTCACTCGAGGCCTCTTTCTGGCCGCGCTCGACCTCCGAGAGGTAGCCGAGGCTGACCTGTGCCGCCTTTGAAACCTCTCGCAGTGTGCGAGCCTGAGCCACACGCTCCTCACGCAGCGACTCGCCGATCAGCTGACGGACCAGCACGGGCTTGACCGGACTCTCGGAGCGCATAAGCAAACTGTACTCACCCTGGGGGACACACTCAGTCGACCACGCTCATGGCTGTCGACGCTGAGACGGGCGGCGCTGCCTCTTCGCTGAGCGCGTCGGCGAGAAATTGGAGCCCCTGGTGGGCGGTGTGGCCGCGAACGGTGGCACGGTCTCCGGCCAACTTGAGCCGCCGTGAGCGGACCACGCCGGATGGCCGGTGGGCGACAGCCAGGTACACCTCGCCTACGGGATGGCCGTCCTGCGGTTCCGGACCGGCAACTCCGGTAACCGCCAGACCCCAGTCGGCGTCACATCCCGCTGCTATCCCGGCGGCCATAGCTCGGGCGGTGCTCTCGGCGACGGGCCCATCTACCTCGAGCACCGTGCGCGGGACTCCGGCCAGGGTGGCCTTCAGGCGAGTCGCGTAGGTGATCGCGCCGCCGACATAATTCGCCGACGCACCGGGAACCTCGGTGATCAGGGAGCCGATCAGGCCGCCGGTCAACGACTCTGCCGTCGCGAGTGTTTCGCCTCGGCCAGCCAGACGGGATACGACCTCGCGTGCGATCGCCGATGTCACCGTCGACCGGCCAGCGCCGCACGCCGCAGTCTCACCGCATCCCGGACATAGTCCAGGCCAGTGAGCACGGTCACCACCAACGCGGCCAGCATGACCACGACCGCGATCATGTGAGCCCCCGGCGGCAGCGGAAGCAGGTACAAGCAAACGGCCGCTGACTGCAGCACAGTCTTGATCTTGCCACCACGACCTGCCGCCATGACCCCGTAGCGGAGCACGAAGAAACGCATGACCGTGATGCCCCATTCGCGGACCAAGATCGTGATCGTCACCCACCACGACAGTTCATCGATGATCGACAAACCGACGAAGGCCATGCCGGTGAGCGCCTTGTCTGCGATCGGGTCGGCCAGCTTGCCGAAAGGGGTGACGAGGTTGTGCTTGCGAGCCAGGTAACCGTCCAGCAGGTCGGTCAGGATGGCGGCAATGAAGGTGCCGGCGGTGGCCAACCGCCAGCCCGCCTCATCTGGATGCGCAAGCAGCATCCAACCAAAAACCGGGACCAACAAAATGCGCAGCGCCGTCAACGCATTTGGCACGTTCCATGAACTGACGGCACGCTCGCGCACCGGCTCGGCCGCGTGGCCCCCGGATGTCGCTGACCTCTGGCCCTCGGTGCGCTGCCCTCGGTGTCCGATGTCCTCAGGCATGCTCCGAAGATACTGCCTGAGAGGTCAGGTCTCGGCCATAGTTCGAGCTACCAGGTCGGCGCCCTCGGCGGCCACGGCCCGCGCAGCAACCACGTCACCCACCCGCAGCGATTCGAACTTCAACCCATCGGAACCGACTGCGCCGTCGTCGATCAGCCTGACACTTCCGTCGGAATCCGGGCCCTGATGCTGAGCCCGGCCGATCACCTCGCCGCCGGTTTCCTCGATCAGTACCTCGATCGCTTCCCCGATCCTGGACTCCGCACGTTCCATGACGAGCGAATCGACGACGTCACTGAGATGATCACGCCGCTCCGCTATCTCCCGCCGCGGCAGCTGTCCGTCCAGGCCGGCGGCCTCAGTTCCGTCCTCGTCGGAGTATCCGAAAACCCCGATCGCGTCAAGGCGCGCCGCGGCGAGGAACTGCTCGAGGACCTCGATATCGGTGTCGGTTTCGCCGGGAAAGCCGCAGATGACGTTGCTCCGAATCCCCGCCTGTGGTGCCCTCTGCCGGATGACGTCCAGCAACGTCAAGAAGCGGTCGGGGCTGCCGAACCGACGCATTCGGCGCAGCACTGGTTCGGATGCGTGCTGGAACGACAAGTCGAAATACGGCACCACCCCGGGGGTCCCGGTCATGACGTCGATCAAGCTGGGACGCATCTCCGCCGGCTGAAGGTAAGAGACCCGAATCCAGTTCAGTTCTTCGACCGTCGCCAGTTCGGTGAGCAGCGATTCGAGTAGCCGGATGTTTCCGAGATCCTTGCCGTACGACGAGGAATTCTCACTGACCAGGAACAGCTCCCGCACGCCTGAACCGACGAGCCACCGTCCCTCGGCGAGGATGTCGCCCGGCGCCCGCGACACGTACGATCCGCGGAAGCGCGGGATGGCGCAGAAGGTGCAGCGCCGATCACAGCCTGATGCGATCTTCAGCGGGGCCGAGGGCCCATTGGTCAGTCGACGGCGATGGCTCAACCACGGTTGGGTGGTTGGCGCGGCCGGCGAGCCTGGATCATGAGTCGCCGCTGCCTGAGACGCCGACGCCGCTGTCAGCGGGTGGCCCGGAATAGCTACCGTGGCCAACCCGCTCTGACGCTCGATGGGCGCAAGAGGTAGCAGGCTGCGGCGATCCCGTGGCACGTGCGCATTCGGCCGCTCACCGCCGAGGACGCGCCGCACATGGCGCCCGATGTCGGCGTACGCGTCGAATCCGAGAACAGCGTCGGCTTCGGGCAGAGCATCGGCCAATTCGGAGCCGTAGCGTTCGGCGAGGCAACCCACCGCGACCACTGCCTGGGCGCCTTCACGGCCTTTCAGGTCGGCAGCCGACAGCAGCGTGTCAATCGAGTCCTTCTTTGCCGCCTCGACGAAGCCACAGGTGTTGACCAAGACCGCGTCTGCCTCGGCGGGCTCGGCCGCCAGCCGATACCCATCAGCCACCAGACGGGCGGCCAGCTCCTCGGAGTCCACCTCGTTGCGCGCGCATCCCAGCGTGACCACGTGGACTGCCGGCGAGTCGGTGGCTCGGACGGAAGTCATGAGGCGCCCAGTATGACTGATCAGCCGGCGCGGAGGTTCTCGAGCACCGCCTCAAGCTCGTCAGACTTGACCAGAACCTCCCGTGGCTTCGACCCTTCGGACGGGCCGACAACGCCCCGGGTCTCGAGAATGTCCATCAGTCGGCCCGCCTTGGCGAAGCCGACCCGAAGCTTACGTTGCAGCATTGATGTGGAGCCGAGCTGCAAGGTGACCACCAGTTCGACCGCCTGCAGCACCAGCTGCAGGTCATCACCGATGTCTTCAGCGACCTTGGTGGCAGACTCGGCCGGCGCGGTGACATCGTCCCGGTAGACGGGCTTCAGCTGACCCGAGACATGGGAGACGACCTTGTGGATCTCCGTCTCGGTCACCCAGGCCCCTTGGATCCGGATCGGCTTGCTCAACCCCATGGGGAGGAAGAGGCCGTCACCCTGGCCGACGAGCTTCTCGGCCCCCGGCTGATCCAAGATCACCCGCGAGTCGGTCATCGACGAGGTGGCAAACGCTAGGCGGCTCGGCACGTTGGCCTTGATCAAGCCAGTAACCACGTCCGTACTTGGCCGCTGCGTTGCCAGCACCAGGTGAATACCTGCCGCCCGCGCCAGCTGCGTAATCCGGACGATCGAATCCTCCACATCCCGAGGCGCCACCATCATCAGATCCGACAGCTCGTCCACGATAACCAGCAGGTATGGGTAAGGAGCCAGATTTCGCTCTGATCCCGGTAGGGGCTTTACCGTCCCCATCCGGATGGCCTTGTTGAAGTCATCGATGTGCCGGAAGCCAAAAGCCGCGAGGTCGTCATACCGCATGTCCATCTCGCGGACCACCCACTGCAACGCCTCGGCGGCTCTCTTGGGCACTGTGATGATCGGGGTCACCAGATGGGGGATGCCCTCGTACGCGGTCAGCTCGACTCGCTTCGGATCAACCAGCATCATCCGAACCTCGTCCGGCGTGGACCGCATCAAGATCGAGGTGATCATCGAATTGACGAAGCTGGACTTTCCGGAACCCGTCGCGCCGGCTACCAACAGGTGGGGCATCTTGGCCAGGTTGGCGATCACAAAGCCGCCCTCGACATCCTTGCCCAGGCCGACAGTCATCGGATGATGATCATTGCGGGCCCGCGCCGAGCGGAGCACGTCACCGAGGGACACGACTTCCTTGTCGAGGTTCGGAATCTCGATCCCGATGGCCGACTTGCCGGGAATAGGTGACAGGATCCGCACGTCGGCGCTGGCTACCGCGTAGGCGATGTTCCGGCTCAACGCCGTAACTTTCTCCACTTTCACCGCCTGGCCAAGTTCGACCTCGTAGCGAGTGACGGTCGGTCCCCGGCTGTAACCCGTCACCGTCGCGTCGATCTCGAACTGGCGCAGTACTTCGGTGAGCCGGTGCACCACGCGGTCGCTGACATCCGTTCGTGCCTTGTGGACGCTGCCCTGCTTCAGTGTTTCTGAGTCAGGCAGCAGATACTGCACGTCACCAGAGAGCTCGAGCTGCTCCACCCGCTGTGGGAGCGGGGTGTGCGGAGGTGCCTCGAGTTCTTCGCCATTCGCTCCGATCCCGTGAACCGTCACCTCAGGGGGCAAGCCGGCTGTGACCCGACGCTCACCCTCGGAGATGGGGGCACCCTCTTCGGGGTCGCCTACGGCCCGTGTGTCCGGGTCACCTTGGCCGTGGACCAGCGGCGATTCGTACGGCTGCTCGGCACCGAGCTGAGCCCGATCATCGACAACCTCGCCTTCGATCACCAGCTGGCCGTTGCGCACTCGGTCACGAGCCAACCGGATCCGTTCAACCACCTGATGCATCGGAATGCCGACCACCACGAGCACCCCGAAGAGCAGCAGCATGATCAACAGGGGGACCGCGAGATATACCGAGAGCAGATCGGTCAGCAGGCTCGACGAGATGTACCCGATGATCCCGCCGGCGTCCCGTAGCAGCTCCGGATGGTTTGTCCGAGGCAGGCCGCGCGCGATGTTGATCAAACCGAGAAGGCCCAGCAGAACGGCTGACCAGCCGATGACCTGCCGCCCCAGCGGACCGTTGCGGTCCGGATGCCTCAGGGTGCGCCAGGACATCAGCGCCAACAAGATCGGGGCTGCGTAACTCAGCGTGCCGATCACCCCCGATATCCCCATCTTGATCGTGTGGCCGACGGGACCCGGCAGACCCCACCAGAACTCCGCAGCGACAACCAGAGCGCACGCCAACAGGAACAAGCCGACACCGTCTCGGCGCAAGGCTGGATCGACGTCCAAGGATTCGCCGCGCACCCGACGAGTCGCGTTGCCCAGCCCGCCAGCCAAGGCCATCCAGATTCGCGCGCCCCCGCGGCCCAACGCACCCAGTGCGGAGGACCGCTTCGCTGCGCGGGATTTCCGGGTGGACCGAGATGTGGATCGAGCGGATGAGCCGCTGCGCGCCGGTGAGGCACGCCGACGGGAACGTCTCTTCGAGCTTCCGGCTGACCGCGGAGGAGCCGTTCTGACTGGAGCGCCAGAACTCCTACGAGACCGCGGCGGGGAAGACGCGCGGGTCGCCATGAGGGGAGGCTACGCGATCACCGCGGTCCGGCCACGGGTCACACGCCGTCGAGAGGTGTCCATTCTGCCTGCCGGCAGACCGGCGATCACCCTCGCCTCCACAATCAGCGGCCCTGAGTCGCCCCGGATCGGAAGTGGTCGAAGCCGCCGGCGGAATCCCACGAGGCCCCATCGACCAGAACGCGGGGGCCGTCCGCGCCGACCGCTGCCACCGAGCCGATCGAGAACCATCCTTCAGGAAGCTCTGCCGCTGCCGAGAAGGTGCCGGCCAGCGCATGATCTTCACCACCGGTCAAGATCAACGAGTACGGGTCGGTGTTGGTCGCGGCGGCTACAGCCTGCAGCGCTTCCGGCACGTCGAAGGCGTTGCGGTGGAGATCGATCTCGACGCGGGAGGCGGCGGCCACATGACCAAGATCAGCCAGCAGCCCGTCGGAAATGTCGATCATGGCGTGGGCACCCGCCCGGGAGGCGGCGGCGCCCGCGCCATAGGGCACCTGCGGCACCCGGTAAGCGTCCACGACCGCGCGAGGCGATCGAAAGCCACGACTGAGCACGAGCAGGCCGGCTCCCGCCCATCCCACCCGCCCGGTCAACGCGACCACATCACCCGGCCGGGCACCGCCGCGGCGTACCGGCTCGAGGCCGTCGGTGACGCCCAGCACCGTCACGGCGACGGTGACGTCCCTCGCCCGGGTCACGTCTCCACCAAGGAGGGTCACGCCGGCTGCGGCGCACTCGATCTGCACGCCGTCGGCGAATTCCCGTGCCCAGGCCACCGGCAAGTCGCCCGGCGCCGAGAAGCCGACAAGCATGCCCACCGCCCGACCACCCATGGCTTCGATGTCTGCGACGTTGACCGCGACAGCCCTGCGCCCCACGTCGCGTGCCTCGACCCAATCGCGCCGGAAGTGCACACCCTCGACGAGCACATCGACCGAGCTGAGCAGCGTGCCAGTGATCTCGATCGCCGCGGCGTCATCACCGGGTCCGACCAGCACTCCTGGAGCGTGGGTCACTCCGCCGGTCAGGGTCTCGATCAGCGCGAATTCCCCAAGCTCGCTGAGAGTCTGCGCACTCGTCTGCGGAGCTACCGGCATCTCACAGGCTCCAGGGGGTTCATCAACGCAGCGAACAATGTAGCGTGACGCACATCGGCGAGCGTACGCGGCCAGCGGCTGACGAAAGCGGATCGCCTCGGTGACAGCAACGAAGGAGTCCCGATGGTCGTACAGGCGTACATCTTGGTCCAGACCAATGTCGGCAAGGCAGCCGATGTCGCGCGTGCTATCGGCGCCATTCAGGGCGTCACGCTGGCCGAGGATGTCACGGGTCCGTACGACGTCATCGTTCGCGCTGAAGCGGCCAGTGTGGATGAACTTGGCCAGTTGGTGGTTGCCCAAGTCCAGGGCGTCCCCGGCATCACCCGGACGGTCACCTGTCCAGTCGTCCACATCTGAAGCTGCGCGCCTGCTCGGCGGCCGTGCTCGCCGCGGCGATAAGCGTCAC
>DASQUD010000161.1:0-4572 GCA_035641455.1 Propionibacteriaceae bacterium | reverse complement strand
TCGCGCGCTTCGGCGACGGCTGATCGGAGCAGATTTCGCGGTCATTCGCATCAGCTGCACAGAATGGGCTTATCGTTTAGGGGCTTGCGCCGACTCTCGCCCTTGGGGGAACCTGAATGATCCGATCGATCTTGCGACTGGTTTTCTTGATGCTGCTCAGCGTTGCGCTCAGCGGCGCGTTAGTGACAACGGCTGAAGCGAAGCCGTCGCCCGACAAAGCGAAGCCGTTCCCCGATCGGATCAAGCTGCCCGTCGGTTTCCTGCCGGAAGGCATCACCATTGGTCCCGGCGGCATCGCGTACTTCGGCTCCCGCGCGACCGGCGACATCTACGCGGTGAGCCTCCGTACCGGCGAAGGCTCTCTGATCGACGACGATGACCAGGATGCGGGCCTGCCAGCGGTTGGCCTCAAGATCGACAACCAGCGTCGTCTGTTCGTAGCCGGCGGAAATACCGGAACCGGACGCGTGCTCGATGCACGTACGGGTGAACTTCTGGCGATCTACACCTTCACCAGTCAGCCGAGGTTCATCAACGATGTGGTGCTGACTCGGGACTACGCCTGGTTCACCAACTCGCTGTCGCCTGAGCTGTACGGGGTTCCGCTCGGTCCAGGCGGGGAGCTCGGCAAGCCTGCGGATGTCGTAACCTTGCCCCTCACCGGCGATTGGAATCAGGAGGACGGCTTCAATGCGAATGGCATCGCCGTCACGCCTGATCGGAAGGCCCTGCTCGTCGTCCAGTCGGCCACCGGGTTCTTGTTCAGGGTGGATCCAGAAACCGGTGTCGCGACGCGGGTGGACCTGGGCGAGACGCTGCTCACCAATGGTGACGGGCTGCTGGTGGTGGGAACGACCCTGTACGCCGTTCAAAACCAGCTGAACCAGGTTGCGGTGATCAAGCTCGATCCCGACGGAACCAGTGGCGTGCTCATCGATACGCTGACCAGCCCGGACTTCCAGGTGCCAACCACGGTCGCGGCCTTCGGCAACAGCCTGTACTTGCCCAACGCGCGATTCGGTAATCCGGAGCCCTTAACGGCGGAGTACTGGGTCACGCGGATCGACCGCCACTGACCTCGAGTTACAGGACTCGCCCGAGCCTCGTCCGCCTTACCAGCAGCCAGCCCAGCGCAAACGAAGCCACCACTGCGCCACCACCGACGATGAGGGCCTTTGCACCCGCCGGTAGGGGCAGGGGCCGCGCCACGATGGCGAGGGTGAGGAGCACCGGCACCTGCAGAATGTAGGCGGCGTAGGCACCTCGAGTGCTGCCCGCCCACACAGGCGACGTGGAGGTCAGCCACCGCTGCGCCAGAGCTACCAGCCAGATGGAGCCGGCCACGACCAGGGCTGCCTCGACTAGGTCCAGTACCAGGGCTTGCCAGTGCCATCCACCCAGGAAGGGTCCGCCTTCACGGGCGAAATCCGTGACACCTGCTCCCCAGGCGACCGCTTCGGCGGCAATGAGCGTGAGGACTACGGTTATCCCGCATCTGCGCGTTATGTGTCTGGGAACCTCTCTGGCCCAGCCATGTCCGCTCAAAAGCGCACCAAGACAGAACATGCCGACGCATTGCGGCCACTGCCACACATGCAGGTCGAAAATCTGCTGACTACGGGCCGGCGCCCACAGCCGGACCACGAATGAGGTCACGGCAATTCCGACTGCGGCGACGATCAGATGCGTGCCACGGATCATCGCCGGCTGCAGGCGGCGGCCCAATCCCAGCCAGCTCCATAGCGCGTACCCGATCGAGACGTACATCAAGATCTGCACAAACCACAGGGGTCCAGAGTCCAAAAAGGGCTGGCGACCGCGGAACACCTGCCAGAGCGTCACATCGTGGCCTGCGGATCGATAGGCCAGCCACATGAAGAAGGGCCAGATGAAAAGCATGACCACAAGCCACGGGACGCCCAGCCGAAGGATTCGGGCTCGAACGAAATGTGCTGGCCCGTGGTGCTCCAGCTCCACCGGAGCGAAGAGACCGGCGAGGAAGAAGAAGCTGCCGATGACAAAGAGGGCTGTTGGACCCAAAAGCACGGTGAGTACGTACTCGAAAGCCGGTGAAAGCGTGGCTTCGTTGACCTCGTCGTAGGGCCATCCGCCGATCGCGGTGTAGCCCACAACGGCATGGTTGGCGATGATCCAAGCGACCAGCAGCGCCCGAAGGTTGTCCGCTGCAACGATTCGCGTCGACCGCTGCCCTTGTGGTCCGCGCGCCGCCGGGGAGGCGGGCTTGACTCGGGTGGTTCGCCGAGGTCTCAGCATGCCGGTGACACTGCCGTGATGTTCTCCGCGCCGCCAGAGGCGTCAGTTCGCCGACAAAGCTGCCAGGTCGACGACACAGTCAGTTCCCGATGCGGCGCAATTTGCTCCCACCTACCCCAAGGTGAATCTTACGGTTGCCTACGCGTGCGCGTAACCCCAATTGACGGCACAGTCACCCCTAGAAACCCCTAGGCGGAACTGACTCCCGATTTCCGATACCTGCGGCACGAGGTCGGGTACGTGGATCCGGGATGGCGCAGATTCGCAGCCCTTAAGTCGGGGCCAGAGCCGAGCCGTCGCTCGTGGAGGCAAGCAGACGAGAGACTGAGTGAAAACGGGGAAGGAGAGATCCATGCGGGATTACCCCCAGATGGCCGCCATGCCGAACCGCATAGAACCGGTTCCGCGACGGGTGCGCGGCTTTCTGAACGACCACCAGGTCTTCGATACGACGGCGGCGAAGTACTGCTGGGAGGTGCCCTACTACCCGCAGTACTACATTCCACTGGACGACATTGATGACAGCCTCCTGGTCGATGAGGGGCGTGGGGAGAAGCGACCCCAGGGGCTCGCGCACCGCTTCGGGCTGCGGTCGGGAGAGGAGACTCGCCACGGCGCGGTTCGGGTCTACCACGACGACGCTCTGCGGGGATTGGAGGGCACCGCCCGCTTTGCCTGGCCGGCGCTGGATGCGTGGTACGAGGAAGACGAGCAGGTCTTCGTCCACCCGCGCAGTCCGTACGTGCGCGTTGATGCCTTGCGCTCATCTCGCTCGGTACGGGTGGAGCTGGACGGGGTAGTGCTGGCGGAGGCACCGACGACGGTCATGGTGTTTGAAACGGGTCTGCCGACTCGGCACTACCTCGACCGCCCGAGCCTGAAAAACGAGGTTCTGGAACGCTCCGACACCGAGACGGCATGCCCGTACAAGGGCACAACCTCTGGCTACTGGTCGGCGGTCACCCCACGCGGCGTGACCAAGGATGTCGCGTGGGCGTACGACTTCCCAACCCGGCAGCTGCTACCGATCGCTGGCCTGGTCGCGTTCTACAACGAGAAGGTGGACATCATCTTGGACGGGATTCGGCTGGAGCGGCCGAAGACGCATTTCGTCCGATAGCCCTGACAACGGGACCCCGACTTGAGCTTGTCGAATCGGGACTCCGCACCACTTGCCCGCTCTTCACACCCTCTGTAGCGGGTGCGAAGACCGGGTTTGAGGTGCGAAGTGCCGCGATGACGCCGACAGAGCGGTCCTGACGGTGCAGTCCGCCCAATCCCCTCTGGCGTTACACACGCGGCTACGGAAAACTTCGACCCGATCGCCGTAGCGCCGGACAAGGTTGGGGTGAAAGCCTCGTACGGGATTCGAAGCGCGGATGCTGAGGAGGGTGTGGTGGAGGAATTCGACGTAGTGGTGATCGGTGGCGGCCCGGCTGGGGAGGTGATCGCCGGTCGCTGTGGCGACGCTGACTTGCGGGTCGCGCTAGTCGAGCGTGAGCTGGTGGGTGGCGAGTGCACGTACTGGGCCTGCATTCCCAGCAAGACCCTGATCAGGCCCGGCGATGTGATCGCCGCCGCTCGGCGAGTGCCCGGTGCCAGTGAGGCGGTGACCGGCCAGATCGACGTCGACGCCGCCTTGGCGCAGCGCGACTACATGACGAGCAACTGGCATGACGAAGGCCAGCTGGCCTGGCTGGAGGAGCACAAGATCACGCTCGTGCGGGGGTCCGGGCGACTCGATGGAGAGCGAACGGTCGTCGTCGAGACGCCCGACAACGGCATGCGCCAGTTGATCGCCGAGCGGGCCGTCGTTCTAGCGACCGGAACGAGCGCCGCCTTGCCACCGATAGAGGGCCTGGCCGATGCTCGAGCGTGGACTAACCGGGACGTCACGGCAGCCAAGGAGCTTCCTCGGCGACTCGTCGTGATTGGCGGCGGCGCGGTCGGTGTCGAGATGGCCCAAGGATTCCGCCGCCTTGGCTGCGAGGAAGTGACTGTCCTGGAAGGGTTCCCGCGACTGCTGGGCCGGGAGGAGCCGTTCGCCGCTGACGAGGTGCGTGCGGCTCTTGAGGCCGAGGGCGTCACCGTCGTGACGGACGCTGCCGTGCATCGAGTCCGTCGAGACGGCACCGACGGCCCGGTGACGGTGGAGGCTGCCAGCGGCACCTACGTTGGTGACGAGCTGCTCGTCGCGGTCGGCCGGCGACCCGCCACGACCGAACTCGGCCTGGAGACGGTGAACCTGACGCCCGGGAAGCCGGTGGAGGTCGACTTCCAGTTGCGGGCAGTCGGCGT
>DASQUD010000160.1:0-3294 GCA_035641455.1 Propionibacteriaceae bacterium | reverse complement strand
GGTGGCCGACTATGCCATCGTGGCGGAGACGGCCGAGCTAATCGACACTTTGGAGATCGCGCGGTGTCGAGCTACCCGTACAGGGGACCCGCGGGACCGCCGTGTCGTGCTCGCCATCAGTCGGGAGCTCTCATCGGCATTGGCTAGTTTGGGATTTCAACTCACAGGCCAGAGCAATGCTGGGGGTTGGGCTGAGTGCTCCCCGCAGAGGCTCGTAGACGAAGGAACAGGAGCAGGATGTGGCCCTCAAACCTGAGGTGGTTTCCCGCGAGGCACAACCGTATGTATCGATCACCAGCTCCGTCGCGATGGGTCGGCTAGGCGAACAATTGGTGCCGCTGCACGATGAAATCTTCGGCTGGCTAGCAGCGAGCGGCATTCAACCTGCCGGCCCACCGTTCTGGAAGTACAACAAGATCGACATGGAGGGCGAACTCGAGGTCGAGGTGGGTGTCCCTACGGCGGTGCAGATTCCCGGCGACGACCGGATACATGGGCATGTGCTCCCGGCTGGCAACTACGTGATGGCTCAACACGTGGGACATCCTGACAAACTGGTCGACGCGACCGGAGAATTACTGGATTGGGCGAGGGCGAATGACCTTCGCTGGGACATGTCGGAGTCGAGCGATGGGGAGCGATGGGCGGCGCGCGTTGAGGAGTACCTCACCGACCCGATCAGCCAGCCCGACATGGACAAGTGGCAGACCAACCTGCTCTTCAAGCTTGCTGACTAGCCGGGTCCTTCCTGCCGAAGTCTGACAACGTGCAGGGCAGCCCTCAACTGGTGCCGGCCCGGTCCGCCAACCAATTGGCGAACTGGATGAGGTGGCGGTCGACCAGGAACTGGTCGTGCACCCGGGCTCGACCGGCTTGCCCCAGGCGACCGGCCCGCTCGTCGTCGTAGAAC
The DNA here is from genome assembly GCA_035641455.1 of Propionibacteriaceae bacterium. Classification (GTDB taxonomy): domain Bacteria; phylum Actinomycetota; class Actinomycetes; order Propionibacteriales; family Propionibacteriaceae; genus Microlunatus. Next base: position 2,384 of record DASQUD010000160.1, on the reverse strand, counting down.
ATCCCGGCGAGGGTGTTCGCGAACGCGTCGAGGTCCCCCGGGTCGGGCAGCAGCAGTCCGTCTACGCCGTCGGTGATCTGCTCGGTGATGCCCCCGATGGCGCTGGCGATCACCGGCCGGGCCCTCCACAGCGCTTCGGTGACGGTGAGCCCAAACCCTTCCACCAGGCTCTTTTGCAGCAGGACGGTCGCGTGATGTCGGATCGCGTTGGTCAGGTGGGCGTTCTCGTCGAGGTCGTCCATCGGCAGGGTGACCAGGTGGGTCCGTTCCTGAGCTCGGCGAGGCAGCCGGTGCCACTGCTCCGTGCACTCGGCCAGCACTGCCGCGCCCTCGGGGTCGTCGGCTACCCCGTCGACGGCCGGGCCGACCAGCATGAGGTGCGTGTCCTCCGGCATCGCGTCAAGGTGCCCGGTGAAGGCACGCAGGACGCCGCTCATGTCCTTGAGCCGGTCCCAGCGGCTGACCTGCACCGCCAGCCGCGCCTCGGGCGGGGGCGCCGCCCCGCCAACAACCAGGTCGTCGTGCCGGCGGACCTTGGCGGGAGCATCGTCGGGCCGCCTGAAGGACAGGTCCCCACCCGTCCCGGCGCCGCTGAGCAGCCGGGCTTGCGCCAGCACGTCACGGGCCCGGTCGGCGTCCAGGTCGAGGTTCTTGGTGGCGAACGGATCGATCGACGGCGTGATGATGGTGACCTTGTCTGACGGTACCCAATCCGGGACGAACTGGAGGCGCGAGAACACCACCGCGTCGGACTGCTCCAGGTACGGGCGAAGGAACGCCCAGCCCTGGTTGGTGTACTGGTTGACCGTGTCGGCGCCGATGTGGCTACGCCAGCCGACGAAGACGCCCGATTCACGCAGGCTGGGAATCAATCCGGCGGTCTGCGGGTCGTGAAGCAACACGACGTCGCCGGGTCGCAGCTGAGGTCGCAGGTGGGCCAGATTCTCCTCCAGAACTAGCTCGTAGTGCCGGCGCTCGGGCAGCCCCACCGGTCCGCCGTCACCGGAGGTGCCATGGATGAGGTTGTGGATCCGCTTCGTCACGGCGAAGAAGTCGTCGTCGCCGTCCAGGGCCAGCCATCGGCTGTCGAGGCCCGCGCCCTTCCCGTAGGCGAGCAAAGAGGTGAGGATCTCGGCCACCCCGCCACCGTGAGCGGTGGCGTTGATGTGCCACACCGTGGCGCCGTCGATGGCTTCGCGGGCATTGGCCACTGCTAACCGGAGCCGCTCGGCCCGCTCGACCCCGATCAGGGAAGTAAGCCGCTCCGGGCTCTTGGGGTAGACGTCCACTTCCTGCATGCCCGTATTGTGCCCGGCATCGTCACCACGGACCGGAGCGACGACCGAGAACGCCAAAAGGCCCCGCACCCAGTGCGGTCCAGAAGCACAAGGCGGGCTTGAGCGGAACGGAATGAGGCCGTCGTCCAGTGGGTAGGGTCCCAAGGTGAGTGAGGTAGATCAGTCGTCCCGTCCCGTGTCTCTAGTGCGGCCGCCCCGGCTGCACATGGGGCGTGAAGGAACGGCCAGTCGGCTCGAGCTGTTCTTCGACTTGGCCTACGTGCTGGTCGTACTGGAGCTGGCGAAGGTGTTCTACGAGAACCTGACCTGGCACGGGGCGGCGGTCATGGCGGGCCTGTTCGTGACGATCTGGTTCTCCTGGGTGGGCTTCACCCTGTACGCCAATCGCTTTGACACCGACGACGTCGTGTTCCGGATCGCCAAGCTGGTTGCCACCGGTTCGATTGCCGGCTGTGCGGCCAGCGCCTCGGACGCCGCCGGCAAGCTGGCCGTGCCCTTCGCTGCCTGCTATCTTGGCAGCCTGCTGGTGCTCCTCGCTCTGTACGTCCGGGCCTGGCGGCACGTTCAGGAGGCTCGGCCCACCGTGGGCGTGTACCTGCTCACCGTGAGTTTGAGCGCAGCGCTGTGGGCCGTGTCGCTGATCGCGCCCAGCCCCGCCCGCTATCTGCTGTGGGGGATCGCCGTGCTGGTGTCCGCGGCCGGACCAGTGCTGGCCACACTGCGGTCCGACAAGCATCCGCTGCACATTGAGCACCTGCCTGAGCGGTTCGCGTTGCTGGTGATCCTCGTGCTAGGGGAAGCCGTCGGCAGCGCTGCGCGAGGCGTGCACGACGCGTCCTGGGCGCCCACTTCCATCGGGGTCGGCGTGCTTGCGTTCGCGGTCGCGGCCGGTATCTGGTGGATCTACTTCGACATCACCGCGCCGAGCAGTGCCCGAGAGTTGAAGGGTGTCGGGAAAGAGGAGGCCGCGGAGTCGAGCTCGGACGCGGGGGACGCCGACAGCCACGTCAGCGACGCCCGGCACGACCTGTTCGTCTATGGTCATCTGCCTTTGACCTTCGGCGTCGTGCTCGCCGGGGTTGGTCT
>DASQUD010000159.1:0-10654 GCA_035641455.1 Propionibacteriaceae bacterium | reverse complement strand
CCGGTCGGAATGGCGATCAGCATCGTCATGAATGAGAAGAACGGCAGATTCACGGCGCCGGTGGTGAACATGTGGTGCGCCCAGACGGCCATCGACAAGGCGCCTATCAGCAAAGTCGCGCCCACCAGGCTTACGTAACCGAAGATCGGCTTCTTGCTGAAGACAGGCAGCACTTCGGTGATGATCCCGAAGAACGGCAGCGCGATGATGTAGACCTCAGGATGGCCGAAGAACCAGAACAGGTGCTGCCACAAGATCGGTCCGCCGGTAGCGGCGTCGAACACATGGGCACCGAGCACTCGGTCGGCCTCGAGAACCAGCAGCGCAGCGGCCAAGATCGGGAAGACCATCAAGACCAAGATCGAGGTGACGAAGATGTTCCAAGTGAAAATCGGCATCCGGAACATCGTCATGCCGGGAGCCCGCATGGTCAGAATGGTGGTGACGAAGTTCACCGATCCGAGCAGGGTCCCGATGCCGGCCATGTAAAGGCCCATGATCCACAGGTCATGACCGGCGCCAGGTGAATTCACCACATCGCTCAACGGCGTGTAGGCATACCAGCCGAAGCTGGCCGCCCCATTCGGAGTCAGGAACCCGGAGCAGACCATGAGGCCGCCGAACAGGTAAGTCCAGTAGGAGAACATGTTGAGTCGCGGGAAGGCTACGTCGGGCGCGCCGATCTGCAGGGGCATGATCGCGTTGGCGAAGCCGGCGAAGAGCGGGGTGGCGAAGAGCAGCAGCATGATCGCGCCGTGCATTGTGAAGTACTGGTTGTACGCCTCGTACGACACGAACTGCAGGCCCGGGAATGCCAACTCGGCCCGGATGGCGAGCGCCAGAATTCCGGCGAAGAAGAAGAACATCAGCGACGTGATGAAGTAGAGGTTGCCGATCACCTTGTGATCGGTGGTGACCAACCACTTCCACGACACCCGACCGAGGTCACGCTTGGGCAGAGCGATCTCGGCGGCTGTCGCCGTCCGTTCCAGGGTCGTCATCGTTCGCCCACCTTCTGTGGATTCATATTCTTCAGCTCGCCGCCCGGGTCGGCGTTCTTCGGCCCCCGCGCCTCCCCGATCTGCCCCTTGGCGACCAATGTCCTCAAATAGGCGTTGTACTCTTCCTCACTGACGATGTGCACGTTGAACAGCATGGCGGAGTGGTAGGTCCCGCACAGTTCCGCGCACTTGCCGCGGAAGTCGCCCTCCTTGTTCGGCGTCAGAAAGAAGTTGTTCAACCGGCCCGGCACGACGTCCAGCTTCTGGTAGAACGACGGAACCCAGAAGGAGTGAATGACGTCAGGCGACGACAGGTTGAAGTGGACCACCTTGCCCACTGGCAGGTAGAGGTCGGGCGTGGCATTGATCGTGCCGGCGTTCCAGACGTCCTGGCCCACAGCGGGATTGTTGGCAGCTTTGTAGTTGAACGTCCACGACCACTTCTGTCCGACCACGTTGATCTCTACGTCGGGCTCCGGATCCCGCTCGAGAATCACGTTCTGGGCAAGGATCGTGTAGTAGAACAGCACGCCGACGATGATGAACGGCGCGATCGTGTACATCACCTCCATCGGCAGGTTGTAGCGACTCTGCCGAGGCATTTGATTGTCGTGCGACCGGTAGCGGATCACGGCCCAGCCGATCAGGGCCCAGACCAGAACGCCGATGATGCCGGCGGCGATCCAGGTGCCGATCCACAGGTCGAGCATGGCGCCAGACCGATCGCTGGCCGGCTCCGGCAACCCAAGCCGCTTCAATTCAGCGGTGGTGTCGGCAGAGCAGCCGGTGAGCGCAAGCACCAAGGCGGCCGATCCGGCAATCAACAGCCGTCTAGAGCTGACTCCCACATCGTGCCTTTCGCCGGTCGGTCAGTCACCACATCTAGCCAAAACGAGGCGGGCACAAACCCCGTGCGAGACAGCCGGGGGGTCTACCAGTCTCGATCTCACCCTAACGTAGGACGACTCCGCCAACACTGGTGGCCGGGGCGTAAGTTTTCGTTGTGGCGCAGCCGTTATCTACGGTCTTCCTCGACTCATCTTCGGGCGAGCCGATGGTCCCAGATGCACGCCGAGCCTGGCTCGAGGCACAAGACGCCGGGTGGGGTGATCCGCTTCGATTGCACCGGCCTGGCCGTCTCGCCTCGCAGGCGCTCGACCGGGCTCGAGATGTGGTCGCCGAGACCGTCGGAGCCCGGGCCGACGAGGTGATTTTCACCAGCTCGGGAGTCCACGCCGCCGCCGCCGCGATCGCCGGCCTTTCGAAGGGGCGACGGCGGGTCGGGCCGAGAGTCGTGACCAGCGCAGTTGATCATTCCTCGGTGCTGGCGGCTGCCGAGGCGTACGGAGAACCAGTGACCGTTGCCGTTGATTCGGTTGCCCGGGTCGACCTCGAGGCTTGGGGTAGTGCGGTGCGCGATGAGGGGGTGGCGGCGGCAAACCTGCAGGTGGCCAATCATGAGGTCGGCACCCTTCAGCCGTATGCCGAAGCCGCCGAGCTGTGCGCGCAGGTGGAGGTGCCTCTTGTCCTCGACGCGACCGCGGCACTCGGCCGGGTCGACCTGCCGGCTTCCGTCGGCTGGTCTGTGCTGATCGGCGCGGCCCAGGCGTTCGGCGGTCCTTCTTCGGTCGGTTTGATGGTGATCCGACGGGGAGTGCGGTGGCGAGCGCCCTACCCGACGGATGACTATCAGGCGGGGCGCTGGCCGGGCACTCCTGACGTACCAGCGATTGCTGCTGCTGCGGCTGCACTGGAGGTGTGGCGGAACGACCGGACAGCAGTGGGGGCACGCCAGCATGCGCTGGTGGAGAAGCTGCGGTCGGGTATCGCCGCAGCAGTCCCCGACGTCGACGTTGTCGGTGACCCGGACCGGCGGGTGCCCCATCTGTTGACCTTCTCGGCGCTGTACGTCGATGGGGAGACGCTGACGCTCGAACTGGACAAGGCTGGCTTTGCAGTCTCCAGCGGATCGGCCTGCAGCGCCTCCAATGAGCATCCCTCACACGTTCTCGCGGCGATGGGGGCGTTGACACACGGCAATATACGGATTGGAGTCACACGTACGACCAGCGAATCAGACGTCAACCGCTTCCTCCAGGTGCTTCCGCCGATTGTTGCGGAGCTCCGCGCGACCGTTGGCGTTTCGTGAATCCACCACCACGGCTGTCGTTGGATTGTCTCGGCATGGCCTGTCCGCAGCCGATCATCCAATTGGCGCGGCGATTCTCCGAGCTCGACGCCGGTGACGTGGTCGAGCTGCTGGCGGATGACCCGGCAGCCGGGCCCGATCTTGCCGCGTGGTGCCGGATGCGAGGGCAGGAGTTGATCTTGAGCGAGCCGCCCCGCTTCAGGGTGCGTCGAGCCGTCTGACAATCGGGCGCTGGACCGCCGCTGGAGGCGGCGACGCCGGCTCAGCTCAAGCTTCGAACTCGATCAGTGGAAGCTGTCGCCGCAAGCGCAGGACCCGGTGGCGTTCGGGTTGTCGATGGTGAAGCCCTGCTTCTCGATCGTGTCAACAAAGTCGATCGTGGCGCCCATCAGGTAAGGAGCGCTCATCCGGTCAGTGACAACGCTGACGCCGCCGAAGTCCTTCACGACGTCGCCCTCGAGGCTGCGCTCGTCGAAGAAGAGTTGGTAGCGCAGACCAGAGCAACCGCCCGGCTGAACCGCCACTCGAAGTGACAGGTCGTCGCGGCCCTCGCCTTCAAGCAGGGCCTTGACCTTGCCGGCCGCCTCGTCGGTGAGGAGAACGCCGTCTGCAACGGTGGGTGCTTCGACGAAGGTCTGGTCGGTTGCCGTCATATCGAACTCCTGAATGTTGTCTGCCTTTACGCAACAGGTTAAGTCTAAGGGGCCGTAGGACGGCGGCAAAACGCCCGTCCGGCGACTTCACTGCGCTGAGGATTGCCTGCTCATCACGCTCATCGCGCGACGCGCCGCCGATCGAGGTATTCCGGGTTCGTGGAAGGGCCATATTCAGCGCGGCTGGCCGCGCCTGTCTGTGATCACCAGCTCCAGGAGCGTGCCACACGCCGCGCCAGTGCCGTGAGTTCTGCCTCGCTGACCGCTGCACCGTTCGGCCGGTCCCCGGCGGTTTCGCGAGCCGCGTACGCGGCCTCGATTCCCATGGTTCGCATCTCTCGGGCACCGATCAGGACCTCGCAGGCGATGACGATGCATGGGCTGAGTGCGGCTGCTGCGGTCTCGGCTACGGCAGCGACCACTCCGCCGCCGCGGGTGGCGAAGTCGAAGACCGTGCAGCCGGTCACCATCAGATCCACCTGGCGTTCGACCGTGGCCAAGGCGACCTCAGGTCCGGTCGCCAGTCGCCCGCCCAAGGCCAGAACGGCAAACCCCAGGCCGCCACAGGCGCCAGCGCCCGGCTTGACCGCTTGTTCGGCCGAGGCCAGTTGAGCGAAGCCCTCCAGCGCCGCGTCGATACTCAACAGGAGTCCCGGATCCAAGCGGGCGCTTCGACCCTGGATCGAGGTGATCCCCCGCAGGCCTAGCAGGTGCCGGTTCAGCTCCCCGTACGGCACCACACCGATGAGCTCGGTATCACCCAGAACCGCGAAGGCGGCGCTGAGATCGAGGACACCGACATCGATCAGGCCAGGAGCACCGTGATCAAGCGGCCTGTCGGCCGTTGCTCCCAAGCCGGCCAGAAGCCCGGCGCCTGCGTCGTGGACGGCAACCCCGACCAGGTCAACGTAGACCCGGCGCGGATGACGGGCCGCTAGCAGCTGGTTGAGCGCCTCGCCCAACGCTCGGGAGGAGCTGTCATACGGCGGATCGGCGTGGGGATGCTGGCCGCTGACACTCAGGGCGGCAACGCCACCCAGCTCAGCCAGGGTGACCGTCGAGGCGCCGACTGCAGAAACCTCCAGGGAGGCACCGCGCTGTTCGGCGAAGGCCGAGATGAACCCGGCGCCCGCCTCACCCAGCGCGATCACGTCCACCGCTGCCGCCGACCAGCCGGACGCGATGATGCGGCCTGCTTGGAGGGAGGTCAGGGCACCAATGGCGTCGCTGGCCACCAGCACTCGCATGCTGTCCGCCTCCTTCTGTCCGCGGCGGCTGCCATGGTAGGGACATGACGACTGGAGCGGCGCCGCAGCACCTGGACTGGCCCGTCGAACTCGATAAGCAGCTCTCCTGGCATTGGGAGAACCAGCTGCGACCGCGCCTCGACGGGTTGAGTGACGCAGAGTACTTCTGGGAGCCGGTGGAAGGCTGCTGGAGCGTCCGGCCGCGAGCCCAAGCGGTCGCCCTTGCCGTCGGCAGCGGCCCCTACATTATCGATTTCGCGTTCCCCGAGCCTGATCCGCCGCCGGTCACCACCATCGCCTGGCGACTCGGCCACCTGATCGTCGGGATCTTCGGCGACCGCAACGCCCGCTACTTCGGCGGGCCGGCCATCAGCTATGAGTCGTACGACTACCCCGCTTCGGCTGATCAGGCGCTGGTGGCTCTGGACGCGCAGTATCAGCACTGGATCGACGGCGTCCGCGACATGCATCTGGACGGCCTCGCGGAGCGCTGTCGTGAAGCGGGTTTCGAGACCGACTCCATGGCAGCGCTGATCTTGCACATCCATCGCGAGGTCATCCACCATGGCGCTGAGATCGCCCTGCTGCGGGACCTCTATCGCACCGGTCTCGGGAGCCGCGGAATCGGGTAAGCCAGCTTTCGGTCAGTATCGTGGTGGATATGACCACCACGCCGACGTCGGCTCCGATCAGGCCCGGGACTCCACTCTCGCTATTCGTTCTGGGCGAAGGCTCCGACCCGCGCTCGGAGCGGGGCGTCGAGTGCCCCGGCGATCTCCCTCCGGCGTCCGATCCAGCGCTCGTCGAACGCGCCCGGCGGGCGAAAGCGGCACTCGGCAACCGGCTGTTCGTTCTCGGGCATCACTATCAACGTGATGAGGTCATCCAGTTCGCCGACGTGACCGGTGACTCGTTCAAACTGGCGAGCGAAGCCGCGGCTCGCCCCGAAGCCGAATTCATCGTCTTCTGCGGCGTGCACTTCATGGCCGAATCTGCCGACATCTTGACCGCCGATCACCAGAAAGTGATCTTGCCCGACCTGGCGGCCGGTTGCTCGATGGCCGACATGGCTCGGCTGGCGCAGGTGGAGGACGCCTGGGACGTCCTGGCCGACGCCGATGTCGCCGACATCACGGTTCCGGTCACATACATGAATTCGTCAGCCGATATCAAGGCCTTCTGCGGCAAGCATGGCGGCGTGGTGTGTACGTCGTCGAACGCCAAGACAGTGCTGGACTGGGCCTTTGAGCGAGGCGAGAAGGTGCTCTTTCTTCCCGATCAGCATCTTGGCCGCAATACCGCCGTGCTCCAGATGGGCATGAGCCTTGACGACTGCGTGCTCTACGACCCGCGAAGGCAGGGCGGTGGGCTGACTGCCGAGCAGCTGCGCTCAGCGAAAGTGATCTTGTGGAAGGGCCACTGCTCAGTGCACGGCCGTTTCACTCCCCAGGCGGTGGATGATGTCCGCACCCGGATCCCGGGCGTGCAGGTTCTCGTTCACCCCGAGTGTCAGCACGAGGTCGTGCTCAAAGCCGATCTGATCGGTTCTACAGAATTCATCATCAAGACGATCGAGAAGGCGCCTGCCGGCTCGAGATGGGCTATCGGCACTGAGCTCAATCTGGTGAAGCGATTGGCAGTGACCCATCCCGATAAGGAGATCGTCTTCCTCGAGCAGCACGTCTGCTATTGCGCCACGATGAATCGGATCGACCTGCCACATCTGGTGTGGGCGCTGGAAAATCTCGCATCGGGGCATGTGGTCAACCAGATCGTGGTCGACCGCGAGACCGAGCACTACGCCAGAGAAGCGCTGCAACGGATGCTGGCGCTGCCCGGGGAGACTACGAAGGACTAGCTTCGCTGCGGGACGAGTTGGGGATCAGGCCCTCGTCGGTGTCGCTGAGCAAGGCTCGAACGTCCTCGACCGTAGAGTCGGAATCCGGCAAGATCAGATCGGAGTCGCGCAGCTCGTCATCGGGCACCACGGTGCCGGTGCGACGTACCCGGTCCAGCAAGGCTTGCAGGGCGCTCGCCAGCTGGTCCTGATCCCCCGAGGCGACCGCCTTGTCGACGGCATCGTCGAGGGAGTTCAGGTCGCGAACGGCCTCGTCGCTCAGTTCCCACTGCCCCTCATTCAAGATCCGTACGATCATCGAAGGTCACCCTCGTTGGCCGGCGCCTGCTGGGGCTGCTCGGCGTTGAATGTGGGCGGAGCTGGATAGGTCCCCTGGTTGGGCGTGTTCGGCGGCAGGGACTGTGTGGGCGCCTGCTGGCCCTCGATCGCCTGCGGAGCCGCCGACTGGCCCGGACCGATAGCCGCCTTCATCCGGGCGAGCTCGTCCTCCACATCTGAGGTCGAGGCGAGCTGCTCCAACTCCAGGGTGATGTCGTCCTTGGTCGTGCCGGTCGGATCGTCGAGTGCGCCGCTAGCCAGGAGCTCGTCGATGGCTCCAGCACGAGCCTGCATCTGTGCGGTTTTGTCCTCCGCGCGCTGAATGGCCAAGCCAACGTCACCCATCTCCTCGCTGATGCCGGAGAAGGCCTCGTTGATCCGGGTCTGCGCCTCGGCCGCGGAGTATGTGGCCTTGATGGTCTCCTTACGCGTCCGGAAGGCATCAACTTTGGCCTGCAGCCGTTGGCTGGCGCGAGTGAGCTTCTCCTCTTCGCCTTGCAGCTGAGCATGCTGAGTCTGCAGGTCAGTCAGCTGCTGCTGGAGGCCGGAGCGCCGGGTCAGGGCCTCGCGAGCCAAATCCTCACGGCCCACTTCCAGCGCCTTCTGCGCCTGCTGCGTCAGCTTGTCGGCCTGGGTGTTGAGCTGCGTCGCCTGGAGCTCCACTCGCTTGCGGCTTGTGGCAACGTCGGCAACGCCGCGGCGTACCTTCTGGAGCAGTTCAAGCTGACGCTGGTAGGAGTAGTCGAGCGTCTGGCGAGGATCCTCGAGTTTGTCCAGGGCCTTGTCGGTCTTGGCTCGGAAGATCAACGAAATGCGCTGAAAAATGCCGCTCATGACGTATCAGCAAGTCCTTCCACAATCGCGATATGCGGGGGCGCGGGTGCACAGGCTTCCACCGTATCCCCGCCACGGTAAGGACGTCGTTCCGGACCAGCGAGTAGGTTCGTCTTTGGGTTATTCCCCTGAGACAATCCAGGGATGCGCTCGGCCGCGAGGCCGACGCCCAGATCTACCGCATCGCAGCGAGAGGTACGAGTTCGTGGCACTCTTCCGCCGGAACACCCCTGCCGAGCCAGCGCCACCACCACCTGCTGCGCCGGTCGGGCCGGGCACCAAGAAGGACCGGCCGACGCCCACGCGCAAGGAAGCCGAAGCCGCCCGTCGGCAGCGGGTCGCCCGCAATGTGTCGAAGAAACAAGCCCGCCTGGAGGCGGGACGGCAGGCCCGGTCCGAGCGAATGAGGGCGATCAACGCCCGAGACGCTACACCCGAAAAGGCTCTGCTCCGTGACTACGTCGACTCTCGATTCAATCTCGGCGAGTTTCTGCTGCCCAGCCTGGTCGTGATCTTGGCACTGACCTTTCTGAGCCAATCCCTGCCGCGAGTTGCTGTGATCAGCACCATCGCCATGTATCTGTTCATCTTCGCCGTGATCGCCGATTCGGCGATCATGTGGCGCGGGTTCAAGAAGGTGCTGGCCGCCCGACTGCCCAAGTCTTCGCCGCGCGGGCTGCTGATGTACGGCATGAACCGCGGCATTCAGATTCGTCGGTTCCGAATGCCCCCTCCGCGGGTAAAGCGTGGCGAGAAGAAGTTCTGATCCCCGTTAGCGAGGAAAACATGGAGTTCCGTCATCTCGGCAGCAGCGGTCTGAAGGTTTCGGCCGTCAGCTACGGCAACTGGGTGACGCACGGATCGCAGGTCGAGGCGGAACAGGCAACGGCATGCGTCCGAGCAGCGCTCGAGGCCGGTATCACCACCTTCGACACCGCGGACGTGTACGCGAACGGTCGAGCGGAGACCATCTTGGGGGAGGCGCTGGCCGGTGAACGCCGGGAGAGCCTGGAAATCTTCACCAAGGTTTACTTCCCCACCGGCCCCGGCGGCCCGAACGACACCGGCTTGTCCCGCAAGCACATCAGCGAGTCGATCAACGCGTCGCTGCAAAGGCTGCAGACCGATTACGTCGACCTCTACCAGGCGCATCGCTATGATCCGGCAACGCCATTGGAGGAGACGATGGAAGCTTTCGCCGACATCGTCCGTTCCGGCAAGGCGCTCTATATCGGCGTCAGCGAGTGGACCGCTGAGCAGCTGCGCGCCGGCCACGCATTGGCTCGCGAGCTGCGCTTTCCGTTCGTCTCGAACCAGCCGCGGTACAACGCGCTCTACCGGATCATCGAGGCCGACGTGGTACCCACGTCTCGAGAACTCGGAATCGGTCAGGTGGTCTTCTCCCCCATTGAGCAAGGCATCCTCACCGGCAAGTACAAGCCGGGTGAGCCACCTCCCGCCGGATCGCGAGCAACCGATTCACAAGGCGGCGCACAATTCATCCAAGGCCTGCTGAACGACGACGTGCTGAGCCGGGTGCAGAAGCTCGCCCCCTTGGCGGACGCTGAAGGGCTGTCGATGGCTCAGCTCGCCATCGCCTGGGTGTTGCAGAACGACAATGTCGCCTCGGCCATCACCGGTGGCTCCCGGCCGGAGCAGGTGCAGGACAATGCGGCGGCGGCCGAACGAAAGCTCTCGGCAGAGACCATGGCTGGAATAGACGAGGCGCTGGGTGAGGTCATCGAGCGGAATGGCGACAAGGTGGGGGACGCCTCACCCAAGCGGAGACTTACCTGATGCCTTGGCGGTGGGTGCCAGATCGGGAACCGAACGATCGTTCGTCACCTCGCACGTTCCCGAGCCAGGGTGAAGCCGAGACTTGGCTGGGCGAGTTCTACCCCGAGCTGATTGCCGCTGGAGTGCAGGCGGTCAGCCTCTACGAGGAGGATCGCCTGGTCTACGGTCCGATGAACCTCGGACCCGACCACGACTGATCGGCGGTTTACGGCTCGCGGACGCCCGGGGTGACGAACGGTGGTTTGGTGATCACAAACGGCTCTCGTCGACTACGAATGCCCACGAACACGCCGTCCCCATCGCCAATGTCTGGTACGAGCAGAGCCAAGGCGATCCCCGTCTTGAGCGTCGGTGAGAAGGTGCCGGACGTGACCAAGCCGATTTCCTCTCCGCCAGGCCCGTAGACAGTCATGCCTGGGCGCGGAATGCCTCGTCCAGTCGCCTTGAGTCCACGCAATAGCCGTCGAGGGCCGCGCGCCTTCTCCGCCCGCAGCGCCACATCACCAAAGAACGCGTCCTTTGTCCAGCCGACGGCCCACCCCAGCCGCGCCTGCACCGGCGTGATCTCCGGCGAGAGCTCCTGGCCGTGCAGGGCATAGCCCATCTCCGTGCGCAGCGTGTCGCGGGCTGCTAAACCGGCCGGCTGCAGTCCGTACGGAGCGCCCGCCTCCGTCAGCTGGTCCCACACGTCGACGGCGGCCTCCGCTGGAATGACCAGCTCGTAGCCCCGTTCACCCGTGTAGCCCGTGCGGCAGACGGTGACCGATCGGCCGGCGCGTTCGATGGCCACAAAGGAC
>DASQUD010000158.1:0-6141 GCA_035641455.1 Propionibacteriaceae bacterium | reverse complement strand
CGTACGGGGTCCGCCGGCTGGTCGTCGGACTGACTCACCGGCTCCGCGGCGATTCCGGTATGGGCGCGCCAGGCGGGACCGATGGCGATGCCCGGGGCCGCCGTCAGAGGACCGGCCGCTCGCGGCTGAGCGGTCGGCGCTGCGATCTCGAGCTCGTCGAAGTTGCGACCGGCCAGTTCGAGGATTTGCTGGAGGCTCTCGCCGGCCTGGCGCCCGGTGACCACCACCTCGACGCGATGGCCCGTTTGCGCTCCCAGAGTGGCAACCCGGCTGATGCTGGAGGCCGGCACGGGGCCAGTGCCATTGCTCAGGTTGGTGAGTTGAACGGTGGCGTCGAGCCCGCGTACCTGAGCCACAAGCCGTGCCGCAGGACGGGCATGCAGGCCCTGAGGGTTGCCGACGATGAAGGTCCCACGTTCGCTCGTTGAGGTGTCTGCCGGCACGGCGACGGTTGTCGGCGGGGCACCCAAGTGTGCCCGCTTGGCGGCCAGTCCGGACGACGCCTCTGCCGCGACTTCTTCGATTGGTGCTCCGCCCGCGGCGGTGACGGCTGCGGCGATCAGCCCCTCGACGAGTGGTGCAGGGCTGAGCACGACGTGCGACCTCACGGCATCGTCCAGCAGGTCCAAGGCAAGTTCGCCGCTAAGCACGGCGCTGCCAAGATCGAGCAAGACCAGGACGCCATCCGGGCCGTTCGCCCGCTCGATGGCCTCCTTGACTCGTACGGCGTCCGTGCCGAGAGTGTGCTCGTCCAGGCCGGCCGCGATTTCGATCTGAGGAATCGGGGCGGGCATCATCTGTCTGGTCATCTCGACGGCGGCCCGAGCGAGCGGCCAGCTGTGGGAAACCACCACGATCCCGACCATCTCTTCACCCGAGGGTGGTTGAGGCGGCTCGAATGAGAAGGGCTGCGGACGTGGCACCCGGATCTTGGTGGCCGATACTGCGATCGCCGAGATAACTCGCCCGGCCCTTCCGCGCCACCATGGCGACGGTGGCATCCCGCCCTTCGTCAGCCGCTCGCCGGGCCGCATCCAGACCCGCCGACAACGGTTGAGCTCGACTTCGCTCGAGCGCGTCGACGGCCGGCGCCAGCGCGTCGACCATTGTCTTGTCTCCCAGTTCGGCCTTTCCGCGCGAGACTAGCCCGTCAAGCCCGGCACGCATCGCGACCGCGAAGGAGCTGGCGTCGAGCTCATCGACCTCTCCCGCTGCACTGGCGAAGCGCAGGAAGAACGTGCCATAGAGCGGGCCGCTTGCTCCGCCTACCGAGCTCACCAGGGTCATGCCGGCCCGCTTGGCCAGGTCCGCGACCGTTGTGCCGGAGAGGTCGGCCGCGACCGCCGCCATGCCGCGGCTCATGTTATTCCCGTGGTCGGCATCACCAATCGCCGCATCCAGATCTGTCAGCTCATCGCGATGCGCAAAGATGAGCCGGGCGAACTCGCCCAACCACTCCTTCAGGTCTTCGACGCTGATCAGGCGATCGCCGGCCACGTCAGATGCCCCAGCGAAGTGAGGGAGTCTTTACTGGGGCGTCCCACAGCCGCAACAGGTCGTCATCAACCCGGAGCAGCGTGAGTGAGCATCCGGCCATGTCCAACGAGGTCATGTACGAGCCGACGAGGTTCCGTGCTACCCGGATGCCGCGGCTGGCGAGGATGCCGGCCACCTCGCCATACATCAGGTACAGCTCAAGAAGAGGGCTGGCTCCCAGGCCATTGACGAACGCGATCACCTGGTCGCCGCCCGAGAAAGGGAGGTCGTCGAGGACTGGCTCGGTCAGCATGGCAGCAATTTCCCTGGCCGGCGCAATCGGTAGCCGCCGGCGACCTGGCTCCCCGTGGATCCCGACACCGAACTCCATCTCCCCATCGCCCAACTCGAATGTCGGTCTGCCATGCACCGGCACAGTGCAAGAGGTCAGCGCGATTCCCATGCTCCGCCCGTTGGCGATGACCTGGCGTGCGACATCGGCCACGTCCTGCAACGTCCGCCGCTCTTCAGCGGCGGCTCCGGCCACCTTCTCCAACAACACCGTGGTGCCGACGCCACGGCGTCCAGCTGTCCAGGTGCTGTCCTGCACGGCAACGTCATCGTTGACCACGACCTGAATCACGTCGACTCCGTCCGCGGCCGTGATTTCGGCCGCCATGTCGAAGTTCAAAACGTCTCCGGTGTAGTTCTTCACGATGTGCAGCACGCCGGCGCCTCCATTGACCGCATGGGTGGCGGCAACGATCTGGTCAGGGACCGGCGAGGTGAAAACCTCTCCACAGCAGGCGGCGTCGAGCATGCCGGGACCGACGAAGCCGCCATGCATCGGCTCGTGGCCCGAGCCGCCACCCGAGACGACTCCGACTTTGCCCGGCTGAGGACTATCGCCGCGGATGATCATCTTGTTGGCGTGGTCCACACGCAGCTCGGGGTGCGCGGCCTCGACGCCGACCAAGGCCTCGGTGACGACGGCGGCCGGGTCGTTGATCAGCTTCTTCACATCAGGCCCCTCTCGAATTGGTACGAGCAGCTGCACTCGGCCCCGGGAGTCCCTGAGCAATTCAGAGCACCGTCAATATCACCAGTAGCCGGGTGAGGCCGTAGCTCGTAGCGAAGCACACCAAGCCGCCGACCGCTGCGCCGATCAGGATTTCAGCTGTCTGTCCGTTAGCTCAGCGGGGTCACATCTGCAGGGATATCCCCGCATATGTGACCCGGTGGCTTTCCTTCGCGCTGGTTCAGCCCGCTGTCGGCTAGGTACAGCTGGCTGGGAAGGGCATGGTGCGTCCCACTGGCCCCCGGTTACGACAGAAGAGCAAGCCCTGTTGGTGCAGGTCGTAGATGATGCCGGAAATCGCGTTGGGGTAGTTGGTGTTGAGGTGCCCGAGGACGACACCGCTCGCCTTGGCCGACCATGGCGAGTTCCGGACGATGTAGCGGATGCTCGACGTACTGCGCCTGCTGCCGTTGACGTACTGCCAGTCTTTGGTGTCGATAGTCCAGGTACAGATGCGATAGCCCAGACTGCCCGCGATGCTGGAGACTCGGGAGTTGTAGGCCCCGTACGGAGGCCGCAACCGATTGCTGTAGATGCCGTTGCGGATCTGATAGCTGACGCCCGAGTCGGACAGTGTGGTCAGGTTCGGGTGTGAGTACGTGTGGTTGAGCACCCAGTGACCCTGCTGCCTGAGCGTCGAGACAATGCCGGGGTAGTTCTTGGCGTACTGGTTGATCAAAAAGAAGGCCGCCCGGATGTTGCGCGACTGCAGGTAGGCGCCCGTGCGGGTCGCCCGGTACGGATCGCCGTAGGCCCAGTCGTCGAACGTCAGCAGCACCCGGCCGGACGTGTTTCCGCATCGCGAGTTGTAGTAGGTCGCGGCCTGAGCCGGTGTCGCCTGGGTCGTCACCAGCCCGGCTAGCAGAACCGTCAACGCAACGGCTGTGATCAGTCTTCGCCACATGGCAGCTCATCCTCAGGGCCTGGCAGCTGGCGGCTGTCTGGCCGCGCTGAGGTGAGCATATTGATGCGGCGCCCCAGATGTTGGACTTCCTCGTCTCGAAAGGAGAACGATCTGAAGGGGCTTCGACGCCTGGGACGGCGACAGCTTCCCGGACGTTACTGTCCCGTCACATATCCAGTGCTCGGGCTGACTCGTAGCCGCCGGTGATCAGCATGGACGGCGCAAGGGATGGTGACCTCGCGGGCTTCGTTGCCTATCCACGCTGCCCACGGGCGTCAGATAAAGATCATGGGCACAGTGACCGGCCAATTATCGGGGCGTCCTCGTGTGCCGCTCTGGACGCGCGATGACATTGCTGATCTGCGGCAGGATCGCAGCGGAAATCTGGTGACCGCCAGGGTGGGGCAGTTCGACGACTTCGGCACCACGGTCGCGGAGCAGGCCGGCCAGCCGTTGGGTCACCGCAGCGGGGATCATCGGGTCCCGCTCACCGTTGGAGATCACCACCACGGTTCCGCTGAGATCGGCCGCGGGTGGTTCGGCGTACGGCACCATGGCCGAGAGCAGCACCGCAGCCCCGAGGAGACCTGGCCGCTGGAGGAGCATGGCCGAGGCGATGTTGGCTCCGTTCGAAAAGCCAACGGCGACCAGTGAGCCCTCCTCGATCCCGTACTCGGCGCTCGCCGTTACAACAAACTCGGCAAGGTCGTCGGCTCGACGATGGAGGTCGTCCTCGTCGAACACGCCCTCGTCGAGCCGACGGAAGAACCGCGGCATGCCGTTCTCCAGCACTGTCCCGCGTACCGAGAGCACCGCCGCACCGGGCGACAGCTGGTCCCGCAACGGCAACAGGTCGTACTCATTTCCGCCGGTCCCGTGCAACAGCAGCAGCGGCGATCCGGCCGCCGACTTGTCCGCCGGCTGGAAGACGTGAGGTCGGTCAAGACCTGTTTCCGCGCTCATGGCACGTCGATGTCGAGTTGGAGCGGCGGCAGAGAAGCCGCGATCTGTTGGCGGTTGGGTTCCAGCCATGGCGGCAACTTGAGGTTCCGCCCCAGCTCGAGCAGCGGCTCGTCGACGGAGAAACCGGGTGCGTCGGTGGCGATCTCGAACAACACACCGCCTGGTTCGCGGAAGTAGATCGACTTGAAGTACTGGCGATCCAGAATTTGGGTCACCGAGACGCCGCGTGAGATCAATTCGGCGTGCCACACCTGCATGGTGGCGAGATCTGGGGCCCTGAACGCGACGTGGTGAACGGTTCCGCCGGCTTGCCAGCCGCGATCACGGATACCGGCGAATACGTCAACCAGGGCGCCCGAGCTGCCGCCGGCCATTCCAAAGCGTGACCGGTCTCCTTCCTCTTCGGTGATGCTCATGCCGAGCAGTTCGGTCAACATCGTGGCTGATGGGTCGAGTTGCTGTTCGGACAAGGTAATCGCGTGCAGGCCGCGGACCGCGTGCTCCGCGGGAATGTCGGCGACCCCGTCCCAACCCGAGCGGTGATCAGCCTTCGAGGCCACCAGATCGATCACCATGCCGTCGGGGTCACGGAAGGTGAGCACGTCTTCCTCGTCCCGGGTACGGGGGGCGTCGGCGTCGATGCCGAGCGTCTCGAACCTCCGCTGCCACCAGCCCAGTGAGGACTCTGGCACGCTGAATGCCGTCGCCGTAGTCATCCCGGCGCCTTGACGACCCTGGGGGACGCCGGGCCACGGAAAGAAGGTGAGCAGGCTCGACGGGCTGCCTTGCTCGTCCCCGTAGTAGAGGTGGTAGGTGTCTGGCGCGTCGAAGTTGACCGTTTGCTTCACCAGGCGTAACCCGAGGGCCCGCGTGTAGAAGTCGACGTTGGACTGCGGATCTGTGGCGATGGCCGTCACGTGATGTAGTCCGTGCGGGCTGACCTGAGTCATGGTGATGCGCTCCTCTCGCGCCGGCGTCGAGCGCTCCTGGTCGATTATCGCCGCCTTGGACAGCTCGACATAGCGCCGGCTAGGGCGTTATCACGATTCGGGGTCCGGATTCGCAGGCGGCCGCCCAGGCGCGGTCACAGTCACTGAGGGGCATCACGCGATGGTCGACCGACGCGGCCTTCCGCTCGGCGAGTCGGAGCACCTGCGTCAGCGCTTCAGCCCGTTGCTCAGCCGAAATGGCATTGTTCGTGTAGCCGAGGATGCCGATGGTCCGACCACGCAATATGGCGGAAGAGAACTCCGCGACATCCTGTGCCGCTCCGCCGATGTTGACCAGCCGTCCCCAGGTTCCGAGCGCCATTGCTGCCGCCGCGGCAGGTTCGCCGAAGACCGGGTCGATCACCACGTCGGCCGGACCCCCCACGGCCTCGATGAGTCGAGCTGTCAGGTCGGCGCGGGTCTCTGGGCGCAGCACGACCACCTCGTCCGCGCCAGCGTTGCGTGCCCGCCGAGCGGAGGTCTCCGACCGGCAGACGGCAACGACGCGGGCAGCTTTGAGGTGCCGCGCGACCGCCAGGGCAACCTGACCGACAGCACCGCTGGCGCCGAGAACGATGACCCGCTCGCCGGGTTGCAGCGCCGCACGCCAGCTGAGTGACATCCATGCGGCAATTCCGGAGGTGCCCAGGGCGGCGGCGGCCACATCCGGGACGTTGGCGCTGATCGGGATCAGGTTCGCCAGCGGGACGGTGCAGAGCTCGGCCAGGCTG